>JBPOHR010000045.1:0-14320 GCA_052035325.1 Patescibacteria group bacterium
CAATCAACTGATAGTAAAAAACTCATTGAAGTTGGTTTTGGTACAAAAAAACTCAAAAATATGTCTAAACCGCTCCGCTCTCGACTCGAGAAGGGCGGTTTTTCACAAGGTATCCGTACACTTCGCACGATTGAAGTCACTCCAGCAGAAGACGGCTCTGTACCAGCAATTGGTACCACGATGACGGTTTCTGATGTGCTGACAGTCGGTGATGTGGTCAAAGTCCAAGGTATTAGTAAAGGTCGTGGTTTTGCTGGTGCCGTCAAGCGTCACAACTTCCGCGGTGGCCCCGTTACCCATGGTCAATCAGATCGTTTGCGTACTGTAGGTTCCATTGGTTCTGGTACCAATCCTGGTCGCGTGCTTAAGGGCAAGCGGATGCCAGGTCACTACGGTACTGAAACAAAAACCGTGAGTGGTCTCGTGGTCGTGCACATGGATACAATCACTAATGAAGTGTGGCTCAGTGGCCCTATTCCTGGAGCTGCTAATGGTTCTGTTACTATCACTAAAATGGGTGAGAGTCGCCCAGTTGAACTCGATTTGAGTGCTTCTGGTCTCCCTCAGCCAGTTGTTGAAGAGGTTGCTGCAGAAGTAGCACCTGAGACCACCTAATGCAACTTGCTTCACTTACCTCCACTGGCCTCTCCAAAGTCACTGTCAAGTCACCACTATTTGATACAGCTGCTAATCCTATTCTTTTGGCTCAAGCAGTTCGCATATATTTGTCACGTCAACGTCAAGGCACAGCCAAGACTAAAACTCGTGGCGAAGTTAATCGTACCAAGAAAAAATGGTACAAGCAGAAGCATACAGGTGGCGCTCGTCATGGTGCCCGCACACCCAACATCTTTGTCGGTGGTGGCGTGTCTCATGGTCCAACCGGTACACAAAACTGGTGGATGGAATTGACTGGTCAGATGAAACGACAAGCGGTCGGTACGGCATTAGCTGCTCAAGCAGAACAAGTTATTTTGTTTGATCTTAACCAAGACGCTAAAGTGCTTCGCAAGAGTCTGACTTCCCTGAAGTCCGAACGTATCTTAGTGGTCACAGCCGTTTCTGATGCTACTCTGGTCAAGTCAATTGGCAACATGTCAGAAGTGCTAATTACTACTGCCGAGAGAGTAAATGCTCTTGATATCTTGAATGCAGATTTCGTTGTGCTCACGGAAGAAACCCTCACAGCTATCGAGACTCGTTTAGCAGCTAAAGAAGTTGTTGAAAAGAAAGAAGTAGCTGAAGTAGCTCCTAAGAAAGTTGCTGCAAAGAAGCCAGCCGCCAAAAAACCTAGTACAACCAAAACCAAAACCGCCTAACCATGAACGCCTTTGTTATTTTAAAACCTATCATCACCGAGAAAACCTTACAGTTAGCTAAGGTGATGAATATGTTTACCTTCCAAGTCAGCCGCACTGCTAGCAAGCAGCAAGTCGCTGATGCTATTCGTCGCCTGTATAATGTCGAGGTTACCTCGGTCAATACGATTTTTGGTCACCCTGACACCAAAGCAACTGGTCGCCGCCGCTTGAAACGTATTCAGTCCAAAGTCAAAAAAGCTATTATTACGCTGAAAAAAGGTCAAACTCTGGATGTGTTCGATATCGGAGGTGCCGCGTAAGCGTCAATTACTATGATTAAAGCACGTAAAGCTACCACTCCTGGCCAACGTCACCAGCTGAATCTCACCCGAGATCATCTGCACAAAGGTCAACCCGAGAAATCACTACTTGCTGGTGGTCACTTGAAGCGTGCCGGTCGTGGCGCTTCTGGTCATATTACTGTTCGTCATCGTGGCGGTGGTGTCAAGAAACGCATGCGTATTCTTGATTGGCGCCGCGGAAAAGAAGGTATTGTCGGTCGTGTGGAACGAATTGAATACGATCCAATGCGCAGTGCTAACATCGCATTAGTTATCTATGTTGATGGTGACAAGCGATACATGATTGCTCCTGAAGGTCTTGAAGTTAACGCAGAAGTTATGTCTGGGGCCAAAGCTGAAATTCGTGTTGGTAATGCCGTTTCTTTGCGAAATATCCCGATTGGTACGCCTATTCACAATATCGAACTCATCAAAGGCAAGGGTGCTCAGCTCGTACGCGGTGCTGGCACAGCTGCATACATTCAGGCAAAAGAAGGTGACATGGTTACCATTTTGTTGCCGTCCAAAGAAGTTAGATTGATCCACGCGGATAATTTTGCTACAATCGGCCAGGTTGGTAACGCTGACTGGAAAAACCAAAAACTTGGTAAAGCTGGTCGTAAGCGTTTGATGGGTATCCGCCCAACTGTCCGTGGTGTTGCTCAACATCCAGATTCTCACCCACATGGTGGTGGTGAGGGTCGCAGTGGTGTTGGTCTCAAGTATCCCAAGACACCATGGGGCAAACATGCTCTGGGTACCAAGACTCGTAACAAACGAAAACAAAGTACCAAATATATTGTGAAAGACCGCCGCATTAAATAAGCGGTTACACTATGTCGAGATCAAGTAAAAAAGGACCATTTGTCGACCCCAAACTACTGGTTAAGGTCGTCACACAAAAAAATACCGGCAATAAAGCTCCCATCAAAACATGGGCGCGGGCCAGTACGATTTCACCAGACTTTGTCGGTCACACCTTTATGGTGCACCAAGGCCGCAAGTTTGTGGAGGTCTTTGTGAGTGAGGCAATGGTTGGTCACAAACTCGGTGAGTTTGCCCCAACGCGTACGTTCCGCGGCCACGGCAAGATTGTGAAACGTGTCTTGGCTAAGACATAATACTGAAAAATAACATGATAATAACGGCAACCCAAAAATTCACTCGCCAAACGCCCCGCAAGGTGCGTCTGGTAGCGAACACAGTTAAGAAACTGCCGCTCGACCAGGCTTTGCGACAGCTGGCTGTGATCGAGCGCAAGTCTACCTTAGTGTTGCTCAAGACTGTTAAGCAAGCTATTGCCAACGCAGTGAATAATCATGGCTTGCAGTTCTCTGATTTAAAAATTGACAACATTCTAGTGACGCAAGGTCCTACCTACAAACGCTTCCGTGCAGTGAGTAGAGGTCGAGCCCACGAGATCAAAAAGCGCACGAGTCACGTCACCGTGACCCTCATGACACAAGATCAAGCTACACCAGCAGTCAAAGCTGCTGAAACCGAACACAAGGCTGCGAAAGGGGCGACTGCACCTGCAGCAAAATAACGTATGGGACAAAAAGTTAATCCAATTGGCTTCCGCCTCGGCACTACTTTCTTTGCGAAGTCTCGCTGGTTTGCTACAAAGCAACACTATGCTGATA
Organism: Patescibacteria group bacterium; assembly: GCA_052035325.1. GTDB lineage: Bacteria > Patescibacteriota > Microgenomatia > UBA1400 > PJMF01 > JBPOHR01. The sequence continues at coordinate 3,286 of JBPOHR010000045.1, forward strand.
CCGTCTTAGAAGATTTTCACCTGCGCAACCTGCTCAACAAAAAGTTGTCAAATGCGGGTGTCGTGCAAGTCGATATCGAACGTTCTCTGACCACTATCAAGGTGATTCTGTACGTCTCTCGACCTGGTGTGGTGATTGGTAAGGGTGGTGTCAACTTGGAAGAAATCAAAAAAGACGTTGAGCGTCTGTTGAACATTTCCAAAGTGAAACGCGACAAAGTTCGGGTTGATCTCAAAGTTGAGGAAGTGAAAAAGCCTGATCTAAGCGCCAAATTAGTTGCAGAACGCATTGCCGAACAATTAATCAAACGCTTCCCACATCGCCGTGCAGTTTCACAAGCGATGGAAAAAGTGATGGGAGCAGGTGCAAAGGGTGTAAAAATTGCTTTATCTGGTAGAATAGGCGGAGCAGAAATTGCTCGCAGCGAAAAGTACTTCCAGGGATCGGTACCCACCCAGACTCTCCGGGCTAACATTGATTACTTCCACGCTCCTGCGCGCACGCGCTCAGGGTATGTCGGTATCAAAGTCTGGATCTATAAAGGTGAGGTAGTCTAACCATGCTACAACCGAAGAAAATGAAATACCGTAAGCAATTTCGCGGCAAACGCCGAGGTCTTGCTCTGCGTGGAAATACTTTAGCCTTTGGAGACTTCGGTCTCAAAGCGACTGAAGCCGGATGGATCACATCGGCACAAATTGAAGCTGCTCGTAAAAAAATTACCTATGTCACCAAACGTGCTGGTCGCTACTGGATGAGGGTTTTCCCTCACAAAAGTGTCACTGGCAAACCAGTAGGTGTCAAAATGGGTTCCGGTAAAGGCGATATTCAGCACTACGTAGCTGTCATCCGCCCAGGCACCATTCTCTTTGAGATGAGTGGTGTGACTGCCGAAATGGCCAAAGAAGCTTTCACCAAAGCTGGCCACAAACTCGCTGTCAAGACCAATCTTGTCAGTAAGGAAGCATAAATGAAACGAAATGATATAAAAGATCTGGCCAACAAGTCAGTAGCTGAACTCAACACTCAGTTGAATGAGGCTATGACCAAACTTGCGACCATGCGTCAGACCAAGATGACCGGTCGGCTTAGTAACCCAACTCAGCTTCGTCACCTGCGTGATGATATCGCTCGAGTCAGAGGTATGCTGCGCCAACGTGAGCTCACAGGAAATAACGCCTAATATGAAAACACTACAAGGTACCGTCACTTCGCTCAAGACCACCAACACCGCTCGTGTGAAGGTCGAACGCAGCTGGCAGCACCCACTCTACAAAAAATTTGTCAAACGTAGCAAAAACTACGCGTGCCACTATGAAGGTATCACTCTGGCTGAAGGTGACAAGGTTACCATCGTCGAGTGTCGTCCACTTAGTCGCACCAAGCATTTTACTGTATCAGCAAAAGTTGAGGTGGCCCAATGATTCAATTGCGCTCCGTTCTCACTGTCGCTGACAACAGCGGTGCTCGCCAAATTCGCGTGATTCAGGTCCATGGTGGATCGTTCCGCAAGTTTGGTAGTGTGGGTGATCTTGTAACTGCTTCAGTTATTTTGGCTGACCCCCACGGAACCTTGAAAAAAGGTGAAAAAGTCAAAGCGGTAGTCGTTCGTACACACAAAGAACATCGCCGCGCTAATGGTGAATATATTCGATTTGATGATAATGCCGCGGTAATCGTGCAAGCCAGAGACAACCCCGAACCTGTTGGTTCACGTGTGTTTGGCCCGATTGCTCGTGAAGTTAAAGATCGTGGATTCGCCAAGATCGCCAGTTTAGCCCCGGAGGTACTCTAAGATGAAATTCAAAGTCGGCGATCAAGTGCTCGTTACCGGAGGCAAGGATAAAGGCAAAAAAGGCCAGATTATCCGTGTCTTAGCTACTGTTGAAAAAGTAGTTGTTGAAAACGTCAACATGTATGTCAAACACCTTAAGCCAGTAGCTGACCGTGCTGGACAAAAATTGACATTACCTCGACCATTGCCAACTGCCAAAGTGGCAATTATCAACGATAAAGGTCAGGCTGATCGCATTGGATACCAGATTACCAAAGATGGTACCAAGACTCGTGTGTTCAAGAAAACTGGTCAACCGGTTCCTGAACCCGCCAAGAAATCGAAAGATTCAAAAATTATCGATAGTCCCGCGCCTGCTACCGATATGCGAGCAAAAGTGAAGGCCAAACAACAGAAGAAAAAATAACGTATGAACCGCTTACGACAACAATACCTCGAGCAAGTCGTGCCAGCTCTCCAAAAAGAGTTTAAGGACAAAAGTCCAATGGCAGTCGCTGCTATCACCAAAGTGGTGATAAATATGGGTATTACCACACCACAAGATCCGAAAGCTCGCCAGACAGTTGCTGAAAACGTGGTGGTGCAGTTTCGCACGATCACTGGTCAACAGCCACAAATTACCAAGGCTCGCCAAGCCATTGCAGGTTTCAAACTGCGCAAAGGTGATCCAATGGGGGTGATGGTCACACTGCGTGGTGAGCGCATGTGGCAGTTCCTTGATAAACTCGTCGCTATTACCTTGCCTCGTGTCAAAGACTTCCAGGGTACTTCCTTGACAGCTTTTGATGCCAAAGGCAACTACAACCTCGGTATTGAAGAACAAATCGTGTTCCCCGAGATTAACTACGATCAGATTGAAAGTGTGCGTGGTTTGCAAATCACGATTGTTGCCAAAAACTCCAATCCTGAACGATCTCACCGCATGCTGGAATTACTTGGTATGCCTTTTGCAAAGGAGACCAAATAACTTGGTACTAATCTATGGCAAAAAAATCTAAAATCGCCAAAGCACTCCGCAACAACGCCGCCGCTGAACGGTTGCGAGCAAGTGGAGTCAAAAAAGTCAACCGCGTCTCGACGAGAACGGAAAACCGCGATAAAATTACAGGCCGTCCAAAAGCGTTTATGCGCTTCTTCGGACTTAGCCGTATCACCTTCCGCGAGTTGGCTATGAAAGGCGAACTGCCAGGAGTGGTGAAAGCCAGTAAATAACTATGACCGACCCGATTGCAGACATGATCATCCGCATAAAGAATGCTCTCCTCGCGAGACACTCTGAAGTGGTGATCCCACACTCTAAACTCAAACAAGCTATTGCCAAGATTCTTGAGCAAGAAGGCTACGTTGAGAAAGTGGATCTACAGCAACAGGCTCCTCAGAGTAATCTGGTGATCAAGTTGAAGTACGTTAACAAAACACCTGCTATTACTGATGTGCGTCGTTTATCGAGTCCAGGTCGTCGCTTGTACTCAGGTTCCGCCAAAGTGCCTCGCGCACTCGGTGGTTACGGCATCACTATCATTTCAACGAGTAAAGGTGTTATGACTGACAAAGAAGCCCGCAAGCAGAACGCTGGTGGTGAGCTCATTTGCCAGATCTGGTAAAGAAACTATGTCACGTATTGGACGAAAAGCTATCACTTTGCCCGCAGGCGTCACTCTTGAAGTGACACCTACCGTTGTGCTTGTCAAAGGCCCTAAAGGTCAGATGTCAGCACCATGTTTTGAGCATATTTCCGTCAAGACTGAAGATGGCAAGATCGTCGTTAGTCGTGAAAATGAAGATCGTCAGACTCGTGCCAATCATGGCTTGATGCGTAGTTTGCTCAACAACAACGTTGTGGGTGTAACTGATGGCTATAAAAAAACGCTAAAATTGATTGGAACAGGATATCGCGTCACGATGAAGGGCGCAGGTATCTCACTTGCTCTGGGTTTTTCTCACCCTGTGGATGTCAAAGCCCCACAAGGTATTAAAATTTCGATCGAAGGTAACGATACAATCATTATTGAAGGTATTGATAAACAAGCAGTTGGTCAAGTTGCGGCTGATATCCGCGACCTCAAACCTCCTGAACCCTATAAAGGTAAAGGTATCCGCTACGAGGATGAAGTAGTCCGCCGTAAGCAGGGTAAAGCTGCCGCCTAATCAGGTTAACACCAGATAAAACAAACCATGCCAGCAACAACCTACTACCAACAGCTCGCCAAACGTCGTAAAGCTCGTGTCCGTGCTAAGTTAACCGGAACAAGTGAACGTCCACGTTTGACGGTGTTTCGTTCAAATAAGTACATCTATCTTCAAGTCATTGATGATACGGTAGGTAAAACACTGGCTGCCGCCAGTAGTTATGCCGGCAAGGGCAAGAAAGCTGTCACTGGCAAAACCGCTGCGGCTCTCGAGACAACTTCTCGATTGCTCGAACAACTTAAGAAAAACAAGATTACATCATTGGTCTTTGATCGCGGTTCATATCGCTATCATGGCCGTATCAAAGCAGTTGCTGACGCTCTTCGCGAAGGTAACATACACGTCTAACTATGGCAGATAACAACCGCAACAACCGCAATAATCACTCCCGCCAGGACTCAGTGCCTAGTGAGTTTGATGAAAAAGTCATTCAGGTCTCCCGCGTGTCCAAAAAGACCAAGGGTGGCAACAAGATGGGTTTTTCTGTATTGATGGTGGTTGGTGACAAAAAAGGTCGAGTTGGTGTCGGATTGGGCAAAGCTAAAGATGTCCAAGCTGCTGTCAAAAAAGGTGTCAAAAAAGCTAAGAAGAAAATGATTGTTGTTCCGATGGATGGTACTACCATTCCTTTTTCACTCCGAGTGAAAAAAGGTGCAGCCTCCATTCTGCTCAAGCCCGCTCCGAAAGGCTCTGGTGTCATCGCTGGTGGACCTATTCGTGCCGTCGTCGATGCAGCAGGCATTCGCGATATTTCCAGTAAAATCATGGGTACAGGCAACCAGGCTTCCAACGTGTATGCTACATTCGAAGCCCTGCGCCGCATCCAAGTGTTAGTCAACCTTAAGGGTATTAAATTGAAATCAGTTGCTGAAAGTGAAGCAGAAGAAGCTCGCAAAGTTGAAGAGATTCAGGCAAAAGCCAAAGAAACTGCTTCCCAAAAAGAAGGGGCAGTCGTTGAGAAAAAAACTGATGACAAAAAAGCTGATTCTGCTCAGCCAGCTAAGGCCGTGACCAAAAAAGTAATCGCCAAAAAACCAAGCGTTAAACCAAAGACCAAGTAATCATGTCCAAACTCACCTCACTTCCCAGCATTACAGAGCGTCCCAAAAAGCGCATTGGTCGTGGTTATGGTTCAGGTAAAGGTGGCCACACTGTCGGTCGTGGTACCAAAGGTCAAGGTTCACGCGTCGGTGTCACTATTCCGTTGTGGTTTGAAGGTGGCCAGCTACCACTCGTTAAGCGTTTGCCCATGATGCGTGGAAAATCTCGCCTCAAAGTGCTTCATCCTACCGCAGAAGTGAAATTGTCTGAACTCGAGAAAATGTCTGCTGAAACAGTCACTTTAGAAACGTTAAAACTGGAACAGGTCATTGACAAGCGTTTCTCACGCGCTAAAGTCATTGGTGGAGGAACGCTGACTCGTAAAATTACGGTCGTGGGTCTCCGCGCTACCAAATCCGCTAAAGCTGCCATTGAGGCGGCTGGCGGGCAACTCGTCGACTAACGTCGTGAAAAACATCGTCTCTTTCTTCCAGAGTCTCCTCACTACACCAGAACTCAGACGTAAGCTACTTTTTACCTTGGGGATTTTTGCGGTATTTCGCCTCTTAGCCCACATTCCTTTACCAGGAGTTGATGTGACTGCACTGCAGTCCCTTTTTGCGGGTAGTCAATTTCTTAGTCTGCTCAATGTGTTTTCGGGTGGCACGCTTTCCAATTTTTCGATTGTGGCCGTAGGTATTAATCCATATATCACCGCTTCGATCGTGACGCAGTTAGGTGGCATGCTGATTCCTAGTCTGAAAGAAATGCAAAAAGACGGCGAAGCAGGCAGAGAACGCTTAAATCAATACACTCGACTATTATCTGTACCAGTAGCTGTAGTGCAGAGTATTTCGGTCTTGGCCCTGCTCAATAGCCAACGCTTGCTTTTGACCACTTCACCCCTGATTTTGGTGACGTTGATTGCCACACTTGTTGCAGGCGCACTGATCTTAATGTGGCTTGGTGAATTGGTGACAAATAATGGAATTGGTAACGGTATTTCGATGGTGTTGTTTGCTGGTATCGTTAGTCGCCTGCCGGTGACGGTGGCACAGATGTTCTCAGTTTCTTCGACAGATCAATGGATTACGTTGCTAGCGTCAGCAGCCATCTTCTTGGTGGTGATGGCACTGGTAGTGTTTATGAATGAGGCAGTGCGCAAAGTCACGATTAGTTACGCTCGCCGCGTCCGCGGCTCGCGCACCTACGGTGGCCAAAGCACCCACTTGCCGATTCGTGTCAACGTCACTGGGGTACTGCCAATCATATTTGCGGTCACGATTATGTTGGTGCCCAGTTTTGTTGGTCGTTTGCTACTTAGTACGGGCAACGCCACCTTAGTTAGCCTTGGTCAAAACCTCAATATCTGGTTTGCTCAGACGTCACCCATTTACATGGTGGTCTACTTCCTTATCGTTTTTGCGTTTACTTTTTTCTCTGCATTGGTCTTTTTCAATGCCAAAGACATTTCCGATGAACTAAAGAAGAGTGGAGCGTTTGTGGCGGGAGTTCGTCCAGGTAGTCCTACCAAAAAATATCTTGAGTTCGTGGTGACCCGTATCTCGTTGGCAGGCGCTGTTTTCTTAGGTTTTATCGCTATTTTGCCCTCGCTGGCACAAGCTGCTACGGGTATTTCCTCCTTGGCAATCGGGGGAACTGGTGTTCTAATCGTAGTCTCGGTTGTTCTCGAGACAGCCAAACAGGTTCAAAGTCAAGTTATCGGTCAAAACTACGACCAATTTACTTAACGGAGCGGGTGCAAAAACATGCATCTGACACAGGCATGAAATTAATTTTGATTGGTATTCAAGGTGCTGGCAAATCCACCCAGGGAAACATGCTCTCAGAAGAGCTAGGTATCCCGTATCTTTCGTCTGGTCATGTGTTTCGTGAAATGGCCAAAGAAAAAACTCCCAATGGTCGTTGGCTTAAAGAAACTCTCAACGCGGGTGCACTCGTGCCTGATGACATGACCCTGAAGATCATCGGTGAGTATCTCAGTAAGCCAGAGTACGTCAAAGGTTATATTTTGGATGGTTTTCCTCGCACGGTGGTGCAAGCAGAAGCCTTTGCTGATTCGGCAGAGAAAGTGATTTTTATTGATGTCTCTGACAAAGAAGCCCTGTGGCGATTGGCTGGTCGTGTCTCTGATCGTGAAGACGAGACCTTGATGGCTATCCGCAAACGCATTGAACTGTTCCATGAGAAAACCGAGCCAGTAATCGAGTACTACCGCGACCACGGGAAGTTGATTCAGGTCAACGGCGAACTTGAAGTGCACGAAGTATTTGCTGAAATAATGAAACATTTGAGGTAAACAATGGAAAGATTATCGACGCAGGTTGTTGCAGATATTTATCGTATTACTGCAAGCAAACAGTTTCCCGTTTTGCTCAGTAAGCTGGCTGAAAGTGGTGATGTCGTCAGCCAGTCATCGATAATTTCAGAGGTAGTCGTTGATGCTGATTCAGGGTTGATGATATTTACATATAAGGAAGAAAGTGATGAGAGGCTGATTTCTGTCAATGCCAGCGGCATAATCGTGGCAGATGGAGACAGTACTTACACCGCTGTCGCTGGTGAGTCCCTCTCCAACGGGGGTGAAAGTGACAGTTTTTTAGCTGTTGTGCGCGTGTACCTACTAGCAATTTTAGAATTTCTTACGGATCAGTTAACGGCAAAACTTGGAAGTATGGACTTAACCTATGAAGAACCTGAGCCAAAAAGTTGGTCGGCAATTCCTATTCAAGCACTTGAGGAACAACTCAGCAACATGTCGCCGGCACAATACAAGACAAGAAATGTGTTAACGCGGTGGTTGGATAGAGTTCCTACTAGTCATTTTGTCGAACTCATTGACGGCAGTCGGCATATTTGTGCCCTTCTAGTAGAAGCAATTATGACGAGTAAGTCTGTTGACCAGCTTAAATCAAGGTTTCCTGGTATTTTTAATAACGTTGGTAGTGCTTCTTTTGTACAATTGCAAGATATTCTTATTGCCTGTCATCCGGACATAGCTGTAACACCAGAAATAGTTATTGAAGGAGAGGGCTTCGGTGCAGATGAATAGTCACAAGACTCATTCCATGACCACCGGTGGTCATCACCTCGGCCAGGTCAAAGCCGCGCTAGAATCCTTCACCAAAGTAGGCATGTCCTTTGCCGATATCGAAGCAGAAGCGCAGCGCCTGATACGAGCTGCCGGTGCGGTGCCGAGTTTTTCGACTGTCCCTGGATATCAGTGGGCTACCTGCATCATGAAAAATGACGAACTGTGTCACGGGATTCCGGCTGCTGAAAAAACGGTCAACGACGGTGATGTGATTACGATCGATGTGGGTTTGATCTGGGAGGGCTATCATCTTGATACAACTACTACGTTTATTGTGGGACGCGTGACACCCGAGTTTCAAGACTTTTTGAATGTCGGCAAAAAATCACTCGTGAAGGCAATCGAGCGTGCACGAGTTGGCAACTCTGTGTACGATATTAGTTTTGCCATGCAGAAGGTAGTCGAACGGGCTGGTTTTAATGTGGTATACCAATTGACTGGCCACGGTGTGGGAGAAGAATTGCACATGGATCCGGCGATTCCGTGTTTTGCAGAAAAATCGGACAAAAAAGTGTTACTGACAGAAGGCCAAACGATTGCGGTTGAGATCATGTATGCGGCCGGTGATGCCTACGTTGAAGTTGATAAAGATGGGTGGACATATCGAACGGCTGATGGATCGTTGACTGGGATGTTTGAAGAAACGGTGTTAGTAGCCAAAGATGGGCCTGTGATTCTAACGAAGTAGAGCGTAGTTAGTCAAGAATTTCCTTTCCTTTACTTTACTTATCTTGTATGCCTATGCTACTGTGGTTAAGTATGAAGCTTTTTGTCAGAGCTGTCGTCCGTTCAACGACCGCTTTTCTTTTTTTTATATGTCTTATTTTGGTTAGTTATTCTAGTGCACAGGCTGCCACCTACTATGTAGCTGACGATACGGGTGATGATAGCCGAACTTCTGTTGATGCACAAAACACTTCCACTCCTTGGAAAACTATTCAAAAAGCGGCCGGTGTAGTAACGGCTGGTGACATCGTCAATGTGAAGGGTGGCTTAACTTATACAGGAAGTCAGTCGTGTGGCGGATCAACTGTCACGGTTTGTTTAACGGCTTCAGGTAGTAGTGGCAGCCTTATTACCTTTCAAGCTTGGCCGGGCACCGGTATTCCGGTGATTGATGGGAACACGACCAGGATGGGTTTCTCAGGCGGGGCTGCAGTTATCTCCTATAACCAACTGAGTGGTTTTCGTATTCAAAATGGAACCTATGGTATTCACCTTGCGGGTGGTCAAAACAATACGGTGACTAATTCTTTATTTGTGAATCTGAGCACATCAGCTATTCATGTTGGTGCAAATACTAGTAATAGTGCTTCGCTCTATCACAACACCATTGTGTTGTCGCAGGCTGGTTCAAGTGTAGGTATCTACATTGGTAACGGTACTTACGACATCAGAAATAATCTCATTTATGGTGGACGAATGGGAATCGGGTCCGTGAATCCCAGTCTATGGTCTAGTGTGACTCTGGATTATAACAACGTGTATGGGGCAACACTGGCAAACTATGACTTGGGTTTGTTTCCTGGTGATGGGCATAACGCTAGTGTGGATCCTGGCTTCACCGACTACGCAGGAGGTGATTATAGTTTAGGTGCGACGTCGCTGCTGGTTGATGCTGGTACAACAATTTCTGGAGTTGATACTGATATAGCCGAGAATGCTCGGCCACAAGGACTAGCTCCCGATCTTGGAGCGTATGAATCAAGTTACTCGTTGTCCTCGCCAGCAACACAAGATCCTCCAGCCCTCTACACGCTTCCCAGCAATGCATTACAGCGCCTAGCTACCTATACGGGCGAGACGACAAGCGATCAGTTCGCCTATCCCAATACGTACATGCCATTGGTGGTCCATGACTTAGATAGCGATGGGTATGATGATGTAGTCACGGGTGCTCGCTATCATGTTCCCGGTGGTGGTGTCTACATTTTCAAAGGCAAACCGACTGTGAGTGACACTGCTGCTTCAAGCGCAGAAGTGATTTTTCGAGATGAACTCGAACCTGATACTGCTCTGTCTGAAACGATTGCGGCCGGGGATTTCAATGGTGATGGTAATCCCGATTTGATGTTGGGTAATTACCGCTACGCACATCCCATTGATAATGCTGGGGGGCTATACTTCGTGCCTTTTTCTGCCAGTACTATCAGTCAGGATATTTCAGATGCAGCCGAAGCCGTACTGTATGGTGCTGATAACCGAGAAAACTTTGGTCAGAGTTCACAGTTTATTGGAGACGTCAATGGTGACCACATTACTGACTTATTAGCAGGTGATTTAGCAGGCAGTAAGGCACATTTATTTTTTGGTCGGTCATCATTTCCAGCAGGGTCTGGTCCTGATGAAGCTGATGTGACATATACATTGCCTGCTGATTGTGGGTCGTTGTTCATTGCTACCAACGGCAATATCAATGGTGATGCGTATGATGATGTGGTATTTGGATGTAAGAACACGTTGTCTACAGTTGGACGGATTTTTATCTTTTTTGGTGGCACGGGCCTAACAAGTGCTAATGCTACGAGTGCTGACGCCATCATCACTGGCTCAGGGTATGATTTTCCCAATGGTATCCTAGATGTCAATGTGGGCAGTACCATAGCTTTGGGAGACATCTCCGGTGATGGGTATGACGATATTTTGGTTCCTATGGTAGGTCCAGGTGCAACCTATGTCTTTTTGGGTTCGCCAAGTTTTTCTAGCACATATTCTCAACAGTATGATTTTAAAATTACTCCTGACGGAAACTCATCCTCAAACTATTACAATATTTCTTTCATCTTATTTTTCTTTACGCTACAAATATCAATCATTTTCCTATATACTTTTTTGCAAACAAATGTAATTCTCCCTTTAAATATTCTCACACTATTCTTACTCTTTTTATTTAT
>JBPOHR010000027.1:0-58660 GCA_052035325.1 Patescibacteria group bacterium
AAGGTACTAGGGTCGTATGCGCCCGCGCCGCGCGAGCGGTAGAGATCATGTAGTGATGAGGGGTAAACCTTATGAAGAGCTGCTTGCTCAAGTAGTTGAACACTGGCCTGACGACGTACATCAATTGTATTTGCGAAGTGAGCCAGGTGGACAAGATCATCAATCATAGACATACTAGTAGTGTATGACAGAAATGCATTCTTTACACCCTGACAACCCGATGCAAAAGCAAGTACGAGGAATAACTCAGAAAGTTGAAGATTTTATTCAGCAGGTGGGTAGAAAAGACCTCAACCCGATGTATGACGCACTTATCGAGGTGGAGAGTGTATTTGACACGTTGCAAAATACTAGAGCTGAGGGTGCTGTGAGCGCAAACCATCCAGGTACATTTGAAGCAATTCTGCAACAATTGTCAGACGAATTAATCCTATTAATACAGTGTGTTGACGAGGTTGTAAAAATATACTCTGGGGTTGATCAACCTGATGAGCTTACTTCTAGTCAGTATGCAGAATTGACTTTGTTGTTACGCGAAGTGAAAGAAATCGCAAATGAGTGGTTGGGTAAGTACCGATCGCATCAGGAAGTTTGGGGTTTGCCAATTACGTATAAGTCATCTGACTCGAAATAGTTAGATCAGCAAGTCCAGGTAACTCTTTTCCCGCTAAGAACTCCAGACTGGCTCCACCTGCCATCGACAGATAGCTCATTTTTTCACCCAGACCGAAGCTCTCAATTGCTGCCACTGTATCGCCACCGCCGATGATCGTTTGGGCGGTTTGACCATTTGATGTGGGTGTCCCACTTCGCGCGGCCACGGCACCCGCGATTTCTCGCGTGCCAGTCGCAAAAGGAGGTTTTTCGTACATGCCAAGCGGCCCGTTCCAGAAAACCGTGCCCGCGCTCGCTATCAACTCTGAGAAAAGCTTGATGGTCTTGGGACCAATATCGAGGTACATCAGATCACGGTCGTTCGGCGTATCAAGCATGTCGTGGGTGAGATCGAGGGTTTCAGTTTGATCAGCGCTTGCGTCAGGAGATTGAGCAGCCACCACATCGAGTGGGTAGAGAATCTTTGGCAAAGGAATGTAGTCGTTGAGCCAGATATGATTTGTCCGCTCATCTTTGAGTAAATCAGCTGCAACATGCACGTAATCAATACCTTTTTTCTTGAGATCGGCTGGAGCGTCCTGTAGATACGATTTGTGGATTTCGAGTCCTTCAGCTTTGAGAAAATTATTCGCCACACCGCCACCGATGAGAACAATGTCTGCTTTATGGGCTAGGTTAACAACTGCTTCGACTTTATCCGAGATTTTTGCTCCGCCAATTACCACTACCAGAGGGCGAATAGGATTATCGCGCACGAGGGTAAGAGCTTCAACTTCTTTTGCTAGAGCAAAACCGGCGAAAGCTGGCAGTTTTTTGGCGAGTGCAGCAGTACTAGTATGGGCGCGATGGCTGACAGAGAACGCATCATTGATGTAGATCTGACCTAGTTTTGCTAATTCAGCCGCAAAACTGGCGTCGTTCGCTTCTTCTTCCTGATGAAAGCGGAGATTCTCGAGTAATACGACCTGACCAGGCTGTAATGCCTTCACTGCTTGTTGGGCAATTTCTCCAATACAGTCGGAGGCAAAAGCAATCGGCCATCCAAGTGTGGTGGCGCAGTAGTCGGCGATGGGTTTTAGCGAGTATTTACCGTTGTCTTGGCCTGGTTCTGGTCGACCGAAGTGGGCAAGTAGGACTATTTTTGCTTGATTTTGACGGAGAAAATCGATCGTTTCACTGGCCGCACGGATTCGGCGGTCATCGATAATTTTGCCACGTTCATCGAGTGGCACATTAAAGTCGACTCGAAGGAGCACCGTTTTTCCAGTAATATCGATTGGGGAGGGAAGACGGAGAGGCATGAGGTTATACTAACGTAGTTGAAGACTAAACACAAAATGAGTATAGAACTTGACAGGGTTAAGCGAAAAAGTGGCTGGTGGAGCATTTCACACTTTCTGCAACATGGAAGTGCACATGCGATTTACCCAAATGTGTATGTACCACCACAAGTTTATGACAATATAATTTCTGAAAATCCTGATCCACGTATGGTGCGTGTTGTCATTCATGAATTTGCACACCTCAGGAGGCAGCGAGAAAAAGGTGTGTTGCAATGGTTTGTTTTATATGCTTTGTCGGGTGATTTTCGTTTGGTCGAAGAATTAGAAGCGATCAAGGCAGAGATCCATTTTTCCAAAGAACAAGGTATTGAGATAGACTTACTTGAAAAAGCAGATATATTGTCGAGTTGGCGATATTTGTTTTGTATTTCCTTTCAAGGAGCATGGTTTTTATTGCGAAGCAATTGGAAAAGAATCTAGTGTATTCTCGTTGTTCCTCTGGTATAATCACCTCCTGCCGCAAGGCGAGAAGGAAATCAACACAATGGCGAAAACTGCCACAACTGCACAACCTCTAACAATGGAGGAGCTCCTGACCCAGACGAACTACACCATTACAGTACCCCGTCGCGGTGCAACCGTTACTGGTACAGTGACTGGTAAACAAAAGAAGACCCTGCTGGTCGACATCGGTGCCAAGACTGAAGGTGTGGTCAACGATAAAGAATTTGAAGTTGCATCTGATTACATTGATCAACTCAAAGAGGGTGACAAGATTGAAGCAATTGTACTTTCCACAGAGAATGATAAGGGTCAAGTGATTTTGTCCCTGAAGCAAGCTGCGCTTGATGCCAAGTGGGATTACTTCACCAAAATGATGGAAGCCAACGAGATTCTTGAGGCAAAAGGTATTGAAGTGAATAAAGGTGGTTTGATTGTCGTTGTCAATGGTGTTCGCGGCTTTGTGCCCTCGAGTCAATTTGGCAAAACATTCATGGGTAATATCGCCAAACTCAAAGGCCAAAACGTCAAAGTTCGTGCCATCGAAGTTGATCGCGAAAAAAATCGATTAATTTTCTCTGAACGTCATGTATCTGAAGAAAAGGAACTGGCTCAACGAGCTCAAGCTCTGGAATCCGTCAAGGCAGGCGAGATCTACGAAGGTTCTGTCTCGGGTGTTATGCATTTTGGTCTGTTTGTGACAGTGGAAGTACCAATCGAAGGTACTGAACCTGTCGCGATGGGATCTGTTGAAGGTCTTGTGCACATTTCGGAAATTTCTTGGGAAAAAGTTCACAATCCAAAGGATTACCACAAAGTGGGTGATCGTGTGAAAGTACGCGTCCTGGGTGTCGATGATCAGACTGGTAAACTCAATTTGTCCCTCAAGCAACTCACTGACGATCCTTGGACTTCAATTGCTGAACGCTACTCAACGGGTACGACCTTTACTGGTACTGTATCTCGCCTTGAGCAGTTTGGAGCCTTTGTCCATGTTGAAGCGGGTGTTGATGGTTTAATTCACTCAAGCAAACTTGATCCTGCTGTAACACTGAAAAAGGGTGACGAGGTTACGGTCACTGTCGAGAGTGTCGACCCAGAACAACGCCGCATGAGTCTGAGTATGGTGTTGACTGAAGTACCAGTCGATTACAAATAAGCCGAATCAAGTACAAGTAAGGTACAATAGACCCTATATGGCAAAACAACGCATGATCGTCACTGACGACCAACTCCTTATCGATATGGATTTGTTATTCAACGCTATCCGCGAAGCAGGTGGTGATTGGGAAAAAGTGGAGCAAGACATGCGTGCCTATCTACAGTCGGTGCAGAGCATGACAAGCGAAGCTGATAGAGCAGAGTAATAGCCAAAAATATAGTGACATTGGTGCTTTAGATCAATCTTTTTCGTGTTTTCTTCTCTTGTGCATGGTATAATAGCCTGATATGACATACGTACTTGCTTGTGGAGATGAGGGTGTACAGTTGAACGAAGGAACGCGGATTGGTGTGCTTGGGGCTGGCTTCCATTTAGAAGGTTTTTCTGAAGTTGTCACAGCCTTGAAGAAGGTGCTTGGTGATGATTTGAGAATTGTTTCCAATGAAGAAAATGATTGGGTGAAGAAAGAACTTGACCTAAGTAATTGGGAACAGGTCGATGCCAGTTCGCAGCAACATATCCAGGCTCTGGCAGATAAAGAAGGTTTACTCTACGCCGGTTATTTGCCTTTTACCGACCCTCAACAACTTGAACATGGGGTGCGTGGCCACATGGTTCGTCCTCACGCGATTCATATTGCCAATAAGATTTGCTTTACCCTGGCCGGTGGCGAACAGAAGTTCAACTTGGGTTGTTTTGTCATTTCCGCTGAATGGGTGAGCGAAGTGGCTCCAGAAGTGGCGAAGAAGTTCCTCCAGCAACAAATTGAGTTTTATAAAAGCTTGAGTGGTGGTACTGAATTGACTTTCGTCTACGAAGAAGCGGGCGAACTTGGCGAAGAAGTGGCCAAAAAGAACAAAGCAGTGCTTGAGAGCATTTTGGCCTAATTATTGGTCAAGATTTTGTCTCCCTTCTTGTCAGCTTGGTGGGGTAAGATAGCGCTATAGCGCGCGTTATGAATGCGTGCTTGCATATATCATGGCTAAAGTTAAATCTGTCTACATTTGTCAAAACTGTGGTCACTCCCAGCCGACGTGGTCGGGACAGTGTCCGAGCTGCAATGAATGGAATACATTAGTGGAAACGCTGGTTGAACCGGCAGTAACGGGCCGCGCGGCTCGAAATGCCAGTGGGGGAGCAAAAAAAGCTATTCGTAGTGATTCCATCGTTAGTTTTCCTCAAGTAGTTGCCGATGACCGCGCCAAACGCCCAAAAAGCCGCATTTCTACCACCATTGGGGAGTTGGATCGCGTATTAGGTGGGGGGATGGTGCCCGGAGTAGTGATCTTAATCGGTGGCGAACCAGGAATAGGCAAGAGCACGTTGCTTACTCAGATGGTAGTGAGACAATTGTTGGTTGAGCAGGGTGGTTCAGAAGAGACAAAGCCCATCATCTACATTGCTGGTGAAGAATCCCCATCACAAATATCTTTGCGAATCAATCGAATATTAGAAAACGAACACATAAATAAACACACGAATAAAGGCCAATCTTCGGGTTTAGATGTGGGCCAAATATTTGAACACCTTTTATTTGTGACGACGACAGACGTCGATGAAATTGCGAGTATTATCCTGGAGAAGGAGCCACAATTGGTGATTGTTGATAGTATCCAGACCATGATCACTGAAGATCTGGCTGGTGCTGAGGGCTCGGTAGGGCAGGTGCGTGAGGTTACGCAGCGACTCACCGATGTGGCCAAACGCTATCATGTACCCATTTTTCTGGTTGGTCACGTGACGAAAGAAGGGACTATTGCAGGGCCAAAAGTTCTTGAACACATTGTGGATGCAGTTCTCGAACTAAGTGGCGAACGGAACGATCAAATGAGAATTTTGCGAGCGATCAAAAATCGGTTTGGCGCGACTGATGAAGTGGGCGTCTTTCGCGTAGATGAGTGTGGTTTAGCGGAAGTGCCCAACCCAAGTGAGTGGTTGCTCGAGAATGCTGAGAAAGCTGTCCCAGGTTCTGCCACTGTGTGTGTGATGGAAGGAACACGTCCTTTACTCATTGAGGTTCAGGCGTTAGTGGTGAGTTCGCAGCTGGCGATGCCACGGCGAGTGGGGAGAGGCATTGAGTTGAGTCGCATCCAAGTATTGTCAGCAGTTTTGCAAAAACACGCTGGGTTGCCTTTGGGAGTAGCGGATATTTTTGTCAATGCGGCTGGTGGCTTCACGGTACGCGAGCCTAGTGTTGATTTAGGAATTGCTGTCGCCATTGCCTCATCCATGAAAAATAAACCTGTGCCGGACAAAACATTGTTCATTGGTGAAGTGGGGTTACTAGGAGAGATCCGGACGGTCAGTCATCTCGATCGTCGACTCAAAGAAGCCAAGCGGCTAGGGTACAGCAAGATTATTTCTCGACAAACACACAAACGGGTGAAGGATGTTCTCAAGGAGTTGAGTCTTATTTAGTTTTTCTCAAGTTGTTCACGTAGGGTTTTCGTAGTGCAAAACAAATATTTTCCCCTCTATAAAATGTCGAGAGATATAAATATAGGACGTACAAAGTATCGAAAATAATAAACTATAGGTTGACGACAATTCCCCGAATAGTTATACTCAATTTACATAAAAAAAGCATTATTACCGCTGGACAGACCACGAGTAACAATGCTTTTTTCAAACATGAGCTACTTAATAAAAAGTAACTCAATAGTTGGTACTCTAGCAGTAGGGAGGTGCGCTGTAAATTGCATCTTACTATCGCAAAAAAGCATCAACTAGAACACATTCGGTGTTCCATGGGGGGTTCGATCGTTGGGCAGGCTATCGAACTCTCCCATTGAGCACCGATTTTTTTGTTTTATCTAGAAGTGAGACAGTAGAAGGGGGTGTTTGCTGCTCCAAAATTGACTTTTTCTTACTTTTTGGTAGAATGAACACTATCTTCTTGGAATTTCCCAAGTTTGATAATTGCCCAACGTAGAATTATCTTTCCACTTAGTGCGTGATTTCATTTTTTCTAGTTTTAATGTAATAAAGGATTTTTCATAAATTGTTCTATGCCAAGACCTAAAAAAAGTACCTCTGAAGAATTAGCTTCAACAGTTTCGACAACATCAGCGGTTGCTGGTTCCTCTGTCGTAGATGTACCAGTAACACCATCGATTCCAGCCGAATCAACACAAACAAAGCCTGAAGATTCTTCTGCCAAAATTGTTGAAAAGAACGATACGCCAGAAAAAATAGTACCAGTTGCACCGCTTCGCCCTGCGGCGGGGTACGTGCCTCGTCCTACGCCAGTGCGTCCGACCATGACTCGACCAAGTATGATGCGTCCTTCTGCAAACTCGACTCAACCAGCTACGCAAGTCCCGACTTCTGCTCGAATGCCAGTCGAGAGAGTACCAGCACATCCAGTGACCGAACCTATTGAAGGTATGCTCGACACATCACGCGACGGTCATGGGGTGGTGCGTAAGACATATTCTGGTACAGAGCAAGATGCATATATCTCGACAGCAATTATCCGTCGCTATCGTTTGCGTCCTGGTGACTACATTGTTGGTCACGCTCGTCCACCAAAAGAGAATGATCGATACTGGGCGATGGCCGGAATTGACACTGTAAATGGCTTACCACTTGAGGAAGCAGCAACTGCGGACAGAGTGAAATTTCAAAGTCTGACCCCAGTCTATCCTGACACACAGATTAAGTTAGAGACGGGCGAGGAGCCTTTGTCACTGCGGATTATTGATTTGATCGCACCCATTGGTAGAGGACAGCGCAGTTTGATTGTGTCACCACCAAAAGCGGGTAAGACCACTCTTTTGAAAGAAATTGCGACTGGTATTGCTAAGAATTACAGTGATATTCACCTGATGGCAGTGTTGGTTGGTGAACGCCCAGAAGAAGTGACTGACATTCGTCGTCACATCGAGAAACTCACCGCTGGAAAAGGTGAAACAGCTGCTAGCAATTTTGATGAAGCTCCGGAAGATCAATGTCGTGTTGCCGAGTTGGCGCTTGAGCGTGCCAAAAGAATGGTGGAGATGGGTAAGGATGTAGTTATTTTGCTCGATTCGATCACCCGATTAGCTCGTGCGTATAACTTATCGATTCCTACCTCGGGAAGAACACTGTCCGGAGGATTTGATCCAGCAGCTATTCACCCCACCAAACGCTTCTTTGGGGCAGCTCGCAACTTTGAAGTAAGTGGTTCATTGACCATCGTGGGAACTGCGCTTGTAGACACAGGTTCACGGATGGACGATGTGGTGTTTGAGGAGTTTAAGGGCACAGGTAATCAAGAAATTATTCTAGATCGCTTCTTGGCAGAACGCCGTATTTTCCCGTCAATTGATGTTCAACGCTCGGGTACACGTCGCGATGATTTATTGATTGATCCGATGACCTACCAGTCATTGATTACACTGCAACGAATGCTCGATATGCTTGATAAAGATCAACGAACGATTACCATGCTTGAGCAGTTGAAGCGAACGAAGTCAAACAAAGAGTTCTTGGCATCACTGAAGTCTGGTTGATGGTCAAGTCAGGCGAACAGAGTGTTTTTTCTCACAGACTGATTGAGTAGCATTTTATATAATGAACATTCTGCTATGCCGCGAATATCACTCCATTTCCAAGTGCCACCTCTGGCTCGAGAGGTGGGGGAGTTTGCTGCTTTTCTTCGTCGTTACACAAAATTACGTGGCTATAAATGGTTTGTAAAGTTTGAAAATGGTAAAGATGTCATAGTAGATTTACTCTATAAACAACGTGGGAAGTATGCTCGACCGTTTTTGCACTTTGGGACGATTGGATTAGTGTTTTTGGTCATCACAATTGGTCCCTATATCCTATCTCAGTCAGAAGAAAACCAAGGTTCAACTGCATCTAGCGGCGTGATGATGGCAAATGCTTATGGTTCTGATTTTAATACTTTACAGTCTGAAGACGTTCGCCAATATCGAGGTGGTGAAATTATTACACACATAGTAAGTGAAGGTGAAACACTTTCAAGTATTGCTCAGCGGTATGGATTGCAGGTGTCCACAATTGTTTGGGAAAACAATGTGCAAGAGAAAACTGCACTCAAGCCAGGTCAAGAGTTGCGAATTTTGCCAGTGGATGGGGTGCGACACAAAGTCCAGCGGGGAGAAACTATTTATAGTATTGCTAAGAAATATGGTTTGACTGATGAGGCTGAAGCCCAGAAACTTGTCAACTATCCTTTCAATGAGTTTTTAAATGATGAGACATTTGAGTTGGCAACAGGTCAATACATCGTGGTGCCTGACGGTGTTAAACCAGATGTGGTAGTTAGCCGTCCCACCTCGCCGGTGGCGCGTCTGACTCCCGACGCAGGTTCGGTGGCAGCCACGGGCAACTTTGCTTGGCCGGCCACTGGTCGGATTACCCAAGGATACAAGTTTTACCACAAGGCATATGACATCGCGAATCGGACTGGAGGCTCCATTTTGGCAGCAGATGCGGGTACCGTTCGGGCAGCTGGATGGGATAGCAGCGGGTACGGTAATCGAGTGATTATTGATCATGGTAATGGGTATGCGACGTTATATGGTCACCAAAGTGTTATACAAGTGCAGGTCGGGCAACGAGTTAATCGAGGAGATGTCATTGGTCAGATGGGTAGTACTGGTCGCTCGACGGGTGTCCACTTACACTTTGAAATCCGCCAGGGCTCTGTGTTGCTTGATCCAGGTGGGTTCTTAAAGTAGCCCACTTCCTCAGGTAACAACTCAAAACACCAGGTATACTACAGGTGTAGCAAACTGGTAGTGTGAAAGTAGTATTTTATGATTGATTTGGTGCCTCTACATATTCAAGCAGGTCATGGTGGGCATGGGCGGGTATCGTTTCGGCGGGAAAAATTTATTCCCAAAGGCGGACCTGATGGTGGAAACGGTGGGCGAGGTGGCAATATCATCGTGCGGGTGAATCCTCGTTTGGCGACGCTACAGCATCTTTCTGGTCTGAAACGAATTAATGCTAATGAAGGTCAGAATGGTGGCAAGAAGAATATGTTTGGCGCCGACGGCGCGGATGTAGTGATAGAAGTGCCGCCAGGCACAATTATTTGGTTGCAAAAAGAGAATTACGCCAGTGAGCGTCGGCGCCAACGCCAACCACTGCAGTTTTTCTTACCTCGAAAACAGGCCAAGTTTCGCAAGTATTATCTTGAGAAAGAGGGGGAGTTGATTCCTACACTGGCTCCTGACGAACTTCATGAAGCTGAACACTTCCCGACCGATCCTATCTCTCCCGAGTTGGGGGAACCGCAGGGTATTTTCTTGATGGAACTCCATGAAGGCGATGCCGACGTCATCTTGGCACAAGGTGGCTATGGTGGCAGAGGCAATGACGCGTTCAAAGCACCCGACAATACCACTCCGCTTGAAGCAGAATACGGGACAGTAGGTGAGGAGAAACAAATTGTACTCGAATTGCGATTACTTGCAGATATTGGACTTGTGGGCTTTCCAAATGCAGGGAAAAGCACGCTATTATCGGTGCTAACCAATGCTAAGCCAAAAATTGCAAACTATCCATTTACGACGCTAGAACCTCACCTGGGGATTATGAGTCAGCAGGATTCAGCGGGCAAAGTGCAGCACTCAATGGTTATAGCCGATATTCCTGGAGTAATCGAAGGTGCTCACGAAGGTAAAGGTCTCGGCCATACCTTCCTCAAACATATAGAGCATTGTGAAGCACTTCTGTTTGTGGTTAGTTTGGAAGATGCGGAAATTTTGGATACGACTCTTATACCTTCTGAGCAGGCAGAGATTATCTGGCAGCGTTTCTTGACCTTGCGTACAGAATTAAGCACCTTTTCGACCGCATTCTTAACAAAAAAGCACCTTTTGATCATCAACAAGATGGATTTATATAGTAATGACACAATAGATGCAATTAAGCAGCTTTTGAATCAAAAAGGCGAGGAGACAGTTTTCATCAGTGGTTACACAGGAACTAACCTAGAAACACTAAGTGGTATGTTGTGGGAAATAGTCGATTCGGCGTGAGTTTATTCTCTGTCAAAAGGTGTTGTTAGGGGAGCAGCAGCGGGAGATGGCGCAGCAGATGTATTCAACACGGAATTCTGGTTTTCCAGGTCATTACCTGTCGGGGTAGGAAGATTTTGTTCCAAGACTGAAGGTAAGCTGGGTAACGCAGAAGTTGTGGCGTTTGGTGAGGATGAGATTGTAGGAGTAGAGGGGGTGGCTCCCGCCGCTGGCTCGCTGGTTGTTTCTTCAGTTGGTATTAATTTTTCAACTTCTGTTAGCTCTTTCTGCACTTGCGCAAACTCAGCGCTATCAGGTTGAAGTAGAGTGAGAACGTTAGTGTATGCTCCTTTTGCTTCCGCGTACTTGCCATTCACCCGTAACGCAGTTGCCAAACCATATTGCGCTGCTGCAAAGTCAGGTTTCAGTTGAACAGCTTGTTGGAACACGGCGATCGCATCTGGTTGCTGGTCGACATTGAGTAAGAAGTTACCAAGCTGAAGACGAAGCTGTGGATCAAGTGGATTACGATTGATTGCTTCAGCGTACGAGGCGATGGTCCACTGGATAGCAGAAGTGTTGTCTTCGCCTGTAAACGGCACTAAGTTGCGGTATACCTCTGCCAATACTGCCCAACTCTGGCTGTCATCGGGTCGCAGTGTGGTTACATCTCGGCCTTTTTGGATTGATTGTTGCAGAAGGTCACTGATGCTTTGTTGTTCTTCAGAGGTTAACTCAGTTTTCTTTGAAGCTATCGCAGTGGCGAGTTGAGCGTTGGTGATTGCAAAGTTGCTTTGATAGAAAGCCAAGTACGGATTGACGTTGGTTGCAGCTGCTTGTAGAGCAAATGCGTCATCGATATTATTCGCCTGTGCTGCAAAACTTGACTGGAGGAAGAAAAATGATGCTAAAGCATTACGACCAAGTGCCCCAAGTGTCAGGAGGAGAATGAATGCAGTTGCAATGATACTCGATACGTGCCAGAGGCGAGAGCCTTGTGAAGTGTGCTGGGTGACGCTATCTTCCAAGACTTTGAAAAAATGAACGAGCATTTGTCGTCTTGGTTGAGCATTTGCCATCAACCAAGCTAATGCCAGGGCATAGATAGACAGAGTGACATAGTTAAGGGGTAGGAGCAGCTGAAGTGTTATTGAACCAATGACTGTGGCAGCAATAACTGGTTGATCTCGCCATTGTTGTTGCGTCAGACGTAGGGCTTCGATCGTGACCCACACCCAGGCACCGAAGCCAAGGATCCCCAGAGTGGTGAGCAAGGTAAGTGGCACATTCACACCTTGGGAGAAACTAAGATTCCAATTCTCGCCAAGATTTGTGGAGATTGGTCTGAATAACTGGTATGCCGAGACATAATTCTCCGGTCCAGCGCCGATTAACGCACGTTGGGGGATTTTGAGTGTTTCGAAGGCAATAGTCCAACTCGGGCCAAACGGCAAAATAGTGGGAACACCAGCTTTTCCCGGCAGCATGTACCAAGTAGTTAAGGCGATTCCTACAATGCTGACAATGGTAGTGGCAAGAGCGAGTACTCGAGTTTGTTTTTCTTTAAGGAGACTTACGATACCGGAAAAGACTCCCAACGCAAACACTTGGGCGGCAATAAATACCGAACCAGCAAGGTTAAAATAAGCTGTATGTGGTAAAGCTACAGGCACGAGTTGATTAATCAGGTGACTTGGTCCCCAACCGAGAGTTTGTAAGAGAGTCGATATCGCCAGAATCAGTAAGCTACTGAACCAAACAAAAGCAAAAAGCTGTTTTGTATGGGGTTTAATCCAACTGCCTGCAAACAACACAATTGACACAAAGCTAAGGAGAGCCCCGCCCATACCCAACAAATGTTCAATAGGGTAGCGATTGGTGAGCAGAGAACTGGCTGTGACAGTAATAGCAAACGTTAACAAAGCAGTGACGAGCTGTGACTTATGGAACGAGAGCATTCTTTTCCAAATCATCACACCCACGCCTAAGGCGAGGAAAACACTACCAACCAATTCTAATAGTAAGAGTTTGGATGACTGAGGAAAGTTGGTTAGTACTGGCACCATCAAAAATGGTGTGATGAGGAGTGTCGCAGCAGCAAGAGCGGTGAACACTGTTGGAATAGTTATGTGCGATTGACGAGCCGGCTGGTACATACCTCTATTCAATCAGATTTAGAAGGGGATGCCAAGCTATCAGAGTAGAGCAACTGTTTAAGGTCGTGGAGTATATATAAATAATAGTATAGATAGTAGTCGTCACTTTGACCTATTTACTCAAGTGATGTGTGGGTTTATTTTGTCTTTTTATACAAAATAATAACTCGTTTTTTTGCTGTGGATTGGTATAAATTGCGTGAGTTATGTGATATGTTAATTAAACAAAACGGAAACATGAATTGTTTTCTTGAGGAAAACATCTTCATTTTGCAAACTATTGTGTATAACATGTTGCTTTTTTAAGCTTCGGGTTGTGAATTGTGGATAAATATATTACATGATGATCACTTTGTATGTAAAATATTATGTCTTAATTTGCTTTAATAGTTGATATATGCGCAGAACAACCAAACAAATACTACTCCTTCTTTATACTTTGCCTGATCGGGCAGCACGAAAAATATCCATAACTACTTTGCGAGAATTGTTGCCGGGATTAACGTCGGGTGGTTTTCGTTCGCTCATTCATGTATTGCAGCATAAAGAGATGCTGCATGTGCATAAAGATGGCACAGCAAATATTGTTATGGGCACACCGACTGGAGATAGGGCAATCGAAGCCGTTTTTCCTTGGTTACGTGACGTTAGTATGCCTAGACAGATAGAAGCAGCAGAGTCTACTCAAGGTTCGTTGATCCTTTTTCGTACACCCAGTCGAACGGATCCTCAGTTCCGTCGACTTCGACGAATGATTTTGACAGAGGGTGCCCATCTTCTCTCAAGAGGATGTTATATTTTTCCTTCCAGGATTCCTACTGGCCTCTGGATAGAGTTGACCGAGCACTATAAAAGTAATGTTGCTGTCATCGGTGTGGATCGGTGGCTAATGGGAAATCAACAAGCGTTCTATAACAACACACTGCAAGTAAGTGACGTATTTAGCGCTCTATCTGGTGTTAGCAAAGAGATGACTAGACTGATAATGCCTGAATTAGCGTGGAGAGAGTTGAATCATCAACAAAAAACAGCTTTTCTTTCGCTGTTGTGGCAAGCAATAGATATTTTCGGAGATATATCGGGTCAAACTGACAGTACGAGTGAGCTAATCTCAGTATGTTTTGCAGTACTAGATACATGTCAGCAGGCAGTGTCGAACACCTGATGTGATCTCGAGTGTGCTTGACGTGCGCACATATGAATGTTTTCCCCAAGTTGTCTCTTGCTTCCACAATGACGAAACTCGCAAAAGAGTAA
Organism: Patescibacteria group bacterium; assembly: GCA_052035325.1. GTDB lineage: Bacteria > Patescibacteriota > Microgenomatia > UBA1400 > PJMF01 > JBPOHR01. Next base: position 13,952 of record JBPOHR010000027.1, read on the forward strand.
GTGTCTTCGCATTAACAAATTGTGTTCATTTCAATAATCAGATTGATGGACAAAATAATAATAATAACTATTACGCATATATTGAGATAATAAATGTTCCAGATCATGCAATAAATAAGCGGTAAAAATGCAGTAATGTAGTGCTGATACAATATAATAGATAATGCTGCAAATATTCGCGTAGTCTTCGTGTCATATTAAACATGTAGTGCAAAATGCGATATTTCATAACACCTTCTTAAAGAGTGATGGTTGGTCAATAACTATAAGACGTTGTAGTTGGTGCGGTAGAGGGCTATGATGTCGTTTCCCGCTAAACCACAGTGAATCACGCTATGATATACTCAAGGGCAATGCTACTAACTTCAGCCCTTTCAGCTCTTCTTCTTGGTCAATGCTAAGATTGGGGAGTTGTAAGTGAGCGAGCTCCCCAGAAAGGGGAGTTTTTTGTATATGACAGTTACCGCTATCTATAATCCGCAACACATTGAGGAACATTGGCAACAATGGTGGGAGGAACTTGAGCTTTTTCAACAGTCTGAACGTCAAGAAGGACTCGCTACAGACAAAATGTATATGCTGTTTGCCTTCGCCTACCCTTCGGGTTCGGGACTACATGTTGGTCATGTGGAGTCAAAAACAGCGCTTGATATCATGGCTCGTTTCTACCGAATGCATGGTAAACAGGTGTTTTTTCCGGTGGGGTGGGACGCGTTTGGTTTGCCCGCTGAAAACTACGCGATCAAAACCGGCATCCCGCCGGTTGAAACAACAAAGAATGCTATCAATACCTTTAGACGGCAAATCAAGCGGTTAGCAATTAGCTATGACTGGGCCAATGAGATTGCTACTTGTCATCCAGGTTACTATAAATGGACACAGTGGTTGTTTCTCCAGATGTATAAGAAAGGCATGGCTTATCGAGGTATCGGTATGGTCAATTGGTGTCCACAAGATCAGACAGTCTTGGCAAACGAACAGGTGGTAAATGGAGCATGTGAACGCTGTGGCACGAAGGTAATCCAAAAAGAACTCGAACAGTGGTACTTCAAGATCACACACTACCAAGACGAATTGCTTACTGGCTTAGATACGGTGGATTGGCCAGAACCAACGAAACAACAACAGCGGCATTGGATCGGCAAGAGCGAAGGAATAGAAATTTCATATCAGGTAGATGGAGTTGATGAAAAAATAACCTGTTTTACGACAAGACCTGACACAAATTTTGGTGTGACATTTATTGCTTTAGCACCAGAACATGTGTTTGCGCAAAAAATTGCTCGAGGTGAAATTGTGGCTCCCGAAAAAAGTGAAGACATTCGCAAAGGCGTTGCAAACTACATTGAGCAGACGAAAGGCAAGACAGAGCTTGATCGCCAGATAGAAGGTAGAAAAAAGACCGGGACATTCACTGGATTTTATGCGATTAATAACCTAACAGGCAAGAAAGTGCCAATCTGGATCTCGGATTTTGTCTTAGCAGGGTTTGGGACAGGTGCGCTGGTTGGTGTGCCTGGTCATGATCTCCGGGACTTTCAGTTTGCCACACAGTTTGGCATTCCTGTTGAGCGTGTGGTGGTTTCCTCCGATGGTGATGTCTCACCAATCGAGCGGGAAGAGCAGGTCCAAGAAGATGATGGAACAATGATTAACTCCGGTTTTCTTGACGGTTTAGACGTTCATCAAGCAACAGAGAAAATCATGGACCATCTGGAGGAAAAAGGTTGGGGGAAACGCGTCACGAGTTATAAACTTCGTGATTGGTTAATTTCTCGACAACGCTACTGGGGCGCACCTATTCCAATTGTGTACGACCCCGAGGGGAAGGCACATCCGGTCAAGGAAGAACACTTGCCTTGGATGTTACCTACTGATGTTGATTTCAAGCCAACAGGCGAATCTCCACTTAAGTCCTCGAGAGAGTTTATTGAGCGCACAGAGCGGCTTTATGGGAAAGGATGGCGACCTGAGTTTGACACGATGGACACCTTTGTTGACTCGAGTTGGTACTATTTGCGTTATCTAGATAGTCGCAATGAGCAGCAATTTGCCAATCCAGCCCAGTTGGCAAAGTGGTTACCAGTTGATCTGTACATGATCGGGCCTGAGCATATTGTGTTGCATCTGTTGTACTCGAGGTTTTTCACCAAATTCCTGCGTGATGAGGGATATCTCACCATCAGTGAACCGTTCCAAAAAATGCGCCATCAAGGCATGATTCTTGGTCCGGACAATAAGAAAATGAGTAAAAGCAAAGGAAACGTGATCAATCCGGATGAGGTGATCGAGAAGTTTGGTGCTGATACGCTGCGGGTGTACGAAATGTTCATGGGACCAATTGAGTCAGATAAGCCTTGGGATACTCGAGCAGTGGCTGGGGTTTATCGTTTCTTACAACGGGTGTTTGATCGTGTGATGGAGTGGTCTCTTACTCCAGGTCAGAGCCAGGAGGCGACACCGGTGCGTCGTAAGTTGCACCAGACAATTCAAAAGGTGAGTGCCGATATTCCTAAACTGAAGTACAACACCGCTATAGCGGCGATGATGGAATTGATGAATGAGTGGGAAAAAGCAAAAGTGGATGTTTTGAACACAGAAGATGTTCAATCGCTTATTCGCTTGTTGGCACCATTTGCACCGTTTATGGCGGAAGAGTTATGGCAAACAGTTCATACAGGAGCACAACAATCACCACTAGAATCGGTTCATCTCCAGAGTTGGCCAACCTTTGATGCTGCATTGGCGGTTGCTGAGAACGTCATTTTACCGGTGCAGGTTAATGGCAAAGTACGCGGACAAATTGTGATTTCACCGGAGGAGGTGGATGATAAGGATCTAGTGGTAGCTAAAGCTCAAGCAGAAACCAAAGTGCAAAGCTTCTTGGTAGGTAAGACAGTGCAAAAAATAATTTATGTTCCGGGGAAAATCATTAACTTGGTTGTGTAGCTGGAGAAACTGGGGAAGAAGGGCTGAGTGGAGCAGTACCAGTAGATTTTGAGAGGAGCGCATCGGCTTTTTCAGCTTCATGCGCTAATGTGTTTGCATAGAGGGTGGCAAGTTTCGCGGTCATGTCATCTACTGTCACGATCTGCCCATAGAGGTCGTCTCGGCCGTCGACGCATCGCAAGACACCTGTACCAATATCAACGACAATTGGTTCAATCTTTTTACCAAAAAGTGCTTCGGGAAAAAGCTTGACTTGTCCACTAATGATTGTCAAAAAATGAGTGTGATTCGACAAAATACTAAACTCTCCCTGGCTGTTAAAACCAGAAACGGCACTAACATCGTATTCTTGGCTCTTACCGAGCGGTGAGGTGATCAGCACGTGCATAGAGAAACTCTTGAGGGTCAACTTCATCGAAGTTGCCGCTAATAATTCGCTCAACTACTTCCAAGGTCTGGCTTAGCTGGGCTTGTTCACCACGTTCACCAGTCTGGCTGCTTGCCACAAAAAAGCGTTGGGTCATAAAGTTTTTGATACGAGTAGCGCGAGTAAATGTCAATTGATCTTGTTTGGAAAGTTCACTTAAACCAATCAGCGACACGATTCGTTCCAGTCTCGAAGCGGCTGATAAGGTTTTTTTTGCTTCAAGATAGAGTTGATAGTGCTTTGCACCGACAATATCGGGTGTCATGGCAGCTGAGCTACTGCCGAGCAGATCAACAGCGGGCAAGCGACCTTGCTGGTAGACATCTCTAGATAACACCAAGAAACTGTCCAGGTAAGGGAAAATAGAGCGCACACTGTAGTCAGTAATGTCGTCTGAAGGTAGGTATACGGCTTCAATGGTTGTAATGTCACCTTGAGGTGACGACACCAAGCGCTCATGTAAACCACCAACTTCAGACGGTAGAGTAGGTTGATAACCATCTTCGGAGGGAATGGCATTGGTAGCGGTCGAAAGTTCATATCCTGCTTGGCTAAATCGGAACATATTATCAATAAAAAACAGCACATCTTTACCCTGATCGCGGAAGTATTCTGCCTCTGTAGCGGCGGCGAAGGCAGTCCGGAATCGAACGGCCGGATTTTCTCCCATTTGACCGATGACCATCACTGTCCGATCGAGTACGCCTGATTCCTTAACATTGCCGAGTAGCTCATGAGCCTCACGAGAACGTTCGCCAACAGCACTAAAGACACAAACAGCTTCTTTTGTTTCTGCGGAGTCGCCAGCTATGACAATATTGTGGATTAATTCGGTCAACAAGATGGTTTTTCCTAAGCCCGCACCACCAAGTAGGCCCATTTTCCCTCCCACGATTAGAGGAGCGAAGAAATCAATTGCCTTAATACCGGTCAACATGACTTTGTTGGTTAGTGGTGTGTGTTCTAGACTTGGCACATTTTCTTGATAAATAGATCTTTTTTCGGTGAAGTTACTTTCAAGACCATCTTGTGGTTCTCCGAATACATCAATAGCTCTGCCCAGTACGCTACTGCCGACAGGTACTTCAAGTGTTTTGCCTGTTGAGGTGACTTCAATTCCGGCCGGTAGGGGAGTGGCAGTCAACATCAGACAGTACATTCGAGTAGGTGAAGAAGATGCCAAAACTTCGAGTAGGATTGAACCACTACGATGTGTTGCGCTTAAAAGTTCATGGATACGGGGGAAACCGTGGGAGAACTCGACTTCCGCCATGAATTGGCGAACTGCCACGATGCGGCCAGTTACGGGAGCTTTGTTGGGTAGGTTCGTGGTGGTGGGTTTTGTCGTGGGAGTAGGCAGTGATCTCATTCGTGTGATTAGCATACTAGACATTGCTGTCGGTGTGCTACCTCCAGAGTAACATTCCTGATAAGCGTGCGCGCTGCCGTTTGTCTTTGAGCTTTCGGACGGCAATTCGTTCTTCTTGATCAATTTTGGTGATTTGTTGGGCGAGTGTGTAGTAGGTTTGTTCTAGAGTGGTGATGCGGCCGCCGAGCGTAGCGAGGCGAGCTTCTTGAGTTAACTGTCTGAAAAGTGCAGCTACAATCTGTACTTCAAAAAAAGCTCTAACTGCTTCTGGACTCGGTTCAAATAAAATCCCTTCGCCTGCATTTTTCTCTTCAACGTTTTCGATGGTAGAAATAGCTTCCTCGCCGGTGAGGTTGACCATGCGGGGTGGTTGGTTGATCAAGGTCTTAAAAACGGGAGTAAAGACAATGACATGTTCGTACATCAACAGATGCTTGATGAGGGCATTGATTTCTTCTGGATTTTGCAAACTCTCACTTAAAGGAAAGTAGCGACTTGGTCGCTCACTAAACACGGACTTTGCATACATCTGTGAGCCGGTTTGACCAATCAAAATAGGCTGTGCCTCAGGGTTACCATGAAGGTAATCGGCAAACATGTCAAATGTCTTGCTGAGCGTCTCGCCGGCTAGCCGTGTTTCAAAGCTAATGAGTACTGCAGCTGTTTGGCCATTTTTGGTGAGTGTGCTGAAGACCTGTTTTTTGGCCGGTGAGTGGGGGAGAAATCTTGCTTGACGACGATCCTCTACCTGCTTAATGTCGACAAATGAATTAAGTAAACCTTCCATAAACGAGCGACTGCCAAGTACTGCATCTCGAACTTGTTGCATCTGGTAAACGGTTGTTTCTTGGTATGACAGCACAAATTTCTGAAAACTCAGCAGGTCCTCAGCGAACTGGCGAAGTGATTTTATGGCCGGCATAGCGCGATGATTTTTTCTTTTTCTAGGGTCAGTCGATCAACAAAATCTGGAAATGTTTCAGTTGATGTAATCAAACCATCAATCCAAACCTGTACGTCGCTCTTGTGAGTGTAGTTATCCAACAAATACTCGATTTCAGGAGTGATGTTTGTGTCTGGTTTGCTGTCCCACCAGTCGAGCCAAATAGTCCCAATCAACACATATTGTAGGGATAGTGGTAGTCTAATATCCATGCTAAAGAAGTCCATCAAGACTGTGCCTCGTTTTAAGATGGCTTTGCTTTCTTCTCTCAGTTCTGTACCAAAGTGACTAAGCTCTTGAGTTCGTTGGTATTCTGCTACGAGGGTGTTCATTTTTTGATTTATATCTCGGCCAACTTTCGGTAGTGTTTGTTTACCCACACGAGTGACGGATAGTGATGTGTGAATTGCTGGACGTTGGCCTTGTTGAAAGAGTAGATCATCAAAAAGTAAGTGGCCGTCTGTAATACTTATCAAGTTGGATACGATGTAGTCAGTAAGATCACTGTTGGTGGTTTCAGCCAATGGCAGACAGGTAATGCTGACCGATTCTTCTGTACTGCCAGTTGGTGCATTGAAGCAACCCGCTCGCTCGAGCAAACGAGCATGTACCGAGAAAATATCGCCTGGATACGAGTCTCGGCCAGGAAATTGTTTAGCAAGTAGTGCGAGTTGGCGATAGAACTTGGCATGCGTGGACAGATCGTCAAGCACGACGAGAACATGTTTTCCCTGATCGCGGTAATACTCCGCGACTGTCATGGCTGCCAGCGGAGTGATGTGGACTAAACTGGGTTGGTCACTGGCGCTACTGGCGAGAATGACCACTTGCTGGTGGACACCAGCATCTTTGAACGTGTTGTAAACTTGAGCGATTTCGCTGCTTTTTTTGCCGATCAGTGCATAGACAACCACTGCACCTTGTTGCGCCTGAGCAATAGCGGTATTCATGGCAAATGTTGTTTTGCCAGTTTTTCGATCACCGGTGATGACTTGTCTCTGCCCACGTCCCAGTGGTAGCAGTTGGTCCACCAAACTGACTTGGGTTACGAGGGTTTGGTTAAGCAGGTGACGCTGATTGAGCGGCACAGGTTCTTGATCGAGCGGGCGAGATTCGCTTGGGGTGCTTACTTGATCAGTTAGTAAGTTCTTGCCAAGTGGTGAATAGACGCCTCCCATCAAACCAGGATGAATCCCGAACTCGATTTGCTGATAGAGTCGAGCAACTGAATCTCCGGGTGTAGAGGGTTGCGTGCCAAAGCTGATAACTTGTGCAACTTCACTGGTATAACTCAGGACCTCACCTAGTGTTTCATCTGGAAATACCACTAGTTCTCCAATCGCTACATCGCCCAGTCCTTCGACGGTGACGTAGGGATGATTTACTTCAAGAATACGAGCAGGAGTGGTGGAAGTGGGTGCGGGGAGTGTGTTGGTCATAAAGTACTGTCTATTACCATTGTTTCAGAATAAGCTGCGCAGCAAAAAGGCTCGAAGCGACGACACCCATTCCTAAGGCAATATTGACAAGCATGCCAAAACTAATGGCACGGGTGGCGAGCGGATTGCGGCCAATTGCCTCAATACCTCGTTGAGAGACTCGGAAAAAGGTCACAAAACACATGACTGCACCAGCAATAATAATAAATGCTGCAACCACCGTTCGAAAAACCTTGGATGGTTCTTCAAAAATGCTAACGCCACTGAGTTTAATGATATCGAGTAATTTGGTGCTGATTGTTTGTGATTCTGGCGAATCACTGCCAAATGATAACTTTGGATCTAGACTAACGGTGATACGACCACTTGAGGCGGTATCATCTGCTACAAAATCTTGTTCTGCCACTCCCAATAAGAAACCCGTCTTAGTAGCTTTCATACCCACACCGGGAGTAGAGGAACTGGTAATTTTGTCACCAGCCTGAATGGGGCCATTTTCACCATTCACCAACACGGTGGCCGGTCCATTGGTGATTACTGCTACTTGGCCCGTTATGTCCTCTGGAGTAAAAGCTAGGGCCGGGTTTTTGGTTACCACACCCACGATACTTTTGTCGTAGGCCTCTTGAGTCAGAATATACTTATTATCGGGGTTTGACAGAATTGCCCCGTCTGCTATTGAGCTCGCATTTTCGACCACCACATAACTAGCTACACCCACAGGCAAATTGGCCCACACCCACTTTGGGAGGATGAGGCAGTGACCGATGAGCGCTACCAACGTAATAACGAGTACAATGCGGTGGCGCATATATAGATATCAGCATACTTGAAATGGGATAAGAAGAAAATATATCAGCTTTATAGGGATTACGATTTGTCCGTATATATTTGTGGCAGAACACGAATCTCAAATTTTTCGTTGCTGTTTTTTAGACAAATCGAGATTTTTTTTACTCAATGTGGCAAAAAAGCAAACCGTTATTCTTTTTGTTATTGCTTTTAGGTCAATATGCGATGCGTAACGGTGAAATATTGTGATGCGGACATTGCAGCATTTACTTGATAGGCGATAATTGCACATTTTTGATCTTCTTTGCCGTAGTATCTTCGTGAAAAATGTGCGTCGAAATCCTCTCAAAAAACCTCTAGTATCAATACTTGATGAGGAACAAGTCCCATCACGAGCTTGGTTTATTCAAACTACTAGCTTTAATTGTTAGTGGTGTGGTTGTGGTGGCCGTACTTGGCTTAGTTGGCATACAGTATACACAGGCTGCGTGGATTCCAGCCCAAATGAGGACATTTTTTCAGCCGAGTCCAAGCAAAAGAATGGCAGACGCTGAAAATCCAGCACTAAGTAAAAGCGGTCGGGTGCTAGCAGCCAACGATCAGGTGGCAAACCCCCAACGTTTGGTGATTGCTATCCCAAGTGTATTTCAACAATCTGTCCAGGCATTATCTGCCACTGTCCAAGAGTTACTAACTACTACTGATCTAATAGTTACTGGGACAAGTAACATACAAGGTGAATTGACAACCACCTCTGCTGTATCGATAGGTGGACCAGTATCAGTAGCAGGTACCTTGTCAGTGACGGGGGAGAGCACGTTTGGAGGTGACATTACTGCAGATGGTCAAAATCTAGATCTGGGCTCGGGGGAATTAACTGCGGGCAATGTACTGTATAGCCTAACGGCAGGAGGTGGTATCGAAGTGGGCAGTGGGCAGACTCCAACAATCATCAACACTGATCGTGGTACGTCTCAACTTATTTTTAAGACAATTAAGGTGGGTGCTGATTCGTTCGCAGCAGGGTCAAACACTGATACCCTTGAGTTTAGTAGTAATTCGCCGGGTATAACTATCACGTCTGATACTGGTGCAAAAAAAGTGATTTTTGATGTGTCTGCAGGAGATATCAATGCGTCAGGATGGGAAATTTCCTCGAGTGATGTGATTTTGCAGGATGTATTGAGCAATGTGGGGATTGGTATTGCGGTACCCACCGAAAAGTTGCATGTGGTCGGAAATGCCTTGATTGACGGGGATTTAACTGTGACGGGGGCAACTGACCTCCAGGGTGGGACAGTCATAGCCAATGGTATCAACAACTCGCTTGGCGGTATCACCAATGCTGGGGCGATAACCGGGGCGACGGGAATAACTTCGAGTGGCCCAATTACGCTCAGTGGGTTGGGAGCGGGGATTGTGAAAAGCTCTTTGGCTGGTATTTTGAGTTCGGGGGCGATCGACTTATCCTCAAGTGAGGTCTCAAGTACCCTAGGTGTGGCTAGAGGTGGTACCGGCGTGACTTCCTACACGACGGGTGATTTACTCTATGCGACAGGTGCGTCGAGTTTGGGTACGCTGAATATTGGTGGCGATGGTGAAGTGCTAACGGTCGAGAGTGGGGCACTGGCTTGGGCCAGCTTGACTGGAGGTGGGGGATTGTGTCCGACCTGTTTGATCAATAATCCGAATGCTACTCAAACCATTATTCCTACCGGTGCCACAACTACTGGCTTATCTATCCAACAAGCCAGTGGTGGTACGGCAGATATTTTCAATGTCACAGACGCGACCGGCGCAACGAAGTATTTGCGCGTGGACAATGTCGGAAATGTGATGCTGGGTGCGGGTACCTTGGCATCGACCGGCAACTTGACGGTGTCACCAGCCAGCACGGATCCGATCTCGATTAGCCCGGTGGCCGAGGGTGCTGCAGCCTACACCGGTACGATTACCAGTCTTGATCTGACCGATAATCGAACGTGGTCGTACCCAGATGCGACGGGGACGGTCTGTCTGACGACAGGTAACTGTAATGGTGTGGGCGGTAACTTTGGAGGCTCTGGTGGTATTGGCTATATTCCTAAGTTTCAGACGACCACCAGTGTCACCAATTCGCAAATTTTCGATGATGGGACGAATGTAGGGATCAATGATGTGACACCCAGTTATCGTCTGGATGTGAATGGGACAGGGCGATTTGTGGGAGCGCTGAGTGCCAACTCGACCTTGGGGGTGACGGGGGCAACGACGTTGAGTGATACCTTGCAAGTAAGTGGAGCTGGTTCGTTCTTGACGACACTTGGGGTGACGGGGGCGACCACCTTGTCAGACACGCTTGGGGTGACGGGAGTAGCCACGTTCAATAGTTCGGCATCGGTAACCAACAACTTCACTGTGGATACAGATACCTTCCTTGTCAATGCAAGTACTAATACTATTGGCATTGGCGCTAGTGCCGCTGCCAGCAGTAAGCTCTATATCTTCAGGAACACAACAGGGAGCGGATTAACTATCAGAAATGAGGCGACGAGCGGCACTAACTATGGTATAGGCTCATCCTTGTATGGCACGGGCACAGGCACGTACGTGGCAGGAAGCTTCAATGCGCTTGGAACGGGCATAAACAATATCAACCTCATGTTAGGTAACGTAGCTGTTCCAACGACCAACAACTATGATGTGTATGCCGGTAGCACTGGTTGGTATAACTACTTTGCGGGCAATGTAGGAATCGGGGTTACTGCCCCTCAAGACAGACTCGACATCCTTGGTGCCATCCGCCTGACAGGGGATGTAGATAATGATACGTCAGTTGATATTCGAAGATATGGTTCTACTTCGCGCATTGCCACTATTGCAGAATTATCTGATGCTGGCGTGGCGACTTTTGGTTATTCAGGCCTAGCCAACTCAAGAATCTATCTTGATGGAGGGGCGGGAGGCGCGGCTGCAAATATCAATCTATACGACACTTCAAATGTATTAACGACAAAAATTATCGCCACTGGTGACTCTTATTTTAATGGGGGAGATGTGGGTATTGGGACAGCAAGTCCTGATGCCAAACTCCACATCAACGCAGATGCATCTGGGATTGGTCAGATTATTCGCGCTAATGCCACTACTCCAGGGGATTTGTCGGTGTGGCAGAATAGCAGTGGCACAACCTTAGCGAGCATGACCAATATTGGAGGAGTAAATTTGTTGGGCATTCCCACTCTCACCTTCCAAAAAGCGGTGACCATAAACGGGTATGACAAATCACACTGGTTCACCGTCGCTGGGACATCGGAATACTTCGGCGGAAATAGGGAAAACATCTTATTCTCTGGATGGAATGTCACTGGTAACTCAGGAGTTCGCCACAACAATGCTGAGTCGTCACTCTATACAGCAATTGAGACCGACTTTTACACAGATGCCATCAATCACTTCATGGAGTGGTATGTCGAATACTACCCCGCAGATGGAGATCCGGCTGGTGCTAGACGACCATTCCAAACATCGATCAATAGATATAATGATGAGGTTCTAGCACTGGTGAATGCTGACAATTTATTGTTACGGAATGGTGATGGTAGCCAAACATATTATCAGGGAATTAATGGGTTAGGCAAAAATTTTGTTCCTGTGGAGATGATTGGGCAATCAACGAGTACACAGCTGGTAGTCAAGGGATATTCTGTTGGTCAAACAAACCCTGTGTTTCAGGTGCAAGACCACACTGGTGGAGGGTTGTTCTCCGTATCAAATGATGGGAAATTGAATATTCTCAATACCGCCAGCGGTTCTACCTTCATTTCGACCGACTCTATAACCTATGCTGGAGCAATAGCAACGGTGGGTGCAGCAAACTACAATGTGTATAGGGACACCAGTGGTCCAGCCTTTTCCTACACCACAGGATTGCAGTCAGGGGTTAATGTCAGAGCTCTCTCTCAAAATGCATATAGTAGGTATGTCTACGGATCTAGTATTGGCGTTAACATGCAGGCGAATCCTGGATATACGGCCTCGGCAATCTATGCATATGGTCTAGACTTGGTCTATAGCTTGTCTGGTTCAGGCACGAAAGCTGTTGGTGTGGCAGCAGGAATACATGTAGGCAACTTTGCCCAAACAGGCACAACCACGGGGTATGGAATCCAAATTGAAGACCAAACCGGTGCAGGGACAGCCTATTCTTTGGTCACGAATGCGGGGAATGTGGTGTTCAATGAAGGAGGAAATGCGGCTACTAATTTTAGGATAGAGGGAGATACAAATTCAAATTTGTTTTACGTTCAATCCAGTACAGATAGAATTGGAGTAGGAACAACAAGTCCAAACGCCTTGCTACATGTTAATGGAGACGCCCAGATTGGAGTTACAAGTACTGGTTATTATCAAATTGCCTCTGGTGCCACAAATTACTTTAACTCTGTCAATGCTCCTTTGTATTTTGGTACATCTGGGACAAATGATTTGACTCTGAGAACTAATTCTACTGCTCGTGTAACAATTAATGATTCCACTGGCAACGTTGGGATTGGGACCACTACCGCTGGCTCTAGATTGACAGTTGCCACTAGCGGCACTGACGTACTCTCACTCACAAATAGCATAGGAGCATATACTTTGTCTGGGTATACTTTTCAGGCTCCAAGCAGTTATTTGATCAGGTCGGGTGGCAGCGGGTATTTGACGCTGGGTGCTTCGGGAGATTCAATTAAGTTTGAAATGGGTGCCAGTGAGATAGCTCGCTTTGCTAGTAATGGGAATTTGGGAATTGGTACTAACAATCCTGTTTATAAACTTCATGTCGCGAATATTGCCAACAATGCTAGCCAAGGGATTTACTTGTCAGATGTCCTGGGTAGAGCCTCTGGCTTAACACCATCAAATGGCGGTACAGGTGTCCCTTGGGTTGGTTCTATGACCAATGATTCCTTCTCACTGGGCGCAAATAATGCTGAAGCGATGAGAATCTTAACAAGTGGCTACGTGGGAATTGGGACAGCGATTCCTAGTAACATGCTTCATGTCAAAGTACCTGCTGGTGTTGGCACCGCTGTGGCAGTTGCTCTCGAACATGGCGATAACTCAGGGGCAGGGTGGGGAATCGGCACCGGCTTCAGTGGGTACTATGGCAATCGATTCATTGTCTCAAGAACAGATGGTAACACGCCTCTTAACATTGATACCTCGACGGTGTACCTAGGAGGTGCCGACAGTTTGGGTACGCCAACTGCTCGGGTTAATGCCACTGGTGTTGGTATTGGGGTGAGTCCTGGTGCCCAGCTACATACGTCGATGAGCAGCGCCCCTTCTTTGGCAGATGGTAATACCAATATACGTTTGGGGTATGCCGGTGGATACGCGGCTGGAAGTGGTGGCGCCCAAATCACGTTTGCTCAAGAGTGGGATAGTGGTGCTCCGGGGTCAATTATCAGAGTTGGTGCTGTCAGGGGCTTCAAGAGCCAAGGCTCAGGTAGTTTTGGTGGTGGTGTGCAGCTGTTGTACCAGCCAGCAAGTTCAGCTGACATGGGAGTTGGTATGACCTTAGAGCAGAATGGTCGGGTGGGTATTGGTACTAGCAGTCCTGCCGAACTACTACATGTCGCCGGACATCTGCGATTGCCCAAAGCGAGCACACTCAACTGGTCCAACGGATCAGGTGGTGATTATAGTGACTCTATCCGCGTCGATGATTCTCCTGCCTGGTTGGCAAGCGATAATGTGATGACATTCAGTGTATATGACAACCATGCGGGTACTGGCGCCTGGGTCTTCAGAGGAGCAGATACGGCTAAGAACGTGATGACCATCAAAGGATACTCTGGATATGTCGGTGTGGCTAACTCTGCCCCAGGTGCCTACCTCCATGTGGGTAGCTCGTCAATTACCGATAGCACGACCTTACTGCGTCTGGAAGATGCTAATAGTACCTGTAACTTCACGGCTGATAGTGGTTCACCGAGCTGTGGCTCAGACCTGACCTTGAAAAAAGATGTGTTCGATCTCGACACCAGCGATTTACTGACTAGAGTGACTAGCTTGCGACCGGTGTCATATCGTTGGAATACTGATGGTGTCGATGCCCCAAATCAGTATGGATTCATCGCTCAAGAGGTGGCGGCCCAGTTCCCCAATCTGGTCACCGAGGGTCAGTGGGTAGACGGTACGACTCGTAAATTCCTCAACATGGGTGGTTTGATGCCGTACGTGGTGGGGGCTGTGCGGGAGCAGCAGACTCTGATTGGCGGTCTGCAGTTGGCATTGGATGAGCAAGGTGACATCTTGGCTGGATCGGTGGCAGGTGTGAGTACCGATGCAGATGTTGAAAGCATGTTGACACGAATTGCGTTAGTAGAAGCTGAGCAGGCTAGTACCAGTGCCACGCTTGATTCGTTTGCCGGTATGGCGACCTGGACTACAGAGATGATGACATTCTTGAAAGAAGTCACCATGGCAGGTCGAGTGTTTTTCCAAGGTACAGTGGACTTCTTGGCTGACGTGACGTTTAGAGGACGAGTGACGCATCATGACCAGGATACAGCCGGTTTTATCACCTTTGAACCTGGCGAGGTAGAGGCCGTTGTCGTTTTCACTCGTGCCTATAGTGAGAAACCAGTTATTACTCTGACCAGTGAGGATGGACTTGGTACAGCGATGCTCAAAAATGTCAGTGGCGAAGGCTTTACGGTGATATTGAGTGATGCGGCGGCAGCCTCAGGAACCGTCACTTGGCAGGCTGTATTGGTGAACGATGCTCGAGTGACACGAGCTAGTCCTGGAAATGAAGCAGTCCCAACCCCAACTCCTTCACCCTCAGCGGACCCAAGCCCAACGCCCGTTGCCTCTGCTACACCCGAGCCAATAGCGACACCTATCCCAACTCCAAGTGCAAGTCCAGATGTAAGTCCAAGTCCCATCCCGTAATTATTACTACATTTTGATTAATTTGTTCTCCTGTACTTGAGTAGTGAGATGTCAGCGCTTTGTCAGCAACGCTTGGTAGTCTAGGGTAATGCGATCGCATATTCATTTTCTCGGACATTTACCTGCTTGGTTAGATCTCAAACTTGGTTTGTATGTACTGACGACCGTAGTGGGAGTGACAGGTGTGATAAGTAGTTGGGCATATTGGTATCACCTGACACAGTCAAGCAGTGAGGTTGTGGTAGATCAATCGAATAACCAGAATGGTACCCCTGTGCCCTCGAGCACTCTGATCCTCGAGGTAAATGGTGCAGTAGCACAGCCTGGTGTTTACACCTTGCAGTATGGTGATCGAGTCGCACAAGCACTTGAGTTGGCTGGTGGTTTGTTACCTCAGGCTGATGCTTCGTATGTCGCAAAACAATTGTCCCTCGCAGAGTTTGTGATCGATGGTCAGAAAATCTATATTCCTTTTGAGGAGCAAATAGCTGGTGACACCACGGTGTCCTCAGGCAGTGATTCAAGTGGAGCTAGAAGTAGCATAAATATTAATACTGCTAGTTTAAGTGAGCTAGATCAATTACCAGGAATTGGTATGGCGAAAGCTGAACAAATTATTCAACTTCGACCAATTACTTCATTGTCAGAGTTGATTAATGCAAAAGTTATTACTGCGGAACAAGCTGCTGAACTGCAAGGGAAAATACAGTTATGAGACGCAAATTATAGGTCTTAGTTAATTGATTTATTGTTGCAATAGAGCTGTTACATAATAACGCGAGTCACGACAGGAAGTAGAAAGATGCGAATATAGCTAGTAATTGTTTGTGCGGTAATATGCAATTATGAGTCTACTAAATACCATATTGATATATTAAACAACATAAATAAGGCACTATGGAAAATGCGTCAAATATTGTAAGCATTTTGTTCGGATTATTTCGTATGAGTCGTCGCTATTGCATTATGTACTGTGGTGGATTGTTCTTTATGGTGTTTTTTACTATAGTCGATGATTTCCATATCTGGAGTGCTGTAAGCCTACTTGGGATGATTAGCAAACAATTACTGGGTATTGATACTGCAATTCAATCCGAAATTACATTGGTCTATCAAACAACTAACATATTTTTTACAAACCTTATAGCGGTATATGTTCGGTTTTCAAGTTATTGGCAGGAGTTATCTCTGGAGTTGGCTAATTTCCCGCAAGCATGGCAGCAATGGGTGTCTCCCGACGCACGTAACTTACTCAACGCTATGGTTCTTGGGGATGCTGAGCAGCTTTCAAGCACGGTACAGCACCAATTCAAAGTTATTGGGATGCAACATGTGATGGCTGCTTCAGGATTTAATATCAGCTTGATGCTTGGGATAGCTCAACGGATGATCGGCCGTTTTTTGCCGTCTACAGCGAGACTCATTTTTTTTCTTCTGGTGGTGTGGTGTTACGGAATAATGATTAACTGGCCGGCCTCGTTAGTGCGTGCCAGTGTCATGTCAAATTGGCAACTAATAGCAAGGTGGGGTGTAGGTAGGCCGATTTCGCCAGTGACTGCTTTAGGGCTAACTTTTTTCACAACCCTTGCTTTGTGGCCATCACTGTTTACTTCTGTTGGGTGGCAGCTGTCATTTGTTGCCACGGCGAGTTTGGCGTTGACTGCCCATCAGCACAGTGGGGCCCTTTCCCAATTGCTGATAGATCCGACCGCGCAGCCACCCGCATCATCCGTTTGGCAGAACGTACGTGACGCTTTGTGGACAGGTGGAGTAGTTCAGTTAGCCACTTTACCGTTATTGTGGCACCACTTCCAAACGTGGAGTTGGGTTGGTCTGATTGCCAACGCACTATTGGTGTGGGTTACTCCGTGGCTGACTTCGACGGCCGTGTATTTGATGTTGCTGGAAAGAGTGTCGGTTCAATTGCATGTTCCTAGTTGGTTTGGAGTTATTACCGCATTTGTGGGTGTCATTGTGGGGTGGGTGGGTGATGTATTCCTATGGTCAGTAGCAACGATAGCTGCAACCTTTCCACGAGCGATAGTTACTCTGCCGGGTATTCCTTCTTTTCGTGCGGTAGTAGGTTCGTGGGTAGGGATGATATTCGCCTTATATGCGTATAAATACCAGAGTAAAAGAGGTGAAAATGGGTTTGAATAAACTGGGTAGGTGGATACCACTTTTTTTCGTCTTATGTTCGTTATGTTTTATTTGTGCGGCAATGCTGTTTTACCGCAATTTTAGTACGACTCGTCTAGTTCAGTGCGATGTTGGTCAGGGCGATGCGATCCTTCTTACATCTGGAAATCTGCAAATATTAGTGGATGGCGGACCAGATGAAGCGGTTACTCGATGTCTTGAGCGTAATCTGCCCTGGAGTGACCGACAACTCGAGCTGATAGTTATCACACATCTAGACGCTGATCACATTGGTGGTTTGGTGCCAATACTGCAAAAGTATCAAGTTGGAGTGGTGCTTACCACAACACAAATTAAGTCGACTGACCAGGCTAAAATGCTCGATGAGGAGCTGCAAAAACACTACAGTCATGGCACCCAGATTATCTATGCTGAAGCCGGTCAGCGGCTTGAAATAGGCTCTGTGGGGTGGGGAAGCGTTCTCTGGCCAAGTCAAAAATACAGGCATGAAAATGATCCACATCCCAAAAATACCGAAACAAGTTTATCGGCTTTAGAATCAGGTAAGAATGAGGAAACAGAGGACTACAATGCCGGATCGATCATGCTTTTATTGGATATATACAACACGAAAATACTCCTAACAGGAGATGCAGAAGAAAGAACTGAGTTAGCACTGCGCGATGCGGGGGTGTTAGAGCACATTGATGTCATAAAAGTCGGACATCACGGCTCAAAAAGCGGTTCAACCGCTCAATTTTTGTCTCGTCTCCAACCCGAACTCGCGCTGATTGGGGTTGGTAGTTCTAATCGCTTTGGTCACCCAGATCAGACCGTCATTTCTCGCTTGCATTTCTGGGGGACACATATCTGGCGAACTGATCTCCACGGTTCAATCGAAATCACCTTTACTCAAGATACTCTTACAATTCGATGGACTCGAAGAGGTCAGATCGGATAATTTCAATGTGCGCTCGCGTACGAGCAACCTGCTATTCACTTTTTACTCGCTTTTCTACTTCTTACACTCACTGCGAAAAAACTGTTCGGGTTTTTTCAGCTGTGTACTTACAGTGACATATCCAAAACATGATTGCAAGTAGCAGTTTTGTATGATTCGCTTAATTGGGGACAGAAAGTAGAGAAGAAATTTTACGACATAAACGACGTTGTAAATCGCGCTAATATCATCTATTTACTCAAGAAAAAATATACTCAATATACTGAAGATGTAATAGATACACAATGAATGTGTATGGGAAAGTAATTGCTGGAAGAAGGATATCTAACCAGGTTACATACTGAATACATAGTAATAATTATAGTTATAAGCATATCTTTTTAGCTCAAAAAATACGCCATAACGAGCTCTTCATAAATACAGATTCCATTTTATTGTTAATGAATACAAAATGTTTGTCATAAAACACCAATTCTAATCGCCAAAATAGCCTTCCGAATTGAACACAAATCGAAAAAGCAGCTTGCGATCAATTCGTGTGAAGCATAAAATATAGCTAATTGTGTGACGATGTCGCGAATCGTTTTTTTGATCTACGTTGATCACGAACACAGCTCTGCCAAATCAGAGCCGGTTTCCTTCCGTTATAAAGGTTGGCCAGCAAATCTGTTGGCTGTCGAGGCTGCGCGAGGTGCGCAGTGAAGAAGGGTGGTACCACGTCACCGACGTCCCTGAATTACATACTATGAGTACCATTCACTCCCAGCTTATCCAAATACTATCGCAACTCCAGACGGAGTGGGGTATTCCTGAACCCATTTTGGCTGATTTTTCTATCCCAACAGTTCGTGAGCATGGCGATTACTCGACGAATATAGCCATGAACATCTGGGCGAAACGAGATCTATGGCCCACAACTCTTCGAGAACGGTTTACGCAACCTCGATTGCTAGCAGAAGCATTGGCGGCTGAGTTACAGCAACGAGCCAGTTCAAACCACATTTTGGCAGTAAAAGTGGCAGGTCCTGGATTTCTGAACGTCTACCTTTCTGATAGCTATTATTATGATTTGATGCATTACGAATCAATGGAAAAGACTTTGATTCAACTACATCTGGATAATGTGGGTACTGCAGTGGTTGAGTACTCCTCTCCAAATATAGCAAAACCATTCACAATAGGACATTTGCGATCAACCATAATTGGTGATGCTGTTGCCAATATCTTGGCGGCAACAGGGTGGGCTGTGCATCGCGACAATCACCTCGGAGATTGGGGCACGCAGTTTGGTAAACAGATCTATGCGTTGGTGCACCTGGGTAAGGGTAGTCTCGAGGCAAACCTCGCAGAGCTAGAAAAAGCAGCTCAACCAGTTAAGTACTTGGTGGAGTTGTACATTGAGTTTCACACCAAGGCAGAAACGGACCCCTCACTTGAGGACGAGGCACGGGCGTGGTTTAAAAAACTTGAGGACGGTGATGTAGAAGCCCGCAAGCTATGGCAGTTGTGCATTGATTTCTCATGGCAAGAGTTTGAGCGGATTTACCAGAAATTGAGTGTGACATTCACCGAAAATAATGGCCGAGGCTACGGCGAATCCTATTTCGAAGACAAAATGCAGGTGGTGGTTGATGCGTTAGAACAAGCAAACAAAGATGGCAAGCTCCGGTATGAGAAGGGCAAGGAGGATGCCAAATTGGTGTTTTTCCCGGCTGATGAATTGCCGCCGCTGATGATCATGAAAAAAGATGGGGCGACTTTGTATGCCACTCGAGATTTAGCTACCGATTTTTTCCGTCTCAAGCAGTATGGAAAAGATATTCTGGTGGTCAATGAAGTCGGCGCTGAACAGAGCCTGTACTTTCAGCAAATCTACCGGATTGAACAGTTGCTGGGGTGGTATACGCCAGACCAGCGGGTCCATGTCAAACATGGGTTATACCGTTTTGCCGCAGGCAAAATGTCGACGCGAAAAGGTAATGTGATCTGGCTCGAGGATGTGCTCAATGAAGCCGAAAAACGAGCAATTGCCTTGGCTGAAGGTAAAGAGTTGCCCACCCAGACGGCGAGCGCTGTGGGAATTGGCGCACTCAAGTGGAATGATCTCAAAAGAAGTTCACATCTTGATGTGACATTTGATTGGGATGAGATTCTGTCTATGCAAGGCAATTCTGGTCCCTATGTCCAGTATGCCTACGTGCGCGCTGCCAACATTTTGCGTAAAGCGGGGGAAGATGTGCAAGATATGGCTTCAGGTACAGAGCAGCCGGTCTTGTCTCAAGTAGAACGTCAGTTAGCTCAAGCGATTAGTGAGTATCCTGCAGCAGTTGCCAAGGCAGCGCGCGAATTCGCACCACACCACTTGTGTACATACCTATACGAATTGGCGCAGTACTTCAATAGTTTTTACGCAGCGCACCAAGTTCTTGCGACAGATAGTGTGCCTGCGCAACGTGTATTTCGATTAGCACTCGTGCGAGATGTGCACGAGATTTTAGCCCACGGTTTGGGCTTGTTGGGCATTCAGACAGTAGAAGAGATGTGATTGGGTAGAGACTATTCTGCTAAATGTAGTGGTTTGTAAGTATGTGCGAATTATTACAGACTTATGACGTTTTTTGACGGATACTTCATACGTTCGTGTGAATTTCTTCGGCCTAAGTCGGGGTTTACGTACGCACGCGTTACATATTAGGCTGGGGAATTATGGTACAGGTACACACAAATGGTCATGATCAGGCTGGAGGAGGAAAAGAATTTTTAGGTAGGACAGATGAAACCAGTGGGGGTAGTTTGATTCCTGAGAATAACTTGTTAATGGCAATGCTGCTCTTGTCTGAAACAGTAGCTAATCCCAAGGCTCAAACCCTCAAGGTGACTATAAACCCGACTCAACATATCGAAGCTGCGAGAGTAGAGCGTATTGGACAAGTTGATGTACTGGCAAATGAAGGCATTACTTCGGGTTCCTCAGCGGAAAGAGAATATGTTGATTTTGTATATGGTGTGTTGCAAGATTATATTTTTGTACCACGTAGGACGTTGCCAACTGACCAGGTAGGTCCATTGCGGGTAGAGCCAAGCACAGTTGTTAAATCATATAAGGGTAGATATCGTTGCACATTTACTTTTCCTGAGATAGAGATTCCTCCGTTAAGCAGTGATTTTAATGATGTCGAGATTGATATACGTGTGGAATATAGTGAAGAATTCTTGGAGGGAGTAAGAGCAGCGATAGGTTTAGTGAGGGTCAGTGTGCATGATGCTAAGAATGCAATCATGGTACTGACAATGGGCGAAAACACTTGGCAAAAAATGGCCGGTGTATTGCAGGGACATGGGGAAACACAGTACGCTACTTTTGCCAGAGATTTTGCAGAAAGATTGAGGAATGTTGCAGCAGAGTTGTACGCATTGCTTGATAGGACCAGCATAATTGATTCGATTGAACATGGGATAGTGACATTTGATCTTGTGGAGATGTTGAAAAAACGTATCTTAGCTCGAGATACAACACAAAGTTTAGGTGATCCCAAAGTTATTTTTAGTAATTCTCCTGAGTCATTACTACTCAGCATAAATCAGTCGAAGTTGCGAGTGGTGATAGATAATCTGCTTACCAATGCCCTAAAATATTCACAAGGTAACGTGTTTGTTCAACTCAGTTCAGCTGGTGACAAGTCATTTACATTGGTAATTTCCAATTTTGGTAACGGTTTAACTCAAGAACAGATAGCTGATATTTATGCGGGAAGAGCAAAAAGAAGTAATGGAGAAGAATCAGAAGGATGGAAAGCCATCAAGCAAAATATTGATGCTTTGGATGGTGTGTTTACCATAGAATCTAAAGTTGGTGGAATGACAACCGTAACTGTTACGTTACCCTGTTCGGTCAGAGAATAGCCCCACACCCTGCTACAATACCCCAGTATGTTCACGCATAGACTAGATACACTCTCCTCAGGTTTACCCATTCTGTCGATTCCCATGCCAGCGGTGAAGTCGGTTACGGTACTTGTGCTTACCAACACCGGCTCGCGATACGAACCAGCGGCCAAACAGGGGATTGCCCACTTTTTTGAACATATTGTTTTCAAGGGAACGGAAAAATTTGAGACGGCCAAAGATCTATCGAGTACCATCGATGCGGTGGGCGCGGATTTCAACGCTTTCACCAGCAAAGAATATACCGGCTACTACGTCAAATCGGCCAGTCAGCATGTGGGGCTTGCTCTTGAGGTTATTTCCGACATGATGCTCTGCCCACAACTGCGTCAAAGTGACATTGATCGCGAAAAAGGTGTGATTATTGAGGAAATCAACATGTATGCGGATACTCCGGCGCGCCACGTCGGCGATGTGTTTGATCGGTTGTACTTTGAAGGCACTGGGCTGGGACACGACATTATCGGTACCAAAGAGACGGTTTCGACTATAACCAGTGAGGATTTTAAGGCATTTCTACAACAGTGGTATGGCTTTGGAAATATGCTACTGGTTCTGGCAGGCGATGATGGTGTGGTTGGGCAGCTCAAAACATTTGACGAGATCGAACGAATGTTTGCCAAAGGTGATGATGCCGTCAAGCAGCGAGCCGTGGGTAAGCAAAACATCGCTGATCTAATTCAGCACGAAGCTCCTGCTCCTACAGATTTACCAGTCAGCAAACGGATAGTGCTGGCTGAAAAAAAGACTGAGCAAGCGCACTTCGTGATGGGCTGGCCGGGTATCCATCGCAGCGATCCGCGACGCCATGCGGCGTCGCTCCTTTCCACCATCCTGGGTGGGCCGATGAGTTCCCGCTTGTTTATTGAAGTGCGTGAACAGCGAGGTCTCTGCTACTACATCCATGCTGACAACGATCTCTATCACGACAAAGGTGTGCTTGGTTGCGCAGCTGGTGTTGATCCCAAACGAATTGATGAGGCACTGCAGGTTACTCTCGATGAGTTCAAAGCTGTTGCAGACGGTCGTAAGCCCATTACCGAGGCAGAACTTCAACGCGCCAAAGACTATGTCGCAGGCAAGACAGTGCTTGGTCTCGAGGACAGTGAAAGTGTGGCGCAGTTCTACGGTATGCGTCAGTTATTGATGAATGAAATCTCCACACCGGATGAGGTATTGGAAAAGATTCGGGCGGTGACACTCGAAGATGTCAATCAGGTGGCTCGGGATCTTATCGCGAGAAATCAAGTGCGACTAGCTGTTATTGGCCCCTTTTCTGATCAGGGGAACTTTGAAAAAATCTTGGTACAATAGCGCTACTCATTCTTTGTAGTACTTCCGAAAGGATCTTTATGAAAACTTCTCGCACCGCCGTTCTCGTCAAACCAGATGGCATGCAACGTGGCTTGATCGGTGAAATCATCGCTCGCTTCGAGCGCAAAGGCCTCAAGCTGGTCGCTCTCAAACTCACCCAACTTAGCGATGAGCAACTTTCAGCTTGGTACGTCGAACACAAAGACAAAAGCTTCTTTGGAGACCTCAAGTCATTTATGGGTTCACTGCCTATAGTAGCTATGGTTTGGGAAGGTATTGATGCGATTCCCGTTGTTCGCAAATTAGTTGGCACGACACTTGGTCGTGAAGCTGAAGCCGGTTCTATCCGTGGTGATTTCAGCATGAGTCAGCAACTTAATCTCATCCATGCTTCGTCATCTGATTCAGATGCGGCTCGAGAAATTTCGATTGTTTTCCAAGACGAGGAAGTGTTTGTCTATCCGACTGTGTTGGATACCGTAATCTACGCCGACTACGAGCGAAAGTAAGCCTACTTTGCACGATTGTTGTGCCCCCAGTAGGAATCGAACCTGCATCTTGAGTTTCGGAAACTCACATTCTATCCGTTGAACTATAGGGGCGGAACAGTGGAAATTGTACCACCCGCATGAGCAGGTGTGGTTCAGTAGTGCTCCCGCCAGGAATCGAACCTGGATTTAAGGTTTAGGAAACCTCCGTTCTATCCGTTGAACTACGGGAGCTACAGGAGAGAATTGTAGCATCTTCAGTGCTAATTAGAGTTAATACCTGCTTGAGTCTATCGCTTTTTGCGGATCAATAGTAGGATTTTTTCTATGGAATTTGAAGCATTACAAGGAGCAGATAGGGGAGGTGGTAGTGAGCTTCCTCTTGAGGAGGTAGCGGAGTACGTTTTTCGTCGGTTGCTGGAGGATAGGCGATATGCTGGGTTGACCAAGCAAGATTTAATTGCTGCAGGTATCATGGAAGAAAACGAGACCGAGGTGGAGTTCATGATTCGTCAACTAGAACTGGATACAACGGTTCTGGATGCTGCTAGAAGACGATTAGCTGATAAGCTTGGTCTGCCCGCAGAGTCAAATGATCGAGCCTATTTATGTGACGCGCCCTTCGATTATCAGCAAGAGGTCAGGGTGAGAAAAAATGTGTTGGTTCACCAACACAACGTCATGATGGAATTGCTTAATCGAACAGATATGTCTGAATTCTGTCGCCGAGTGTGGGATGCTGTCGGCATATTGCAAAATGAAAATGTCACTTCGGCTGATCCGGAGCAGGTTGATATACAGGACTTTGAAACAGCTGGTCAGTTGTTCGGGCAAGCACCAGAAATGAGGGAAATTAATGGTAGGTGGTGCTTTACCTTAATAAAACCATCCAGACCTGAAGAACATGATGAGCGGGATCTTATTCAGGCATTTTCTCAACTGATGGGTGGGAGATTAACTCATGAGTTGTTTGTAGTTGTAGAACAGAAAAAAGCTGACGAATTATCAAAATCTGTGGTGGCACATGTTGATCTTAGGAACTACTATCTTGCATTGGAACTGAGGTATCAACAAGAACGCATACTTGAAAAAATTGTACGCATGTTTGGTGAAGTTGCCCGCGAAAAACACAATCGATTGACAGAACAAGTGAGAGAAATAAATAAGCCCGTTCAATTGCGTTTCTTTCAGCTCCTGATCGAGCAATCAAAAGAAAAAAACACTCAAGTGGTGATGGTGAAACGAGATATTAGGGATGCAAAAGCTGTTGCAGGAGAATGGCAACCAAGTCTTGATCGAACAAGTAGCGAAAGTGATGTTGTGTACTTTGATGTGTGTAGTGATGGCACGCAATTAGTAGTTACATGGGAATCACGGCTACCAGAGACGCGACAGGAAGATGGAGAAAAAGTAACGGCATATCACCCAGAGCAAAAAAAAGTTGCCATTACTGTAAATGAAAGCAGTGGTGATGTCTTGATTCGAGAATTTACCACTCCCGACCAAGATGATGCAGATCAGCAGGCTTGGATATCGTATTCAAACGAACCTGGCAAAATACCTGGTGCTATTCGGTCATTGATCGAATCGGTGACGATACTAAACGTGGATGGACTGTTGGGACAACCTGGTTCTATTGGTGAATTGTCACAACTTTCTAGAAGTACACTATTGCAAGCGACTTCTGCTACTGAATTTGCACAACATTTAAGGGATTTTACCTATGGATCATATCCACGCACAGAGGTACTAGTTAATACTAATCCCACGCTGGAAATAACAGTTCCTATTGGTAGGTGACAATTATAGGTAGTGTCGGGGATGCCGGACTCACTACGCTTCGGCTCCGGCGCTCATTGTTATTCGCGCCTATATGCCTCGCTGAGTGCTAGTCGTCCGCTCCTCGACTGTTCACTCGTCTCACTCGCTCACGTCGGGGATGCCGGACTCGAACCGGCGGCCTCGTCGTCCCGAACGACGCGCGCTACCATCTGCGCTAATCCCCGTGATGTCATTTATCGCAATTCAACTGCATACAAGTTGGCAGGACTGCCACTGCTGAACCCTGTCAAGATTAACAATTTACTGCCATCTGGCCAAGGATAGACGAAATCTGAGGCAAAGGGGCCAGAGTATACCACCACATCATTGGTGTTGTCATATTCTTTGACACGAATTTCATTATCTTGGGTATAAATCAGGTGATTGGAATCAGGAAACCACTGAAAAGTGGGTACGTAGAGTGAAGAATGGTACCGTTTGAAATTTTCTGCGCTACGGACAGCAGACTGAGTAGCTTGGAGGCGCATGAAGGCACTAGGTGATGCGGCAAAGGACAAAGGCGAGCGAGAATAAAGGTCTTGAGCAAGTAGACTCTTGCTGGAGTTAAGTAGGTTGGCTAGTTGGGCACTAGAGGTACTCGCGTTGACAAAAGCGCCATCAGTACCAACTCTGAAAGTTGTATCCTCTTTTCGGTCATAGACATAAATGCCACCTGGTGTGAAGGTGCGCTCCTGAGGTTGGCTGTTCTTGGCAAGGACTGGTGGGGTGAGGTTTTCGCCCAAGGAGGCAGAAGCAGTAGCAGTGAAGAGCAGGCGATTTTTATCGGGAGAGAAAAAAACATTTGTGGCTGATTTAGTAGCAATTGCAATGACAGGATCGGGGAATGCAGCAAGAAACTGTCGCTCTCGCACGTACATCTCACTTTCCCACTCACTTAATAATCGCTCGCGCTGGAGGGAAATGTCGTCCAAACTAGCCACATCATTTTTGCGATCAAGATCGAGTAGTACTTCGCGCGAACTAGCTGTGTCAATCATGATAACTTGGGTGCTGTCTGGTGACCAAATGAACTCTGCCGTTTTGAGATCATACCCTTGAGCGTCTTCGGCAACTTGGCGAGGGCCACGTTGGAGTGTTAGTGCATTACCATTTAGATCAAGTAAATAGAGGCCATTTCGAGTCATAGCGGAAGATGAGGCTGTGTAGTAGAGAAGTCGCTGGCCATCAGGTGAAGGAGAAAGATTTTCTAAGCCAGTAAAGGTCAATGGACTCAATCGTGGAGCGATGGGGAAGAGTAACGCATTGGTTTGCGTAACCAACTCACGCTCAATCTGCATTTTTTTCTCCCAGGGTGTGTACCCATCCTTGGCTATGGTGACGGTGTATTCAGCTGGAGCAAGATATATAGTGTCGTCAGTAGCTGTTTGGAGTTGGTCGTCGATGAATACTTGTGCTCCTGTGGGGAACGAATTGGCGCTCAATAGACCAGATTCTGGAAAGACGCCTTGACGGGTGACTCGGTAGTTACCTTTGGCATACCATATTGCTAGCACTGTTCCTGACAGTACAATCAAGACAGAGAGTAAGGTATAAAGAACACGAGGATTTACCTGTGGGAGAATTTTTTTCCAGAGGGAAGCCATGACGAACAGTATACCATTTTAGTAATTTGAAGCCTATGCGCTGGTTCATGCCCAACAATCTGCTCGCTTTAGACTGGGGAAGTGCCAAAACCCGAGTCTGGACGAGTGCCGCTGACACTCGGTCGGGAAGCGATAGCGAGATCATTCGCCTCGAGCACATCATGCCACAGTGGCATGAGGAAACAGTCCTTGCAGTCGAGACTGCTTCGCAAAAAGTCATCGCTATTGGCCATGAGGCCGCAGCGATGGAAGGTCGAGTCACCTCAAGTGTTGAGGTCTGGAGGCCAGTGCAGCGTGGTCGTATTTATGATCAAATAGCTGCTCGTGCTTTTTTACAAGCTGTGTGGCAGCAGACAATGCGTAGTCGTATGTGGTGGCAGCCGACGGTAGCTGTAACAGTGCCAGCGGCGAGTACGTCACTTGATCGGTTTGTGTTTAGTAGAGTTCTCGAACAAGCGGGTGCGCAAGAAGTGGTGACTGTGGCACAACCCTTGGCTGCGGCAATTGGAGCGGGCGTACCAGTGGCAGATGCAACCGGCAGTTTTATCGTTCAACTGGGATATGAAGTTATCGAAGCGGGGGTAATTTCCCTTGGTACATTGGTTAATCACCATACGACTTGGCATGCTGGTAAGTGGTTGATTGAGAGAATACGAACTACAATTCAGGAGCAGTTTTCTTTGCTCATCAGTACTCAAACAGCAGAACAACTATTGCATCAAGTACTCAGTCTTGATGAGACAGCAAATAGAGAAATGTTGATGACGGGACAAGACATAGTGTCACATTCTCCCCGAGAGCTTGTTATTTCCAGCACAGATTTGGCAGCAACTGCTAGTGATTGGGGTGAACGAGTTGTCGAGTTGGTCCAGGATTTATTGGCAGCTGTGCTACCAGAACTGACCACGGACGTAATCGATAAAGGTTTGTTACTCAGTGGTGGTTTGGCACAAGTACATGGCTTGGAACAGTTTATGATACAAAGACTTGGTACACCAGTCAGTACGGTTGATGATCCGGAAATAACTGCTATCCGAGGTGTAGCAACGATCTTGCAACATATTCAGGAATATCAACGGAGTCTCGCCTATGTCACCACTCAAACTCATTAGTCTCAATTGTGAAGGTCATAAACATCTTGTACAGAGAGTGATTCCTTTTCTACAACAAGAGCAACCAGATGTACTCAATTTGCAAGAAATTTTTGCCGTCGACATCCCACTGTTACAGCAGGCGACAGGTATGCAGGTTGTACAGTACGTACCTCTAGCAAATGTCGTTGAACTAAGTCGTCACACTGCCCATGCTTGGGGTGCGTGGGGAATCTGTCAGTTTTCCAGGCTCCCTGTGCGGGATGCGCATCATGCGTTTTATTTTCAAACAGATCATCAACCAGAAGTATTACCGCTTTTCATGAAAGATGAAAATCCGAATAATTTAGATCGGGCGGTGAGCATGATGACAGTGACCAAAGATGACGTTGACTATAAAATTGCGACGACTCATTTTACGTGGTCAGTGAAGGGTGAATCGACACTGGACCAATTACGTGATCTAGCGGCTCTATTTCAACTTCTGGATGCAGAGGGTGAACTGGTGATAAGTGGTGATTTTAATGCTCCTCGAGGTTTTGAGACTTTCGCGCGCCTGGCGGCGCGCTATGTAGACAATATTCCTCTTCAGTACACCACATCGCTTGACGAAAACTGGCACAAAGCCGGCAAACTTGAACTAATGGTAGATGGGCTATTCAGCTCGTCGTCATACCATTGTGATACTGTCCGACTCCAGGCTGGTGTCAGTGACCATATGGCGATCGTGGCGAACGTTAGTAGGCGATAACGGCTTGAAACAGTGAGGGTGCGTATAGGCTTCGCGTATAATAGTCATATGGTTGTTGCAAGCGACAAAGCCGCTGAGAAATCAGCCGAAAAAAATCCCTATGTCAAACCAACGTCGTTGAGTGAGGCACGCGATAATCGTCGTTATCATGGCAAAATTATTGTTTCTGCTGGTGGAGAAGTACACGGGACACATAGTGAAGAGCGTGCCCAGTGTCTGTATCGACGATTGCGTCGAAAATACCCTGACGAAAAGCCAATTACCACGGTAATTCCTAAAGGTCCAGTGCTGATGTTGCCAACCACACTTTGCTAGAGTCAGACGCAGTTCGATTCAAACCGTATGCCACGTTCACTCAAATCTGCACTTAAAAACCAACAACTGGTGGCGAAATATCAACCAAAGCGTTACCCGTCAGCTAAATTCACTGACATATATCGTCCGGAAGTTGCTATTGAACTGTGGTCAGCAACTTACCATGAATGGCAACGCGTCAGTATGTTAATCGATACTGGGGCTGATTACACCGTCTTACCGCGATACATAGCAGTTTTACTTGGTTTGGATATTAGTTCTGTTCCTGGTAGTGAGACATTTGGTGTGGGGGGCAAACAGCGATTGTTTTTTGTTCCAGATTTGAAGATTAAAATTGGTACAACTCAGCGTGTTATTCCGGTGGGTTTCATCGATAGCAATGAGGTGCCTCCCTTATTAGGACGACACGAAGCACTTGAGACCTTCACACTTATTTTTGATAAAAGATCGCACATTTACTTTGGTGAGTAACTATCGGTATACTAGCGGTAGGAGAATGTATGACAGGTGCCCTATTCGCATTTTTGGCTTCAATGTTTTCAGTAGGTGCAACTTCCTATATTTTGCCTGGAGTCAGGATCGAAGGCATTTACAGTTTGTTTTGGGCATCGCTGATCATTTCGTTGGTCAATTCAGTTTTGAAACCGATCCTATTGCTCTTGACCTTGCCAATCAATTTTTTGACACTCGGGCTTTTTACACTTGTGATCAATGGGGTGCTTGTATTGCTTGTTTCAGCTCTAGTACCGGGTTTTCAAGTAGAGAACTTATTGTGGGCAATCTTGTTTAGTGTCGTTTTGGGTTTTGTGAACTCATTTGTTGGGAATCTGATCAAATAATGCCAACTTCCAATCAGATGCCTCTCACTAATCCAAGTGCTAGCCCTATTCCGGCTATTGCTCAAACTGCGGTCAGTTTTGATGAGGTAACACACTCAATGGTGTTGACGTTTTCCCGAATAAAAACTGTCAAATATGTGTTGAAATATGATGTTCCCCTCCAAGAAACAGGAACTTCTGCAAGTTTGGCCACCCGGTCTGCTCAGGTTGCTGAGCCTGTTACCCAGGCACTAGTCGGTGAAGGGGCAGCCGACAATCGCAATACCTTCACAGTTAGCCACCTGCTTGGCACTCAATCAGCTGATCAAATTATCAAACATACATTTACAACAGGTGTTCTTGAGGCTGAAGTGCTTAATTCATCAGGTACTATCGAGCACATTGCCAAAACAGTAACACTTGATGCTCATAAAAAAATAATTCTCAGTGATGTTGTCGCAACAGATGCGGCACACCTGGCTACACCGTCTGCGCTGCTAACAAGCACACCTGTTCTGCCACGAGCTTTACCAGCAGAAGTAACTGCACCTTTGGTGGCAGTAGCAACGCCTGCTCGTTCAGGTTCAGTGTTGGGTGTGAGTAGTACGTTGTTTTCTCCTATTTGGTTGATTGGAGCAGGTATAACGTTGATGGCAGTGGTAGTAGGAATCTATTGGAGACGAAGAATAGTAAATGTGGAGTTCAAGACAGATCAATCAGTGCCTATGACACGACGTCCATCTACACCAGAGCCGATACAGCCGTTTTAAATTGATTCCCTCGATCAGCATAGTCTGTAAATGCACCAAAGCTCGCGCTAGCAGGGCTTAATAAAACGACGTCACCGGGTTTTGCAAGCTGGTGCGCTCTAGAGACTGCTTCCTGCATATGCTCGACATGTTCAAGTGTCGGTAGTGGCACGACCTCACTGCTTGCTTGTTGCCAGTGGTCAGTTATGGTTTTTGCCAACCGTTCACCCGTAGGTGAAAACAACAGCACACCAATAACTTGGGTAGGGTGTGCGCAAATCCATTCAGCAAGTAGTCCAAAGTCTTGGCCACGATCATATCCTCCTGCAATGAGAACGACACGACGATCAGCAAAAGCAGCCAATCCAGCCACAGTAGCATCGGGTACAGTCGCAAGTGAATCATTGATGTAACGGACACCACCAACCTCTGCCACTTCTTCTAGTCGGTGAGGCAATGGGCGAAAACTACTCAATGCTTGCTGAAGTGTTGGAATAGGTATGGCTAGGTGCTGGCCAATTGCCATGCCAGGGATTAGATTTTCCAGATTATGAGCGCCTTTGACCTGTAACTTATTCACATCAAGAAGAGTGCCAGCTACGAGCCAGCTATCAGGACTACTACTGATTTTTTTGCCTGGACTGAGTTCGGCAACTTCCCAGGCTGTAGGATGCAGTGGATTGGCGATCACTATATCTTGAGAATGTTGATAGCGAGCGATACTACTTTTAGCACTTTGATACCGCTCGAACGTGCCATAGTAATCAAGGTGCTCGGGAACGATATTTTGAATTACTGCAATATGAGGACTCTGTTGGAGATCATCGAGTTGGTGGCAAGATTGCTCGAGAACGACATACACTGGATCAGTAGGACGACGATCAAGTAGAGTCGCCAGTTCGTTCAGAAGCTCAAGAGGTGGCACACCAATGTTGCCACCGATCACACTCGGGAGTTGGGCCGTCTGAAGGACATGGTGAATGAAAGAAGTGGTGGTGCTTTTTCCTTTTGTGCCAGTCACGCCAATGATGGTGATCGGTTGGGAAATAGCTTGTAGCACCTGATACAGAAGGGCAGTGTTCGAGGTAATGGTGGTAGCTTGAGTTTGGAGAAACTTGACAGCAGGATGAAGCAATGGCAAACCAGGCGTTTTGATCACTAGCGTACGTTTAGTGAGCCAGGATGTGCTGAGCAGAGCTTGCTGTGTCGTCATGAAGATGGTGTTGAGTTGAGTCGTGTAAGGTTGCCAGTGGGCGGCAAGTTGAGTGACAGGCTGATCGTCAATCAGGATAATTGATTGTTCAGGCAAGAGACGGCGAATTGTTCGAAAGCTAGACCAGCCCTCTCGGCCTAAACCAAGAATCACTAGGTCATGGTGGCTTAGATCTTGGCTGAGTAAGGCAAGTGCATCAGTGAGTGTAGTCATGGTGAGAATTGTTTCAACAAATCGACCAGCTTAGCTGGGATTAAGTGGTTGTTGTTCCACGCACCAAGTAGTGCCGCGGCTCGTGTATCCAAATGAGGTTGGTGAGTCAAAATATCGGTTTCCAACCTCGATAGTAGTATGGGTACGGGGATATTTTCAACTTTATAGCGCTCAAGACAAAGATACGCACCGACAAGACTTTCTTCGCGAGTACCAACGCACTCAAATGGCTTACTTTCCACTTGACCAATTAGCTCTAACAGCGTGGGGTAGAGGGCCTCGTTCGCTAGTACATCGTGTCCAAACATGTCGACGATTTCCTGATATGCAATAAACGGTCGCAGGATTAAAAAGGCGAACAAACACTTTGGACAGTTACCACACCAAGAATTGGTCTTTTGGCCGACGTTACAGCTCCGAAATCGGCTGCGCACGTAGCTGCCTGAATCTGTTAGGGTAGCGAACATTTTGCCTATTTGCAGCTCGTAGAAGGGTCGCATAACAGAAAAGTAGTGCGGGGCTGGCAAATGCGTAGTTATATAGGTTTGAAAATCTTTCTCAAAATCGATGGTTTTTGAGTATTGATGATTAATTTCAACAGAGTTCCAGATCACAGTGCCTTCATTTGAACTGCGTTCATTTGAAACTGCCACATGCGCATCTCCACGCAGGTGTGCGACCAACGTGCTGACCCAGGCTGCCATAGCAGAAAATGGTGTATGACCATTCAGATACCCCGCCTCATTCATCCCAAGAAGATGTGGATCAAGCTCGCGACGCACCTCGAGTATGTCAAAGTCACTTAATTCAGCCAAATCGCGAGAGGCTGGTGTTGGATTAATAAGTAGTGTTTCAGGAACAACGTTCGCCGAAGCTTGGACTGCTTTTTTGAAAATCTCGAGTGTGACGGCAGAATCTTTGCCCCCTCCGACGGGGATGAGTACGCGCAAAGCATCGTTACTTTGTTCTGTGAATGGGAGTGAATCAGGTTCTACTCGAGTGCCAGTACATTGCCACTGCACAAACGTCGGACTCGTAAAATCAATCTGATTACGATAAAAAAACTCACCTAACCCATTGAGCAGTAATCGATGCCACCAGTCTAACTCATCTTGTCTGAAGTTAGTAACTTCAATTCGAATGAGTGGTGAGACCGTTGTTTTCCAGTAACTAAGCAGCTCAACCATTCCCAGTTGAATGGCATACCATGACAAGGTATTTGTACCAATTGCATTGATATGTTGCTGTGTAATTCCAGGAATCGTAAGGGTAGGGTGAAACGCATGGTCTGGCTCAATCAGAAACTCCCATGTTAGGGTCAAACCCGTCGCATCGAGTGACCATAGTGCTTTGGTATAACGGAAGACTGGATAGCGAGATCGTAGTGGAGATGTATCCATATTTACCATTATAGCGACTCTTGCCAAATCTGCAGAATCCATTTGTAAGAATGTACAACAATAAGACATAAATTAGTCTAGAAAAAAAGTACTCAATAAATAAAAAAGGAATAAAATCATAAAAATAATTAGGCGGAGTACCATCAGAAAACGTCTTTATTCGGTAATAATTTGGGACTAACAGTTTCGGAACTGCTTCGGAATTGTTCTTGCATGCGAAAAAAAGCCGAATACGAAGCTTGAAAGCGACAATGTTGCGTAAAAATGAGGTAAAGAGTCAGTGGTGTTCGCGCGATAGTGCTTCATGTTACAATTTTTTTCAGGTGTTCTTCGCCTTATCATTTTGAAAATTGCAGATGAAAAGTCAAAATAACAACGATCAATCAACCAAATTATGGGGTATTTCTTTGTTTGGCAGAGACTTCATTCAACTGCTAAATGAAGTCACCACTCACGTTAAAGAGGGTAAAAGCTTGGCTACACTGGTTACTCCTAATCCCGAACAAATTGTCCAATCTGCCCGACACAGCAAGCTAAAATTAGTTTTGCGATCGGCGACTTGGGCTATTCCCGATGGAGTAGGTTTAGTGCTGGCGAGCCGATTTTTGGCAGGTCGTTTGCAGCAACCAGCACTCCATAAACGTATCACGGGTATTGATACGGTGGAGGCGCTCCTCGTCGCTGCGGGACAACAGGTAGAGCCGTGGCGTGTTTTGGTAATCGGTGGTCGCTACTTTGCTAGCAATCCTGATCGGGTAGTGCCGTTTAGTGTGGGGCAAACTCAAGTGTACTGGTTGTGTGGTTACGAGGACGTTGTTCATCCACAACCAGCTGAAAGTGCACTTATTGCCCGAACGCTGCATGATCTTCAACCATCTATAGTCCTGGTTGCGTTTGGGGCGCCATGGCAAGAACTTTGGATAGCTGATAATGCTGCCTTACTAGAAAAAAATGGTGTGAAGCTGGCAATGGTAGTAGGTGGGACATTTGATGTCCTCACGGGCAATGTATCCCGAGCTCCTCGTTGGATGCAACAGCTTGGTTTGGAGTGGCTCTTTAGACTAATCAACCAGCCGTGGCGCTGGAAGCGCCAACTGCGGCTGGTTGCATTTTTGGTATTGGTAATTAGGACTTGGCTAGACCCTCGTTTGTCTAATCCTCATCAGTCGGATTGATGCCAAGTAGATACATGACAGCTTCCTTTTTGTAGCGGCGATCACCGCGAGAATTGATACGAATAGCCGGAAGTTTG
Organism: Patescibacteria group bacterium; assembly: GCA_052035325.1. Taxonomy (GTDB): domain Bacteria; phylum Patescibacteriota; class Microgenomatia; order UBA1400; family PJMF01; genus JBPOHR01. The sequence goes on from JBPOHR010000027.1 coordinate 48,869, forward strand.
CCACGTTTGCCCCAGCGTTTGATGGTGAGGGGAGAGACACGGAGAAGATCGGCCACTTCACGAACCGTCAACAAATCTGGCAAATTGTTGATGTCAAGCTTCTGCGCATCATCAGCTCGACCTGTTTTTTTGTCTTCCATCAGGTTGCCGTTGATAGTGGATAGCGGCATGTCGGTCATGGCCAACTCCTTTTGCGCCATTCAGCGCACTTTATTTATGTTAGTCCTATAATAATCAAAGCTGAAGCAGTTGGTTATTTTGCTAATAGGTTTGATTGCTTTTAACCTAACAGCGAAAACTAAGTCAAACAACTCGCTTTGTGGCTTAACAGTAGCAGAGTGTGTTCAACTGGGTCAAGGGGGAGTTTTAGGTGGAAATTGCTGCGAAAGCGCCAAAGAGCAATGTAAGAAAAATACGACAATAATGAAGGATTCGGGTTTACGTAGTGTGGCCGTGAGGCTTTATCAAGTTATCCAATACTTATTCACAATTTAGGCTTATAACATATTAAGATAGATCCCATAATAATCTAGGAAGATAGCACTGTGAAAAACCCCAGATTTGCGGCAATATTGCCGTTCTGTAAGAGAACGACTATAGTGGAGAGCAGCGTGTTTGCCCGGGTTATTTCGCACTGGAAAGTCCGACTCAAACATCACCTATCTGCCCATTTTACTTCGAGTGAGAAAGTATTGCTGCTTTTTATCATCGTTATGGCAGGGGTGATGACATTAGTAGTACCGCCCTTTCAAAAACCAGACGAACCAACCCATTTTCTCAAGGCTGTATCGATAGCTCAAGGAAACCTTATTTGTTCCAAAACAGAAGACTCGGTTTTTGCCAATACGATCCCAAGCTATCTACATCGTTTCCCCGAGCAACTCTTGGCAGAACACATAGCATCGGGCAAGCAGGTGGTGTTTCCACGAAGCATTTTTTTCTCAATTTTGAACGAAAAAAACACTGACCATACACTGATAAACTCACCAAGTTCCTGTTCTTTGCCGTCACTACCCTATATTCACTTAGGGGTAGTGCTTTGGTTGCCTGTACATCTACATGCCTCACCAATCTTGATTTTTTATCTAGGAAGAGTGGCAAATCTAGTGATTGCTGGCGCGATGTGCTATTGGGCTGTCCTGTTGACACCGAAAAAACTTCGCAAAGTCCCGCTAACAATCTTGGCTTTTCCCTTATCACTTCAACAACTGACATCGTTCAGTAAGGATGCAGTCTTTTTGGCGGCTGGACTCGTTGTAATCGCTCTGCTGCTACATTTCCTCATACAGAAGACGAAAATAACCGCCTTCCATCTAGTGGCTTTTTTCTCAAGTTTATTACTGGTTATAATGTCACGACCTCAATACGCTCCGTTATCGCTGTTAGTTTTTTTAATTCCCAGGTCCAAGACAAGAGATCTTCCCATCAAAATACGTCAGCTAGCGATGTTATTTATTATTACTTTGGTAGTGCTGGTAGGAATCGGTCTATCACTTGAAGTGTTTTCTGCAAAATCGAGTAGCTTAGGCACCGTGGCCCCTAATCAATACGTGATTCCAGAACTGCAGCTACAGTATCTATCTAATCCGGTATGGCGGTTTGGGACAGTGATGTACGCCACCTTGGAGCAAAACTGGCTACAGTACTTCCGTGAAATGGTGGGGGTACTTGGTTGGTTAGAGTACGCAGTTCCTTGGTATGTCTACATCTTGTATGGAGGACTTATTGCGTATGTCGGTGTAATGGCAAATGATCACTGGCCCTCCCTCAAGCTTTGGCAAATGATCATACTTGTGAGCGCCGTTTTAGGATCAGCAGCAGCAGTGATGCTAGCTATGTATATCTATGCTACGCCGGTCGGAAATAAGGTGATTGTGGCTCTGCAAGGTCGGTACTTCACACTGCTGGTTCCACTGGTTTTTTGGCTGATTTCGGCCGCGTGGAACCAAGCTCGCAACACAGTAATCTTCTTCATTGGAATACTGGTCTTAATCTCGGTAACAGGCAGTATTATGAGCCGTTATTATTTTGACTTGACTCACTATGAGCAAGTGCAGGCATCACTGCACGGAAATGAAGTAATTACTCGACTGACAGAAGCTCAAACCTACCAGCTAGCACTACAACCTAATCGAAAAATTGCCGGTTTCCGGCTATCGATTCTTCCGAATGCACCTCATCCACTCACTACACCATACGAACTACACGTATTTGACGATGCATGTCGCCTGTTGCTGCGCCACAAAGTGCTAGCGGCCCCCACCTTGCAAAGTGGAGGAGAGATTGATGTCACGTTCAATCCACTTGCCACCAAACAAGCAACCGGTGTGTGTGTGAAATTGGCACCGTATGGCGTGAAGGTAGACACAAATGAAGCGCTCCAGCTCAGAGGAACACAGGTTGATCAGATGATTACACCGGGAATTGTGCCACTGTATTTGTACTAGAGATTACTAAAAACCCCCGCCTGAGGCGGGGGTTTTCTTGTTTCAAAGGTTGTTTGAGGTTAATTACTTAACTTCAACGACGCAGCCAGCCTCTTCGAGGACTTTTTTGGCGTTGTCAGCATCTTCCTTTTTACCGTTTTCAAGGACGGTAGCAGGGAGAGTTTCGACGAAGGTTTTAGCTTCACCCAGACCGAGCTCTGGTTTCAGAGTGCGGACGGCTTTGATAGCGCCGATTTTGTTGGCACCTGCATCTTTGATGATGACGGTGAACTCAGTTTTCTCCTCTGCAGGAGCAGCAGCGGCGGCGGCTGGTGCGGCACCCATCATCATGGGAGCAGCAGCGGTGACACCAAAGGTGTCTTCCAGAGCTTTAACGAGCTCTGAGACTTCCATCAAAGAGAGTTCTTTGACGGCGTCAACGATTTTTTGAACGTTTGCAGAGACTGCTTTTTGGTCATCTGTCATATGTTCCTTTCGGTTTGTAGCGTGTTATTTTTGGTTGCTACGAAATAAGTACTTGATACGAGGTTAGGCTTGAGCAGAGTCGCCACCTTTGTCGGCAACGGCTTTGAGGACGTAGACGAGGTTGCGTTGTGCAGCCTTGAGGACGTTGACCATACCTTGGCCAGGTGCGTTGAGTTGAGCCATCAATTGGGCGATCAATTCAGTCTTACCTGGTAGTTTGCTGAGACTTTCTACTTCCGCAGCAGAGAGAACCTTGTCGGCCATCTTGCCTTGTTTAATAGTAAGTTTGTCAGCATCTTTGTGAAACTTGAACAGAGCTTTGATTGCAGCGACTTCATCCTGAAATGAGAAGACGACAGCATTCATACCCTGCAGAGACTCGGTAAATTGGCCTTTGCCGAGTACGATATCGATAAGGGTGTTCTTAGTAATGAAAATTTCACCACCAGCTTCCTTGAGTTCGCGACGAAGTTTGACCTGGTCGTTGACCGTGGTACCCGCATAATCGACGATAGCCACCGATTTAGCCTGGGCGACTTTGTCGGTAAGGATTTTGACTTGATCTTGGTTTTTTTGGTTTGGCATGTGGCCTTTCTCTTGATGTACGTCAGAGTGCGTTGGTGGAGGACAGGGCTTTTTGTGAGCTTGCGCCGAGGCGTTAGCATAAAAAAACCTGTCCGCTAAGACAGGTGAAAAAAGTGCTTCCCGCTTAACCCTCAAGAGAGAGTAAAAGCTGAAGCAACGTTCCTCGGCGTGACTTATGGTGTGTTGGTCGTGAGACCCGGCGCACCGCGCGCTGTCTTAGGTTGAGGTGATTATAACACAAGTGTAGAAGAATAGTGGTTTTGGCGATGTCAATGTCAGGGTTTTGTAAGGAATTCATTTCATAATAGGGAAAATGTGGGGGTGGTACTGGCGTACTGCAGAACCTACGAAGTTCGGCTTGGGAGTTCGATCCTCCTCACCTCCACGTACTTGAAAAAAATGGGTACTTTTATATAATTAACGCTACTTCGTAGGTTCTAATGCACGAGTTAGTGCAAGCCAACAAAAAACCATCTCTAACAGGATGGTTTTTTGTTATTCTGCCATCATCCTTGCTTGCTCATAGTTGACTACCCAACCTGTGTGCAGTACGCCGCGCAGCAAACTCGAGCTAAACGCACTACCATCGGTGTTGTAGAGTTCAGGATAACCACCATTTTTTTCGATTAAGCTGGCATAGGTTTGAAGGTGTTGAGCAGCGATTTTTTGGCTATCAGGGTATGAATCACCTACCAGAATGAGTGCCTTCACATACTCCATGCCCCAATGACTCCAGATTCCGTCACCCATATAGGAAGGGGCAAAAACTTGAACAGTGAAATGCTTGGGTGTGTCGGAGTTGGTGCGACTGTAGCGGAGGGGAAATGGCACATCTAGTTGTTGGGATCGAATATAGTCAAGCATACGGTGCAGTTTACTGCGATCTTGGTCATTTTTTAGATCGAAAAAACGCGTCGAAGTAACAATGAGTGAATCGGCCGAAAAAACGGCCGGTGGACAGTGTTCTGCCAATTGGTCGCATCCCCGCAAATCATCCCGAAAAATGCCGTTTTGCTCATCCCAAAAGGTAGTAATGATGTGCTGCTTCCATTCATCAGCGGGTGGGGTAGGGGAATGGGGAATCTGAAGCTGGTCTGCCAACTGGACAGTACCCCACACGATAACGTTGTCGTAGAAACTCGATTCACGTTTCACGCCGTCGCGGGCGCTGGAGAGGTGTATGTCGCGGCGAACAAGGTTCGTTTGTGGGTCTAAGGCGGTTGTGAGGTAGTGATTGAGGATTTTTTCTAGTACAGGACGGTATTTGTCTAGCAATTGTGATGCAGCTTGGGTGGTTTTGAGAGGAGGTTGGGGCGCTATTGTTGTCGTGGAAGGGAATACAGTAACAATAAATGAGTCATCACTAAGCGCTCGCAGCGTGTACAGCACGCCAAAAAGTGCGTCGGATGGCTCTTCATAAATATTGACACCAGTAAACCTATCGCCCCCTAGCGGCACAATCGTGGTGACAGCACGACCGGCTTGGCGGAAAAATTCCAGATCGTACTGAACTGTTTGGAGAGCGATTCGTTGGCGATTTTGCCAGTCTTCGGAAGTGGTGGGCAGACGTGGATCAAGTAGAGAATTGAAAAACACCCCCAAGTTGCGGATGTAGAGGTCGGAATAATGTGCACCGGTGATGACATAGGGTTTGGATGGATCAAATCTCGTAGCGTGAATTTGTTGAATGATCGCAGTAGTATCACCAGTGAGTGGTTGTTCGCGGAGAAGGAGACTATATAGTGGGATGCGGATACCGGTCTGCGCGAGCGCGGTGGCGCGAGCAAGCGGATTGGTCATTAATTTGGGAGAAAAGTGCTCAACTAGTTGGATATTTCCTGTTGAATCAATCTGAGTTTCGTATGGTAAATTGACGTTTGCATATGGTGAGTACGGATCAGTTGTCATACTACGCCAGACAAAAACTCCACTGATCAACCCCAATGAAGCAAAAACAAGGAGTAAGTGTAGTAGTACGTGGCGAATCATGTTCAAGCAGTATACCTAATTCACTATCTGCAATGTGTTACAATTCAGCCAATGTTATTTCGATGCATGACTACCACTACAACTACCATCCCAGCAGGGGAGTAGTTTTGGTGGGTGCACACCGGAACAAGCCTCCTCTGACTGGGGGCTTTTTTATTGGTAAAAAGTATCAAGCACACCTACAATACAACTAAGGACATATGTCAAAACAACAACCACAACACAACGAACAACAGTATTTAGCTGATTTACGCCATTCCGCGTCTCATTTATTGGCAGCTGCAGTTATGGAGCTCTATCCTGATGCCAAACGAACCATTGGTCCGGCCATTGAGGACGGTTTCTACTTTGATTTTGAGTTCTCTTCACCAGTGAGCGAATCAGATTTTCCAGCAATTGAGAAAAAGATGCACCATCTTGCCAAAGGGTGGCACTCATTTGAACGTCATGAGCTGTCAGTCGAAGAAGCTAAAAAAGAGTATCCAGATAATCCATATAAGGCTGAATTGATCGATGAAATTGCCACCAAAGGTGAGCCCATTACCTTCTATAAATCAGGAAACTATTGGGACTTGTGTCGCGGAGGTCATGTAGAAAATGCGTCTGTGGAGTTGCAACACTTCAAACTGCTATCTGTGGCCGGTGCCTACTGGCGCGGTGATGAAAAAAACAAAATGCTAACGCGGATTTATGGGACAGCATTTTCATCTGCCGAAGAACTAGAGGCATACTTGCAGCAGCGTCAAAGTGCTAAGGAGCGTGATCACAAAAAACTAGGCAAAGAACTGGATTTGTTTGTTTTTACGGAAACAGTGGGTAAAGGTTTGCCCCTGTGGACGCCAAAAGGTTCAACGATTCGTCGTGAGTTGGAGCGCTTTATCGTCGACGAAGAACTGAAGCGTGGGTACCTGCACGTCTATACGCCAGATATCGCCAATTTAGATTTGTATCGCAAGTCTGGTCACTACCCGTATTACAAAGAATCAATGTATGCACCGATCGTGATCGATGAAGAAGAGTACATGCTGCGACCCATGACATGTCCTCATCACTTTGAGCTGTACGCTAGTAAGCCACATTCTTACAAAGAATTGCCGATGCGTTTTGCCGAGCTCGCGAAGTTATATCGCTACGAACAATCGGGTGAACTGAGCGGTTTGCAACGGGTGCGGAGTTTCTGCTTGGCGGATGCGCACATTGTGGCAATGAGATCGCAAGCCGAAAGTGAGATTCACGGTGTGTTGGATCTTATAGAGTACATTTCAGATGTATTTGGTCTTAAAGCCGGTGAAAATTACCACTACCGCTTATCACTGGGTGATCGCCATGACGAGAAAAAATACTTCAAAGATGATGAGTCATGGGATTTCGCTGAAGATGTTTTGCGCCGCGTGCTTGTCGACCGTAATGCTCACTTTGTGGAAGCGGCGGGAGAAGCAGCTTTCTATGGTCCAAAGATCGATATTCAAATGAAAAACGTCAATGGCAAAGAAGATACTGCCTTCACCGTCCAATATGATTTTGTGATGCCGAAGCGGTTTGATCTGAAGTACATCGACGAAAATGGTGCCGAAGTGCAGCCTGTAGTGATTCACCGTTCTTCAATTGGTGCGATCGAGCGGGTGATGGCCTTTTTGATTGAACACTACGCGGGTGCATTCCCATTGTGGCTGAGCCCAGCGCAAGTCAAAATTCTACCGATTGCTGATCGGCACTTTGAGTATGCACGTCTTGTCATGGGCAAACTGCAAGCTGCAGGTCTGCGGGTAGAACTTGATGATCGCTCCGAGCGATTACCAGCCAAAATTCGCGATGCGCAGATGGAAAAAATCCCCTACATGCTGGTGATTGGCGATAAAGAAATGTCTGCCGAAAGCGTGGCAGTGCGCAGCCGTAATGGTGATGAGGGTAGCGTGGAAATTGCTACCTTCTGCGAGCGATTGGTGAGAGAAGTGGCAGAGAAGAAGTAGTCAAACCGTCTTTGTTTGGACTTTTCGGTGCATTGTGTTTATAATGTACACTATGTACGTTGCCCCCAAGAAAGTCACCGCCACTCAAGCTAGGCAGAACTTTTTCAAACTGCTTGATCAAGCCAAAGCCGATGGTCAAGAAATTGAAATAGAAAAAGATGGTGTGGTTGTGGCCAAAATTGTGCCCACGCAGCCAGAAAAAATTGATTGGCAGGCATATTTTGATGAACTGGCGGCGATGCCTCGATGGACAGAAGAAGAAGCAAAAAGTGTGGAACAAGCAAGGAAAGATTCATATAAAAAAAGGTTTCCTGCATGGTAATTTTACTTGATACTTCCATATTTATTGAATTTCGAAGAAATCATCATGGTCCTTTTCCTGAGTTATTGCTCTCAAAGAGTATGGGGAGATTGCACTTAATTACCACCACGCCCGTAGTGTTTGAGTATTGGCAAGGATTGTCTATGCATCGTACGGATGAGCGAGAAAAAACTGAGACATTGTTCGCACAAATTGAAGTAATTCCTTTGTCAGTTGCAGACGCAAAACTAGCAGGCCAACTTTCTCGAGATGGTGTTTGTCAGGGAATGGATGCAATGATTGCGGCGGTTGCGCTAAACCAAAAAGCGCAGTTAGCTACTTTAAACACGAAGCATTTTCGGACAGTTCCTGATCTCGCTCTTTGGAAAAGTAAAAACTTTGTTTTGCATGATCGCGACTGGACGAAGTCGTATTACGTTTAAACATTGCACTTTTGAGCCACTAAAAACTCCCGCCGTAGCGGGAGTTTTACTATACGAAATCAAAAGTGTTACCCCAAACTCACTTTGACACTGGGACTCATGGTGGCGCACAGCGTCATTTTGAGTGCTTTCATGCCAAGAGCAGCGATCAATGCATTAATGTTATCGACCAAATCTTTGGTGTCAGCTGACACTTTGCCGATCGTAACATGCATCAAAGGAGCTTTTTTCTCGGTTTTGATGGTAACTTGGCCACCTTCTAGCTCTTTTTTCTTGAGTTCAGGATTTTCTGTGATGGTGCCGTTCTTGGGGTTGGGCATCAAGCCTTTGGGGCCGAGTACCTTAGCCAAACGGGCTAATTTAGGCATGAACTGGGCTGAACTAACCAAGATGTCAAAATCGATGGTTCCAGCAGTAATTGCTTCAATTACTTCGTCATTAGCGATTGCCACGCGAACGGTTTTGCCGGTGGTGTGAGGGAAGGTAAGGGTAATGGAGTCACCGATTTCGCGGAGAACCACATCAGCACTGACCGTGCCGTCAAACTTGGTGTACGACAGTTTTTTAATTAATTCCACCGCAGCAAACACATCGTAGGTTTTAGTTTTGTCCACTTGGGCGCGAGTCGCGACATAGCGCACACTGCGTTGGTGGGCAACTTTGGCTTTGGTAGGTTTAGCGGCTTCTGTTGATCCGGTAGCTTCATTTGTTGACTCAGTCATTTCAACAGAGTCACCAGATGCAGCATCGGTGGCAATAGAGTCGCTCACCATCTCAGCGAGGGCGTCAGCAGGTTGTTCTGAGAGTACTTTGATGTTCTCGTCGCCACTAATAACTTGGTTTTGATTTTTTTTGGATCCCATATATTCCTTTATCGTTTCGTGTATCGTTACTCCGCAACCTCCACACCCATACTGCGGGCAGTGCCCTTGACGGTGTTCATAGCTGCCTCAACGTTGGTAGCATTGAGATCTGGTAATTTTTCTTCAGCAATTTTGCGAACCTGATCCAGGGTGAGAGTGCCAGCAGTGGCAGAACCAGGAGTTTTACTACCTTGTTGGATCTTGAGAGCTTGTTTGATCATGGCTGAAACTGGAGGCAGTTTCAGGATAAAGGTGAAGGAGCGATCTTCGTAGATAGTAATTTCCGCGGGAATAATTTGACCACGCTTGTCGGCGGTTTGGTCGTTGTACTTCTTGAGGAAGTCCATCATGTTGATACCAGCTTGACCCAGGATTGGACCGACTGGAGGTGCAGGAGTAGCAGCACCTGCTGACAGGTTCACTTTAAGAACATTTACAATTTTTTTTGCCATAAAAACCTTTAGGTTTTGTAGTTAAGTTGTTGCAAGCAGGGGAGACGGGGGAAGAAGCTTCTGATCTGGTAAAACCGATCAAAATGCTAAGAAAATGATTTCGTAGCGCGGCCGTCTCGCGGCTGCTCCCTCAGTTGTTTAGTGTTGCAGAGGTGCGCAACAGGTGAATTATATCATGACTACGTTTGCGCACTTCGTGTAGTCCCTGTCATCGGGTTGTTGCCAGTCGCTAGCTGTATCACAAGATGGTGCTTTGCCATTTGGCAATCTAAACACC
>JBPOHR010000008.1:0-14943 GCA_052035325.1 Patescibacteria group bacterium
ATAAAAAAAGAGATATCCTATCGCATAGCTAATGCCAGTAATAATGATTAGGCCTATAAAAAACGGTGTGGGTAAGGCGAGTTTACCAAGAAGCAACACAAGCAGGCCAATCAGGCTGAGACCTGTGACTTGCGACCAAAAAAGCGTTTTGGTGTGACCAACTTTTTCCGAAGCATTATTCGCCAAAAAGTCAGAGGTGCCCCATCCAAACATGCCACCTAGACCTGCTAAGACGCTGAGAAAAGTTCGATTCATGGGGTAATTATATGCTATAGAAATAAAAAATCCCGCTGCAAGCGAGATTTCTTAGGCTGAGATCGAAGCTCCAGATGAGGGACCACCATCTCAGATAAGAGTACTATAACAAATTATTATAAGTCTGTCAAATATATGCTAACTATATCAAAATCTACGGCTTTGTAATTGGCTCGGTGGGTTCTGCACTTGGGATCGGATTCGGTGTAGAAATCGTGGCAAACTCGAGGACATTTGCTGATTCATCGGCATCTCTACCCTTCTGACGATCGTCGTACCGCATTTCCGCCATCCACTGGTTCACTGAATCTGCCCAGCTACCATTGCTGCTTGGTGTGTACTTTTTCATGATCATTTCTGGGGTAATTCTGCCTTGGTTAATGTAGTTTGCTCTGAGTTCTTTGGCAGCCCGCTCGAAGTTGGCTTCAAAACTTTCAAAGGTTAGTGTCCCGCGTTCGTGAATGCCAAATCCCAGACAGTTGAAGCTTCCCTCTGGAATGGCCTTGCACAGGTTGCTTTCTTGCATCGCGATAGCCGGTAAGAGACGAAAGTCGATCTGGTAGCGGTCAGCAATTTCTACAAACGTTTCCCCCCAGTATTCATGTGGTGTCAGTGGCGAGTTATACCGATCGAGAAAACGGGCAATAATGGTGGGTCGTGCGTCCTCTGACTCAATAAAAGTTTCGACACCTTTTACTTGGCCACTAGGGTTGATGAACGGTTGTGCTTGCGACAAAATCTGGGTTGCAGGCGCCTCTGTGGAAGGTAGTAGCTGATTGGGACGGTATAACGTAAAGTAGCTGGCTGCACCAAACAAAATGAGACTTGTGGTCCAGGAAAAAAAGGCAAAAACGGCGAGAAAACGCTTCATAGGCTAACATCCAGTATAACAGAGTCAAAATAGCGTTTAAGCTGGATTTTTTGCACTTAAAATGATATCCTATAGTCGTGAAAAAAGTGGCTGTGAAAATCTTTTTTAAACTTTTGCATGTAAGTGCGGTAGTTGTCTTTTTATTGCTTTTTAGCTCACTTCAACCGGCACGTGCTACGACAGGTTCGGTGCTTGGTATTCATATTTTGCACCCCGAAGAACTCCGCGATGCAACGCAGTTGATTTCAACCACAGACTCAGAAGCATGGCACTACGTCACGATACCTGTGACGTTGGATGATTTGGACCAAAAGGAAACCTGGCAGCGGTTTTTCGACGAAGCAAGAACGAGCAAAGTGATTCCGGTTGTCCGGTTGGCGACACGGTTTGAGAATGGTGCATGGGCTATCCCGAGTCGCGAAGAAATTATCAAATTATTAGACTTTCTCAATGAATTGCGGTGGCCGACAGATGAGCGATTGGTGATCGTTTTTAACGAAGTCAATCATGCTAAAGAGTGGGGTGGCTCGATTGATCCCGTAGGGTATGCAGCTACGCTACGATTTACTACCCAGTATGCCAAATCAGTTTCTGTCGACTTCAAACTATTGCCGGCTGCCATGGATTTAGCCGCACCCAATGGTCGAAGTACAATGGAAGCATTCAGTTATCTACATTCAATGAATGCTAGTGATCCCGACGTTCTTAATTTAGTTGATTACTGGAATTCACATTCGTATCCCAACCCAGCCTTTAGTAGTTCGCCAGAACGTACGACAAAAAATTCATTACGCGGCTTCGAGCACGAGTTGGCGTTTTTGAAAAAAGAGACTAACCGCGATTACCAAGTATTTATTACTGAAACAGGTTGGGTTGAGACAAATGCGACACGAAAATGGTTGGAATCCTATTACACATACGCTTTGCAGCACATTTGGTCAGATCCTCGCATTGTGGCAGTAACACCCTTTATTTTGCGCGGTGACCCCGGTCCTTTTTCAACCTTTAGTTTTTTGGACAGGAATAACCAACCTACTGATCAGTATCTTGCTATGAAAAAAGCAATTGAAAATATTTCATCTTTATCTCAGTGAGTACTTAAACAACTAATGGAGATGCGCCTTGAGGTTGGTGGATTTGATTTAATTTGTATTGCATGGCAATGTGCCATTCTTTAAACTCTTCACTCAGTGCCGCAATATCTGGTTCACCAAATGTGTCCAGCCACGATTCAAATGTTTTGACCTTGGCGGTGCCGTAGCGTTGCAGTGCGTCTTTGATCTGTAGTGAGGTACGAAATTTGGGAGCTTTGGAATGAAACTTTTCGGAAAAACTGACCACCTGCAGAAACTGGGTTTGTGGGCTGTAATCAGCTGGTGGCAATGCAAGAGAAAAATTAGCAATATCTTGTGGTGTGAAACCAACGCTCGCATGTGAGTAGGCAGCTTGGACAATACTCGCGGGATAACCTTCCTGTTTGAGTAGCCATGCACCAGCAATAGTATGTTGGGCATATGGTCGGCCAGTCAGCGTTTGACCAGGAACAAACTCAAAACCATCACACACATAGACACCGATGTCAAATAACAGACACGCGTGGGTCAGGGCTTCTTTGGGCACATTTTGTGGTGAGACTCGCCCACTGCTAACGATTCGCTCAGCAATCTGTAGAGTGATATAGGAATGCGTCCACACCAAATCCAACAACATCTCCGACCGCGCATACTTGCGGTGGAGGGCAAACTCACCTGGGTACTGTGTTTCACCTCGTAGCGGCACGTCTTAAGAGTAACATGTCTAATGTGGCGATACTAGACCGCCAGCTGATGCACATAACCATAGAGTTGACCGTAGTCACCCCACGCAAAATCATTCTCGCCTTCAATTGTCATCGGGAGTTGCGCGTAGTCAGTTATGAGTTGATTAAATTCTGCCGGTGAAAGGGTCACGAGCGTCTCTACATCGTCTGCTGCGGCCAGACTTTTTACCTCGTCAGCGTTCAGCGTTGCCAGAAAGAGATAGGTGGTAAACGTGACGCTGCGGTCATGCTGATCGGTGATACTGGCAATCACAGTGGCAACAGACTCCAAGCGCTCTTCGGGCAAGGTCAAACCCGTTTCTTCCAACAATTCGCGTCTCCCCGCTTCCAACGGAGCCTCATTTCCTTCAATCGCGCCGCCCACAAAACGAACAATTTTGGTCGGGTAAATCGATTTTTTTCCTAAAATGTAATTACCCGCTGCATCGCGTAAACAGATCAGCACATGATGCCCACGCAGCATTACTCGAGGTATTTCGAGCACATTCATGGTGAGATGATGCGTACGGGTTTTGACTGGGGAAATGTTGTCCATGCCTGGATTCTAGCACTATAGGGTGTTAAAATTAACGTCCGTGTTTGGGTAGGCTTAAGAAATAGCGGCAAAGCGGATGAAATGGGTCGGTAGCTCAGCTGGTTAGAGCGTCTGCCTCTTAAGCAGAATGTCGAGGGTTCGAGTCCCTCCCGACTCACAAAATAGTAATGTCCAAATACACCGTTCTCCAATACTTCCAGTGGGGTCAACTCTTGCTCGAAAAAGGTCAGACGTTGCTTATTGATGATGACGGTAATGGTACCTCAACGGTTTGCGAGGAAATGAATCCTACCCTACGTGTCGGTGTCACAAACAAGGCAGTCGCCAGCATGATACAGCTAGGCAAAATAAAATTGAGAGATTAACTTAGTACACAGAATAGACTGTCTCGTCCATAGTTGCCGTGTCGACCAACTTCACTTCATTTGCACTCACATGAGCGCGATAATTGACGCGATTGTAACTATCTTCAACATCGTATAGTTTGCCAAAGTCACTAGCGCTTCCTAAATCTGATATAGACAGTGGTCTTTCTTCGATACCAACCTCAACTTCAATATTTGAAGATCCCAAGTCAGCCTTAATGATGTCCTCCGACAGAGGATCGATCGCTTGAAGTACGTAACCCTCTACTTTGATCTCTCGATACTGGATTTGCGCACTGTTTTCCGGAATGATGACACTAGGTTCTCTGCCCCCACGTTCTCTTGACCAAGTGGCGAGGACGGCGGCTCGTTGGATAACATCTGGTTGCATAGTTACATTAAACAGCCGTTGTGTGAGCTTCTCGTGAATATGAGGTAATAAATGTACGGTAAAATGCACGTATGCTTCTCCACGTCATCGCTCTGCTTATCGGTATCATCGCACTTGTCGTTTTTGTGATTGATCTGATTTTTCTGCTGCCCACCATTCATGGCGCAATTTACTTGCCAAGCAGCGATGAGCAGATACAAGCGATGTTGAGGCTGGCTAAGGTGAAAAAAGGTGAACGAGCTGTTGATATTGGTGCTGGCGACGGTCGAATTGTGCGTAAACTTGCTCATGCAGGTGCAGTTGCGCATGGCTTTGAAATTAACCCGATTTTGGTGCTGGTAGCATGGTGGCAGTCGCGATTACTTCCCAGAGGACAACGTGGCGCATTTCACTGGGCCAACATGTGGTGGGTAGATTTTTCTAAATACCAAGTTGTGACGTTATTTGGTATGACGTACATCATGCGAGATCTGGAGCGAAAACTGCAAAAAGAATTGCCGAAAGGTGCCCGGGTGGTTAGCAATAGTTTCCCCTTCCCTAATTGGAAACCAGTTCAGAAGCTGGGAAGTGTGTATCTGTATCAGCAGGATTAATGTCGACTGTTTCAGTTTCGTGTTCGTCGTGTTCTTCATGGTTGTCGGCATGTGAATGGCCAATCAATTGGCCTATGCCAAGCAAAAGACCAACTCCAACTGCAAACCAGACAATTTGTAACCAGCGATCTTTGGTACTACTCTGATGCGCTTGATGAAGCTCGGGAATCAGGTCAGACAGCGAAATATACAGGAACATGCCTGCTGAAAATGCCATCACTAGTGGTAAGTATGCTTCTAGCGAATCTCGCAGTGCAAACATTAGTACTGCCCCTAACAAGGAGCTTAGTGCTGAAACAGCATTGAGCAGTAGTGCGCGTTTTTTGGACATACCATTGGTGACCATTACGGCAAAATCAGCAATTTCTTGAGGAATTTCATGAGCACCAACAGCAATAACGGTGATGAGACCGAGCGTTGGGTCAAGCATCAGCGCTGCCGCGATAGCCACGCCATCGATGAAGTTATGCAAGGTATCACCAATCGTGATAAGCCATGCCGTGGGTTTGATGTCGTGCGCATCGTGATGATGGTGGTACCACAGCAAGAGGCGCTCAAGCAGGAAAAAACTCACGATTGCAGCGAAAATGGCATAGAAGACCGACATTTCGGACTCATGAGACAGGTGAATTGCTTCTGGAGCGAGGTGAAGAAGTGCTGTAGAGAGTAGGACTCCAGAGGAAAGTGCCGTTAAGTGGAGCGCAAATTGATTTGACCAGTGATTTCTGCGTGAGAGCAGGAAGGCACCGATTAAGGACACGATACTACTGAGAAAGGTTGCAAACAAAATGGTGACAAGCATCTAGCAATTATATGCAACTTTGTTGCGATTGGGAAGTGGAGAAATACTGAATGAAACTAAAAGAAATTATTATTCATCTTGATGCATGGTTAGGGTTTGTTTACTTCTAGTGCAAAGTCAGACATTAGTGTTTGCATTTGTTCTTGGTAGCCAAGCACGAAATGTCTATTAAAATAATCTAGAATTCCAACAAAAATATTAAATGAACTTATAAGTGCTAATTCAACTGCTTGTTCGCCTGGCTCGATATTAAGTAATAGCCTTTTCCCATCATCTGTTAAGTAGTAATCGCCTGTCCTTGGTAGACTATGAACGAGCTGTGACTGTAAGTTATATGCTACCTTGAAATAAGGTGTCATTTCTAATGCTTCTGCGAGTTCCCCTGTCGTTTTACCTGCATGCCATCTATATTTAAATTCTTTCCCATATTCTTCAAGCCAACGCACTTCTCTGATTGCAATATCTTCGATATCTTCTTGTCTAGGCAAAGGATGTTTTTTTCTTGTCTCTAATTCATTTCTATATATTTCTTTGTCTTTGATGTAATCAAACATTTTAAGTCGGGTTATGTCATCAAAATGAAGATACTGCCAAGCTGTAGAATCAGTCTTATCTTCCAGCACATTTCCTATAATCAAAAAAGAATCAAACAAAGTTCTAGTAAGCATCAGAGCATCTTCACCATAACCATTGCGACACAAATTTAAAACAACACCATGTGTTTTGTATCCTTTGGCTGTCATATGACCTGCAATACCATCTTTAGGGAGATTTATTTTTGGTTGAAGCGAAATCAACTTAAAAGCTGTACTTCTAAGTCTGTTATTTAAAAGAAAGAGATGGTTGTATTTCTTTCTGACCGAAGCGTGTGACACGCTTATAATTTTACATCAGATGGAAAAATTATCTTGTATAATTTGTTTGTGTTCGTGCTGAGCAAACTACGTAATGGGTGTAGCTTTTCTCGAACATAGTGTAATATTTTTGTTAGTTTCTTTGTTTGAACTGTGCGCCCGGCGGGAATCGAACCCACACAAACCTTGTTCCGAAGACAAGTGCCCTATCCGTTAGGCCACGGGCGCAAGATATGACTTCCAGCTGTTGTTTTCTCGGTTAGTCTTTTTCCGGTGGCAGTTTGCGCACCTAATATCGCATTTTGACATTTCATCGAGCAACTTTTGCTGTGAGAGTTTCCTTTGTATTATATGGCTTACTGTATCAATTTTGATAGCAGGATCTTTGTGATCAAATTCTAGTACGTTTAGGTCATTTTCACCGCAGTCTATACAGGGGTGAAGTAGTAAGTAGTTCTTTATCAGGTTACATGTCTGAGAGCGAACAAACTCATTTCTTTTTTTTGCTTTGTCCAAATAATACTTTCGGTGTGATAGATAATGCTCTTTGATGTAAAGTCGTGAGCATTTCTTACAGTAAGAAGACTTTCTGACGTTTTGTTTTTTCCAGTTAAAATCTATCTCATTGAGAAGCATTTTGCATCTGCTACATGTCTTCATATTGTTTATATATACACTAAATGTAGTAGATAATACAAGCACAATATGACGAGAAATTCGAATTATAGCATCGTAGTGACTGAGTAGCTCCTACTCCTGTACACAGAGCAATGCACAGGAATAGACTTACGCGATCGAAAGGAGAAGTATGGCTATCCACTACTACCCACTGATTAATAAAGTAATCAACACACTTCAACTTCGTGACAAGTTGTCGTTTCTTAGTACTCAAAGTCCCGAGGAGGCATTTAGCCGACCATTTATTACTATCGCCCGTGAGCCTGGCAGCGGTGGCGCACCAATTGCGCGGGCTGTGGCAGATAAACTAGGTTTTGAGTGCATTGACGAGCAAATTGTGGATGAAATTGCCCACTCCACCAAGCAGCGAAAAGCCTTGATTCAGCAAATTGATGAAAAAAATCGCACCATGATTGACGATTTAGTGCACTCAATGCTGAATAAAGATTATGTTGATGACATTAAGTATGTAACAGAGTTGGTCAAAATAATCTTGAGTTATGCGCACAAAGGAAACGTTGTGCTGATTGGTCGTGGCGCAAACTTTGTGACACCCTTTTCCAAAGGTTTGCATGTCAATATTACTGCTCCCTATGCAGTTCGTGTCGAGAGGGCTGTTCAGTTTGAAGGTATTACGGAAGCGAAGGCCAAGGAGATTATTGCGCTAACCGAAACAGAGCGAAAAGACTTCGTCAAACAGTACTTTGGCAAGGATATCAAGAAGTGCAATGCCTATGATTTGACGATTAACACCTCATACTTCGAGTTCAAACAAGTGCGCGACTTGATCATTGAGGCGTTTTACCAAAAGTTTAGTCGCACCGAGCGGTATGTGGGCATACTGAAGACGTAATTCACTCATGATAGTATGGTGGCATGACGATTGCCGATGTGTATGCTAAGTACCAGATTATGCCGAGCTTGCAGCTGCATATGTTGCGAGTGGCAGGTGTGGCTGAGTGGATCGTGGAGCGGTTAGGAGCATCTCATCCTATATGGCCAGATCGTGAAAATATCGTGAAAACATGTCTACTGCATGATTTGGGAAATATTGCTAAGTTTGATTTAGAGTATTTTCCTGAGTTTCTGCAACCTGAGGGGTTGGCATATTGGCAAAAAGTTAAAGCAGCTACCGTCGCCAAGTATGGCAGTAATGCGCATCAAGCGACTGTGAAAATGGTAGGTGAACTGGCAGTGGAGTCGAGGATTGTAGAGTTGATTGATGCGGTTAGTTTTGATCGAGCTCAAACAAATTATCTTGGTACTGATTTTGCTGCGAAGATATGTGCATATGCAGACATGCGAGTGGCACCAGAGGGTGTTACGAGCTTGGAGGAACGACTGGCCGATGGATTTAAGCGTTATGAACAACGAGGTGCTGGTGCAGAGTTTAGTCGGACAATGGGTGGGTATATAAAGCAGATAGAAAGACAGTTGGAGGAGATGGGTGGGTTTGAGGCTGGAGAGGTAGTGGTAGACGAAGAGAATGTGAAGCATTTTCTATCTCTGGAGATATAACTTTTTTCTTGAGGTTGTGACGATGAACTGGCTGATGCAGCATGTAAGCTGAAAGTTTGCTTTGGTGTGAGATAATATATGTAACAGATATGCCAATAACAGCTGAACAACTAGCATCCAATTATCTAAGTTCCGAGCTGGAGTCGCCACTACTACCAGAAGAATATTTATTTGAAGATATAAGACACATTATTGAGGAAAAAGGCGTTTTTCACTGTTTCGTAGATACTGCTAATCGTGATTTAATACTGGTTTATGGGAAAGTAAGCACGTTTGATGCAAGAAGTGGAATGAAAACTGCGAGAGCAGCTCGTTTTAGATTTGGGATGAACGTTACGGAAAGAGCTGAAAGAACGATATTATTTCGTGAAGAGCATAATGCACATGACGGTTCAGTTATGTATCGTTTGATAGCAAGAAATGCAATCTCTTCGTTACTTGATGTGTTTTACAAAACTCCTAACAGGAGTAACGCAATGGGACGATTTAAAGCAGCGCATGATCATGTTTCTCAGTGTTTGAAAGCTAAACAGGTTCGCCAGCCCTATGGTGCACCCGCAACGGGTCAGGCTTTCATTTCCGCACACTTCTCGTGAAGTGGATATGGTACTTTCTTGAGCGAGAGACGGGACTCGAACCCGCGACCTCGAGCTTGGCAAGTTCGCGCTCTAACCAACTGAGCTACTCTCGCTTTATTTTGTTGCTAACTAGAACTTAGCTAGCATGTCAAGCCATTCGTGTATTTTAATACTAAACTCGGTACTTGAGAAGTACACGCTGCACATCCCATAGGGCACCTTTCTTTTTGTTAATTTCGCTCTACTTGGCAAAAGCTGAGTCTTGATGAATAAACGAGTGTCAATGTGTAAGTATTTACTCCAGAAATCAATGATCTTTACTTCACTTTGATCTTGATAGATAAAAAGTTCTACTCTGAGTTTGGTTTCATCTACTTGTAAAACTTCTCGAAAAAATCTTGTTGTTATTTTTAAAACGTTGGGATCTGAATTAATTATCGAAACTTTTCCTCTTGTGCATTTTGATCCCTCTCCCCAATACAATGCCAAACCAATCAAAAATAGGGGGTTCTTGGCCAGCTCTTCATAACTACGTCGTGCTTCAGAGCGATACTCGTTCTCTTTCTGTTGCAAGAGACGTAATCGAGCTCTATTCATATATTCCACTTGCAACGCAGCCGTAGACTTTCTTTCTAGAATTAGTTGATCCTTAATAACTTGAGACCATTCCAGATGTGAAAACCAACCAAAGAGTGTGCTTTTCGGAATACCCAATTTGGTAGAGATAGTTCTGTAACTTGATCCTTGGCGCCTAAAATCTACGGCCTGTTGATATAACTCTCTATTTTGTAGCATTAATTCACAATACACCATTGGTTCGGGTTTTGTAAGGTATCAATTTGTCTTTTTTCTCTACCTGGTCGGGTGTACCATATCCCTATGCAACCAGCAGTCTCACGTCTTACCTCCTCACTCTATCACCATGCCCTCAAGCCGGTTTTCTTCCAGTTAGATCCGGAGTTGGTGCATAATTCGTTGACTTGGACAGGTGAAGTTCTAGGAAGTAATCCAATTAGCCAGTCTTTATTGAACTGGGCGTGGGCATATCAGTCCCCTAGCCTGCACGTGATTCGTGATGGCATCGTCTTCCCCAATCCGATTGGCTTGTCAGCAGGCTTCGATTATCACGCCGCGCTGACCGGTGTGTTGCCATCGGTGGGTTTTGGATGGCATACGATTGGCACGATTACCTACGATGCATATGAAGGCAATGCGAAGCCCAGACTGGGTCGTTTGCCAGATTCTAAGGCACTCATCGTCAATAAAGGTCTCAAAAATGAAGGTGCAGAGATGGTGGCTATTAAACTTGAGCACAAAAGGTTGCAGATTCCTACCGGAATTAGTATCGCCAGTACCAATCGCGCCTACAATTCTGAAAAAGAACAAATTGAAGATATTATCAAAGGGTTTGAAGTGTTTGAGTTTTCACGCGTCCAACACGCCTACTACGAACTCAATATTAGTTGCCCAAATACGTTTGGTGGTGAGCCGTTTGCTACGGTCGCAAAATTGCGGCGGTTAATGAAACAGATGGATAATTTGCGCTTATCTAAACCATTGTATGTGAAGATGCCAATTGATTTATCGGTGCAAGAAGTGACTGATCTGCTTGATGAACTAGGCCGACATAGGGTGGAAGGTGTGATTTTTGGTAATTTGACCAAGGATCGCACTAACCCTGCTGTGACACCTGCCGATCGAGCCATTTGGATGCAGCGTAAAGGCAACCTGAGTGGTAAACCGACGTGGGATCGTTCGATGCGACTAGTGAAGTTGACGCGCAAGCACTGTGGTGATCGCTTCACGATTGTCGGGACAGGGGGGATTTTCACACCTGAAGACGCCTGGGCAAAGTTGGAGGCTGGAGCGGATTTGTTGCAGTTGATTACGGGGATGATCTACGAAGGACCTCAAGTAATTGGTCAGATGAACCAGTATATTGATCAACAACGACTGGCGACTCGCATTGCACCAACCAGAAGAAAAAAGGCACAAAAAAGTGCCAAGCTCAGGAATCGAACCTGAATTTCATGTTTTTCAGACATGCGCCGTGACCAACTTGGCTAGCTTGGCAAGAGAACCTATTATATCTAAACTTTACAGAATTGGCAGATGAAAGTTGGTGGCCGCTGCAGGGATCGAACCTGCGACCTCCCGGATGTAAACCGGGCGCTCTAACCAGCTGAGACTAAGCGGCCAGGTCGATTACTTCAATTTTAATGTGCCCAGGAAGGGACTTGAACCCCCACGCCTTGCGGCATACGCACCTCAAGCGTACGTGTATACCATTTCACCACCTGGGCATAATTCAAATAATATTCTTTTACAGAAACTGATTATACCTCAAAAAACCATCATTTATAGCTTTTTTCTGGATAACAGATAACTGGATGATTGGAATGAGAGCAGAGTCTGCTCAGTCAAGAAGTCCAGCAAGGCATCCGTCTTGGAAGGTCTGTTTTTAGTCCTACAAAATAATTCATACTTCCACGTTGACTTAATGAACACCAGCCAGATACGGTTGATTACCGTCAATTCTCGTTAAAGAGTTGCTTTATTACTCCTTTGTTTTTTACCACATCTTTATAATTCCACTGAATCTTTATTGCTTTTTTCAGCCATCTTTTTAATTCTTGAATTTTAATCTCAGATACATTGTTGTAAACAATCGCAGCATCTTTAAATTTCTCTCCTCTTATATTTAATGCTGTTTCTTCAAAGTCTGCACCACTCCAAAACATAAGCTTAATGCCTGCTTTTTGTTTACTGTAACCCACGATAGGATTGCCATCAAGGAACCACACTGGTGCGCCATGCCATATTTTGCTTTCTGAATTCTTAAGAGTGTTGTCGATCTCGGATTGCAAGAGCTCGCAAATGACGCGGTCCGTAGTTGCTTGAGCAAAATGATATTCTTCAATGGTAGCAGCTATTTGCTTCATCTCTTTTTTCCAGTCAAAATGAGAGTATTTGATGGATCGCTGTGTGCCGTCCCACTGTTGACATGTTTCTCGCTTATTTTGGTGCCATTTTTTAACACACTGACAAGTGCCATACCATGACCTCTGCCTAGCTTATACTCATCTTTGAGCCATGCAAGTATCTCACCTGCCTTGCTGTTTTTGTCAAAACCTCTAGCATTCGCCAAACTAATCAATTCGCTTGGAGTTTTACCGGTTTTTTCTTCGATAGCATCGAGATAAGCTTGGAATGACATAGTATTTACCTTTTTAAAGACAATCCTTTTTCTTGTAGTTTTTTTCTGATTATATTTAGTGCTTTTGGCCCAAATCCGTGTAAATCCAATAATTCCCGTTCAGTTATTTTTGTAAAATCCCGCAAATTAGTAATTCCTATACCATCAAGCGCCCTCAATGCGGGTGCAGCTATTTTAGGAAGTACTTCTGCATATTTCGCGTTCATTTCTTGACCTGAACAAATCGGGCAAACCGCACAATCGGAGGTTTTTTCAAAGGAATGCCCTTTATCGCAAGTTCGTGCAGACATAAATATGAGTATACTACAGTAGTTGTTATCTCGAGGTACGGGCGTTAATTTGCTCGAACGGATCGCATGGCTTTCAGATGATGTATCTCAGTTTTTTTTACAAATGCTTTATATTCATTTGTGTCGACTCCAAACAAGGCAATTTTCCCCTCAGTATTGGAGTGTATCCCAAAACCATAACGCTTCGTAAGAGGTGAGGATCGAAAGCATGGTTGTCCTTTTGAGAAAAATTTCTGACGCTCGGCCTCAAAATCATTTTTGGCAATATTATTTCTCTGCGCAAACACTGCAAAAAGCACGTCATCTGAAGTGAATGTGTAAGGGTTTTTGGAAATCAACTCATACTGTGCGCTAGCGATTGTTCTTTTGTCATTCTTATCTAGCGGTACTTCTGATTTACGAACTGGGCAATCACTCGCCACCTCAATAAATGCATCGAAATAATTTGTGGTATGTGCACATTTCATTCTGTTATTCAATTATTTTCTCGACAAAATGTTTTTTATCTGGTGTCCAGCATTGCCGAGGATATGATTCTCCTACAGTATATCCTGCTCTAGCACATTCCTCAAAATTGGTAATTGCCTCCTGTGGCGATGATTTTTGCCGGTTAGAGAAAAAATATATACTGGCACTAATGAGAACAATTATAATCGCGACTACACCGAGTGTTTTTTTGGGCATACATTTCCCCCTGTCATATGTGTAGCTAGATTTGAGTATTGTGATATGTCATTTAGCTGCAATTTTAACAAATGAGCTATACCTTTGCTCGTCTTGTGCCGATGAGAGGACTCGAACCTCCATTCTTTGAGGGAACACGCTCCTGAAGCGTGCGCGTCTACCAGTTTCGCCACATCGGCTTGTGACTCCGCGACACATGTCTGCAGAGGAAAGTATTTTAGCATGGAATGCACCTATCAGGTGATAAGCCTCATTACCCTGAATTGCTAGACCTCTGGCGAAAACTAGGGCACAATACGGCCATGAAGACACTTATTCCTCTTATCGTAAGTATTTCATTGCTGGTACTGGTAGTGTTTGGTATTTTGCAGTATTTCGCTGTATTGCCAATGAAGCCGATATCAGTTGTGCCTCAAGTTCTAGCACCAACTCAAAATGAGCCACTTGCAAGCGAAGTCCCCTTAACAACAGACATTTTCGCAGAAAATCTTGTCGTCCCCTGGTCCATGATATTCACCAGTCCTGATCGTATGCTGATTAGCGAGAGATCCGGTTCTATTAGAGAAGTTCGCAATGGCGTTTTGCAGACTACTCCACTCTATCGTTTTACCGATGTGCCGCAGAGTGGCGAAGAAGGTCTGATGTCGTTGGTGCTTGATCCTCAGTATGCCGAGAATAAATGGCTTTATGCCGCGGTCGCGTATCAAAATGGTGATAATTTGGCGGTGAAAGTGGTACGTTTGACCGATGCAGCTACTTCACTCGAGAATCCGCAGACGATTATTGAGAATATTCCAGCGGGGAGATTTCATGCCGGCACGGATATGAGGTTTGGTCCGGATGGAAAGCTCTATGTCTCAACGGGAGATTCAACACAACGAGATCTGGCACAACAGCTAGACTCATTGGCTGGCAAAATCTTGCGACTGAACTCAGACGGCAGTATTCCCAGTGATAACCCAATTAGTGGTTCACCAATTTATTCGATTGGTCACCGCAACCCCCAAGGGTTGGCTTTTCAGCCTGGCACTGGCCGGTTATACGAGACAGAACATGGTCCTTCTCTATTTGATGGACCAGCAGGTGGTGATGAAATTAATCTGATTCAAGCTGGTCAAAATTATGGTTGGCCGTTGTTGTCGCATGAACGTGCTCGTGAAGGATTTATGTCGCCACTCAAGGTCTTCACCCCTGCTGTGGCGCCGGCGTCCGCTGAGTTTTATGACGCTGATGTTATTCCACAGTTTAGAGGTAGTTTGTTCTTTGGGGCGTTAGCTGGAGAAGGTTTGTATCAAGTGTAGATTGATGAAAACAATCCGCTCAACGTTTTGTCAGCAACGAAAATACCTGGTATTGATGTTGGTAGAGTCAGAGATGTGGTGACTGGGCCAGATGGATTTCTCTACTTTTCCACCAGTAATCGTGATGGACGAGGTGATGCGAAAACAGGTGATGATAAGGTGTACAGAATTCGTCCCACAGAGTAAAGTATA
>JBPOHR010000047.1:0-33149 GCA_052035325.1 Patescibacteria group bacterium
CCCCGTCCTGACGGGATGCTGGCGCGGTTGGTGCGATGCCCCATGGACACACCCGAGTGAATGGACCCCACTATGGCCTGTTAGTTGGTTTGGCAGTGTAGGAGTTGGGTTGTATGCGTGTTGGGTCGCAATTAAACGTAAACACTCTATCTCACCTTTAGCACTATATCTCTTTGGCCTGATTGTCACACTTTCATTGCTCTATCTATTCATCCCATTTTGGGCACGCTATTTCATTCTGTTACTACCACTGTGCATGCTACTGCTAGCGCTTTTATTACCTCCTTTGACCAAACGACAAGGTATCTTGTCGAGTATATTTGTGACAGTGGTGGTCATTAGTCAAGTAATCCAAGTGGCTGTACCCTCACCAGTTGCGATCATTTCCCAGCTACAAGAAACATGGCAAAAAGGAAACAGTAGCGATCTGTATTGGCTAATTGACCCATCCTCCAAACAAAAGCTTACTGAAGAATCATTTGCTCGCCCTATTGAACTAGTTGAAGGACAGATTGGCAGTCCTACTGTCGTACTAGGCTCCTATTACTGGCTGCCTGGTCAATCTTCACTTCACATCCCTGTCACTCTGGAATACAACACTTCTCTTGGTACGTATACTCACCACATAACTTGGTACCTACAACTCAAGAGCGGACATTGGTGGCTAAGCTGGGATTGGCAACAGGTACTGCCTGGTTTTTCCCCTGAGTCAGCAGTCGTGCAGCAAGTTGAACCTCAAAACAATGGCAGACTTATTACCAAAGATGGTGTGGTGTTAGCACAAGATGAAGCAATACCTCAATTCGCGGTTACGATTGACGAGTACAAGAGCTATCAGCAAACATTGCCAGCATTGGCAAAAGTAACGGGTTTGGGTGAAGTAACGCTAGTGAGCAAACTACATACGATGACACTCCCCGACCTGCCAATTGTATTTGATCCCTTCCATTTTCGAACTAATCCAGATGAGATGCAGCTCCTATCGACTCAATCGGGTATCAAATCGTATACGGTGACTCAATTGACGCCAACTGAAATGGCTAACAAAGCAGATCTTGAAAATCTTGTGCGTTCGCTTATAAAACAAAACACACAATTGATAGCAACTCCAAGTGGCACACTTCTTCTGATGAGAGGGAATGCCCCAACAGTACTTAGGGAACAGAAAGGTCACGATGGAAAAGATGTGTTTCTGACAGAAACACTATCAGAGTTGGCCAGCACGCCATTGTCGGAATAAGTGGTATGGCAACCAAATTAAAAATGAAATTCTTTGCCCCAGATTTGCATGTCTCCAGGTAAATATTCGAGCATTGCGCCAGCTCATTTTGGCAATCTTGCGTTGGCCAAACACATCAGCATTCGTGGATTCGTGATTGTGCTCCACCCGAGCCATCGATTCAAACCACACTCGCCAACCGCGCTGGCGTGCACGCTCTGAAAGATCAATGTCTTCCCAATACGCCGGATAGAAGATCTCGTCAAAACCACCCAATTTCAACCATTTCTCTCTATCGAACAACGCGCTACCACCACTTGCCCAACCCGTTTCGCCAGTACTAAACTCATCCGCCCGACTATGCTGAAACATACCGTGGGCAAACCAAAGTTTGTTTTTACCAGCTGATTGGCCACCATGATGCGTCTCTGATTCATGACAACCAATTGCAAACATGGCAGGGTCAGCGACATGTTGCAGCAGAGCCAACAATACATCGGGCGATGGTTTGACATCGTTGTTCAGTAACAGAACGTAAGGATTTTCAGTTGCTTTGACTGCTATATTTACACTTGCCGCAAATCGAAGATTATGTTGGTTCACAAGTAGCCGAATGCGCTTATCAGTGCCGTAGGTTTGATTCAACCAGACAACTGTATCATCTGTGCTAGCATCATCAATGATCACAACTTCATCACCTTGATCAATACAAGCAATTACAGCTGGGAGGTTTTTTTCGAGCAATTGTCGTCCGTTGTAGGTAGGAATAACGACACTAACTAGTGGTCGGTAGGTAGTTTTACTCATGAATCATTTCCTCCAATACCTCGCGAAAGCGTTTGCCATCAAACTGTTGTGCTCGCTGTACAGCCTGTTGGCTGACTGAATCAAATAACCCTTTGTCACTGATCAATCTCAGCGTGGCGTTACTTGCATGTTCTAAGTCATGCCAGCCCCATTCTTTCAGAGTGTCTCCTAATATTTCTGGTTGGCCACCCTGGGCATACACGACAGGAACAGCACCTGCTGCCATTGCTTCAACAGTAGATATGCCAAAGTGTTCCATTTTCTCTGGGTGTACATGTGGGTCAACCCCAAAACCCGTCGCATGCCAATAAATGCTGGATTCTTGATAGAGTTTGATTAATTCCTGTCGAGTCGCATCATGAATTATTGTGACTGGCAGACCTTTTGCCATCTCAGCTACTTCTGTAGCGTAACTTTCATCTTCGACGCTGCCAACAAGAATTAATCTCCACTCTTTCAGTATGCTCGGTTGCTGTTGACATAGTTCAGCAAACAACTGCACCAGTATATCTTGACGTTTACTGTGAAGCTGACGAAAAAAACGACCTACCGATAAAATAGTGCGGTCTTTTTTTGCTGATAACGGAGCAAGAATGTTAGTGTCAACAGCTGGATGATGCACAAACTGAATAGGTGTCTGCCAGGCTTTTGTGACCACTTGGCGAGTAAACTCGGAATTCGTGTTTTTTATCTGCCAATTACTCAATTTTAATCTATCGAGAAGGCTTGTTTTTTTATCTGTAAAGGGAATCTGTATATGCAGTATGTTTCGCTTAGCAAGTGAAAAAAACAAACTCCCATCTGTCAGGTAATACAACACGTCGAACTGGCGTGTCCACCATAGTTTTCGCCACCATTTTTCCTTGGTCCCCAACGGCGTAGTAATAAATGTCACTGCGTGAAGATCAAGCTGGGTAAAACTCTCATACTTTTGGCGAATTGCCAGGGCGTCTATTTTGCTTCCACCCACAGCAACAAACACTGTGTGATGTGCACTCAACACTGTGGCTACTCTCAGCAAGTAGGCTTCACCACCACCTACGTGATTGGGGATATACGGTGAATAAAGAACGATCCGCATAGTTACGTTATTTTAGTAGTTGTTTGCCATTCGGCAGCAATTTCTTGTTCCAAAGTGGCATATCGTTCAGGAAGAGCAGGCTTCTGCTGAAGCTCCCAAACCTGGGCATACACCAGTAGGCGATTAGCACCCTGCACAAAAGCCTCAACCACACCTGACATACCATCCCTATATCCATGTTGAAGTATCAATCTCCGTATAACTTCCATGGCCGCTTTTCTCAGTAACGTAAGGCCCGTAATTTTTGGCACCCCTGCTTCAACTAATTGCTGTGCTTCCAGTGGTGTCCACGCGATCGTCTTTGCTAAGCCATCGATTACATTTCGATGTGTGAGATGCCACAGTGGATTAATAAGTTCTGCTGTTTTTCCATTTATTTCTGCATGTTCGTGTATCTTACCGGCCCACGTCTTGAGACTATTAGCAGCGAATAGCCGTACCACAGCATCCTTTTCCCATCCACCATGTTTCAAATGATACCCATAACACACATTATTTCGTACAATGCGCCAGGCGGTTACTTCCCCCGGCTGAATGATCACTTGGCGAATTTCTTTAGCCAAAGAAGGAGTGACACGCTCGTCAGCATCAATGTAGAGAATCCAATCAGCTTTGGTCAATGTTCTTCCTAGATTGCGGAGTTCTGGGAAACCACCCGTTCCTGATGCAACCCGTGCCCCCCATCGTGCTGCTAACTCAGCAGTTGTGTCGCTTGAATGATTATCAATCACGATCACCTCATCACACCACCTCAAGGTTTCAAGACAGTTCATGATCATAGTTGCCTCATTATGAGCAATCACGATCGCAGCAAGCGTTGAGTGAGAATCAGCCATATGAGTAGCTTACACTACTTTGTTACAAGACTAAACGTTTACCCCATCTTCCGACAACCGCATCCATAGCAGCAGAACGCTCCACCGTAGTGCCAAAAAGCAACCATTGCCAGACTAAACGAGCTGCTAATAAGCGTAATTTCCATGTTCCATGTTTTAATGCGAATAAAATGCGATTACGGGCTTGATAGTACTGATGCAATGGCGATCCCGCCCCACCGCTTGAACCTGCGTTCAAGTGCCATACTTTGGCAGCTGTACACAAACCAATCTCAAAACCTGCACGTTGTGCACGCCGGCTTAAATCGACATCTTCCAAATACAGAAAAAAACGTTCATCAAATAAACCAATGTTTTCTAAAACTTCTCGCCTAATGAGCACACAACAACCAGTAGCAAAATCGCTTCGTTGGAGCTTGTCCAAATGACCGCGATCGACTTCGTCAACCCCTCGGTGGAATGCCAACAAATTTGGCCAATCTATACTGCCACCTGCATACCAGATAACATTCCCCATCTCTGAAGCTGTATAGCTACTCGCATGATACTCTCTGCCTTTCCCAAAATAAATCTTAGGGCAAACGAGACCTGCTTCGGGATGTTGCTGGGCATGGTGATACAGTTGCTGCAAAAAATCAGCCGCCACATAGGTGTCATTATTTAAAAGCACAATGTGGTCAGAATTGTATGTGTCCAGAGCGTGACGAATACCGAGATTATTACCACCCGTAAAACCCAAGTTAGCTTCACTACGTACTACATCTACTTCCAATGCTCCCATTTTTTTAGGCAGCACAAACTCGCTGCGCGAACCATTATCCACAAGTACCACGGTAAACCTGAAACCACTCGTCGTTACGTCAGAAAGTGACTCCAAACATCGACGAGTATCCTCCTCGGAGTTGTAGTTAACAATGATGAGTGAAAGATGATCCATGCCAGTTGCTAGTATACTCTAGCTGAGCAATTTACGCCTGACTTGCCAGTATAGTCGCTTCAGACCAGTTGATTGTTTCATATGCCAATCAGCCAACCAATACTGCATTTGACGTGAGAAATCGGTTAAATCTGCCAGTTGAGTTGTATCATTAACTTGTTCTGAGAAACCCACTTTTTCCCACCTTTTCAACTCAACAACCATTTCATACATTGCTTGCAACAGTGACAAGCTCGAACCGTGGACACCTTCATTCCACCCTTCGAGTGCAAAATAACGACGCAAAAACTCGTTACCAAAGGCAATAAATGGTCGTGGTGGCCTTGGCTTTTCAAGCGGTTCGGCAGCTTTAATCGTTGTGTACCGATCAAGTCTCTCAATAAATGATGTAACTGTCGGATAGTTGTAATGCACAATAGCGATACCTGGATCAGCCGGAAAATATTCGTGAGAACCTGACACAGTGGGCTGACCATGCACTTCCTTTGGCCAGGTAACTACACCGCGCCGGAAAAAACGCAACTGATAATCAGGCCACCAACCCGTATATTGCATCGAGTGACCAAAGATAACATTCTGGCGTGGCAAGTAATACGCCACTATCTGAGTAGGATTCATCATTATCGCCTGCAGTTCGGTAATTAATTTCTCTGGCAACTCTTCATCAGCGTCAAGCACCACAATCCAGTCACCCTTTGCCTGCTGTAAACCAAAATTGCGAGCAGGATCCGCGTAATCTTGATGCTTAACGGTATGGACTTCTGCACCAGCTGCACGAGCAATTTCAACCGTCTGGTCTGTGCTTTCCATATCGATGATCACTATTTGGTCAGCCCAAGCGACCGAGCGCAGAGCCCTGTGCAAGGTGGTGGCTGCGTTGTAGGTATGGATAATGGCAGACACACTCATACACCTATTATGCACCAATTTTGCCACTTCGTCTTTGGAAACGTTATCGGACAATGTTCACTATTAATTTTGATATACTTCCACTTTATTCATTACATTAAAGATATATAGCATATGTCAGCTGAAATTGATCAAAGAGCTGGTCGATATACCCAGCTTACAATTGGCCAAGCAGATCCAGGGCACCATGTTTATCGACCACATGATACACATTTGTCTTCACAATATCTTACAAGGGTTATTTACAAACTTGGACTCCCGCGTGACAGTATCTGTCTCGATATTGGTGGCGGAACTGGAGAAATCGCTGCTGTACTACAAAAAGTGTTTGGTGCGTGGGTTATAGTTAGTGACTTAGTAGCCCATGAGCTGGATGGGCATTGCGTAGATAGAGTTGTTAGTGCCGAAGCCACTGCTCAACCTTTTTCCAGGGAATCTTTCGGTTTTATTCATGCAAAAGATATGTTGGTACATGTGGCAAGCAAACCATCGTTTCTGGCAGAAATATGGAGACTGTTGAAACCAAGCTCCACTGCTGTCATTACCTTTGTTGAATACATACATTCTATAATGATGCTCTACTATGACCAAAGCGGTAATCGTGAAATAGCAATTCCTATCACCGACGCCGATCACTACCACACAATTTGTTCGCGTTTGAAAGCAGGTGACAGTGATTTTGATGTTCTACCAAACTTACACACAGAAAAAGAAAGACTAGGAATACCTACAACTCAACCTATATCTAGTTTCTCGCCACCATACTATAGAACAACATACGATGAGTTAAGAGTGGCTGCACAACATCAGGGTTTCATTGTGCTAGGCCCAATTTATTACATACCGTATAGCGATGAATCAGACTGGTATGATCAACGACGTTGTGTAGCTGTATTAACAAAACCAGCTAATTCAAAATAGATTCTTCATCTAGCAACACTTCTTGACCAATAGGGAATCAGCACCCACAATCACTGTATGCCTTTTAGCGTATTTAGCTTCTGGAGTGTCGAGTGGTGGATCAGTGCAGCATGGTTTTCACTTGCGTTCATCTTAACCTCATATCTACCCGGCAGGGTGATCCTATCCTGGCTGCAACTCGATAAACAAATGTCAAAACTCGAAGTCATGCTTGTGAGTTGTGCAATCGGCGTTGTCACCTGGACAACGCAAGGTTGGGTTTTTGGTTGGGTAGGTTTGCGTCAACTAAGCTATCTTTGGATTATCCTGATGTGTGGTATTGCGGCAAAAAAATGGGCAATCTTTACTTGGCAATATTTTTCTAAACTACAGCTGCCTACTCTAAAAAAAAGTCAGCATCTACCTCTCCAGCAGTGGCTGCTGATCGCGGTATTGCTTGTTGGTACCTGTATTCAAGTACTGCAAGTAGCTAGTTCCGGTATGCGTTATGCCGATGGCATTAGTTTTTTTCGTGTCAATGCAGATGACGGCATGCTTCATCTCAGTTTTATTGGGTCAATGATTCAGTCGTTCCCACCACAACAACCAGGCGCGATTGGTCTGCCAATTAGCAACTATCACTACTGGTCTGACTTGTATCAGGCAGAACTGGTGCGCGTTTTTGGTCTACCTATCACACACACCTTTTTTCAATTTGTGCCCATAGTGTTGAGTTTGGGTAGCGGGCTCGCCGTCATTGCTATCCTTAAGCGATGGAGCGACAACCCGTTGGCACCGCTCTTTGGACTCATTTGGATCTATTTTGCAACAGAATTAACCTACATTTTCGCGTTGCTGTTGCAGCACCAATGGGGTTTTGAAATGTCCGCCATTGATAACGGTGCCACTCAGTTGCTCAACATTCCTCATAGTTTCGCCAAAGATCTCTTCTTGATTGGACTGTTACCTCTCACGGAGTGGCTACGAACAAAAAAATGGCAGTGGGGAGTTGTCGGTGTACTGCTCCATGCACCTTTAATTGCTTTTAAAGTGTATTTTGGCCTCTTTGCGGGCGTAATTTGGGCAGCTACAGGAGTGTGGTCACTGATACAACTGCTTTGGCAACATCGTCGAAAACTACGATCCGCTCTACCCGAGTTAGCTATCTGGGCGACGTTAGGCATCGCCTTTATCTGTGTCGTAGCAGTGCTGTACATACCGGTCAACAAAAATGCTGGCAGCCTCTTTTGGTCACCGCTAGAATGGCCAAAACTCTTTTTGGGACAAGCTAATCTGGATTGGCGCGAGTGGTGGTTGCGCAAACAAGTCTACGAAGCAGCGCAGAGTTGGAAGGGTATAGTGGTATTTGATGCGATTGCCATCGCAATTTGTCTTGCAAGTGTGTATGGGACACGAATGCTTGGCTGGTGGCCATTTTGGAAAAACCAGTCATCATTCCCCACTTCACTGCGATGGAGTTTGTATGGTGGTTCCACCGTATTCACCTTTCTCGGGCTCTACACCCTCCAGGAATCTGGGTTATTCAATGTATTCAACTTCATGGCCGTTGCGGCTGTTCCCCTTGCCCTATTTGCCGCACTCAATTCTGCTGCATGGTGGCAACGGGGTTATCTGGGCAAAGCGGTAGTAGTCTTACTTATCCTGCTCAATATTCCCAGGATGGCACATCACTCTTCACAAGCACTGCTCGACATCATAGAGTATCGACCAAGAATCACTATCTCAGCAGCCGAGGAAGAATTATTGCTGGTCGCTCGCGCAACAAATGATACTCTCATTTTGCAATCGCATCCTCAAAACTTGTATGACCAAAATACTCCCTACACCGCTTTCTTTACTACACACCAAACCTACTTAACCGGTACCGGCATGCTACGTAGCCATAATCAGCCAATTTCAGACCGTCAAAAAGTCCTCAAAGACCTCTTTAGCTCGAGTGACAGCATTACATTTGTCAACGCCTTACGTAGCCACGATATTTCATTGCTCTATCTTCGGACAATTCCGAGTGAGAAACTTCCTTTTGACTTGAAGGCAGCAGCTGATATTCAGCTACTCAAAGAGAATGCTGCTGGGCAAATCTGGCAACTTACGCCTTAGAAATTAGGCTTCGAATTTCAGTGTTAAGTTTTGTCCATCCCAGACTTACCACAACCACGATGTAGATTGCAGAAATGGCTACTCCACCGGTGAGTAACCAGATGAACGACTGTGACCACCAAGCCTGTCCAATATAACCCACGATACCCATCAACACTGCTGCAATACATTGCCGCCAGACTTGATCAAAAAAAATAAAATCAACATGTTTTTTGACCATTAAAATCGGTATGAACGAAGTGACAGAAATAAGTAAATTGGCCAATGCCACACCATTAAAACCAATGAAATGGAACAATACTGGACTCAACACCCACGTTAGGATCGTCCACATAATCATTAACTTTAACTGTTCATTCAAATGACCAAGGGCGCTCAGAGTGTTCATGAGCGGTGTAGAAATTGCTGCAGGACCAATACTCAACGTAAAAAAGATAAAGGTTGGCAACGCGGGAAGCCATTTCTCGTACTGTGGCACCACATGCATCAGTGGACCAATCAATGTTGACATGCCCACCAGTAGTGGAAAAATTGCCAGCGTCACAAAAAATAACGTCTTTTCGATGGCACGTTTCAATAAATGTGGATTGTGCTGCAAACGGCTATAGGTGGGAAACGTCACCGCCATCAGGTTTTGAGCAGTTAGCTGGTACGGCATTTGTGAATATCCTTTAGCTAAACCCACATACCCATAATCGGATAAACCAACCACAAACCTACCCATAATAATATTAAGCAAATTATCTTTGACTGCCGCAATGACACTATTGAGTTGAAACTTCACTCCATTTCCCAATAAACCTCGTAATGACCTGAAATCAATATGCAACCCAACAGGCCAGCGTTGAATCAAATACATCACCAGCACCCCCATCAGCGATCGAGCTAAAATTGCAATCGTATAACTCGTGACTCCATATCCTTTCCACGCTAACAATACGACTAATACCGCGTACGTTATTTGCTCCGCGATTTGTGGCAGCACCAGCTTCGAAAAGCGTAGCTCTCTCTCTAACATAATGGCCGGAATGGTACGCAACGTAGACAACACAAATGATGCCCCAAACGCCATCAGCAACCAGTTGCCCGCTGCCCCTGCAGAGTCTCCTAAGAAATCAACGTAAGCCAGCACCCCACATAACACGAGAATCAAAAATGATAATAACAATTGCACCGTAAATACCGTGCGATACTCGACAATTGTAGGGCGGTCTTTTTTTTGAATCAATGTCGCGCCAAAACCAATATCTGTAAAAAGTGTCAACAAACCTAAGATCTGGGTCACGATACTAAAAATGCCGATATCCACCGTGCTTAAGAACGCGGCCAACAAGCCAAAAGTCCCCACACCCAACAGCTGTAGAAAAACGCTCCGCGCCATGTACGTCACCACACCCATCATTGAGCGTCGCTTGAGTTGCGTAACTTCAACCTCGTCAAGCGCCTCTTCCAAATCTGGTTGGACATCAACGGCGGTGGCTGGTGCGACTATTTTTGGCATCGTTTGGTTGTACCTTGTTTAGGTGTAGTTTTCTAGAGGACAGAACGCGATAGATCATCATCACTCCTAGACCGAACCAAGTCATGCTACTCACAGTATCACTAATCGTTCGTATCGGGGTCGACCCAAATTGCATATCGAGCACATGAGTACCGGCAGGGATTGCCACTTGAATCAGACCTTTGGCTGAACGCGAAGCAACAATTGGTTGTTCGTCAAGCTTCACTTGCCAACCGGGGAATGATGCCAATCCTACTTCAATCATGCTGGGTTGCTCGATGTTTACCTGAATGCGTCGATGATGAGGCTGATCTATTTGTAGCTGATGATTGATATCAGGAGTTACCAAAATAGCACCAGGTAATAATGGCGCATTTTCCGCCCACGTGTAATCAAAACCTTGTGGTACATAATCCATGAGCACTTTACTCATGTCTTTGGCAATGCGATCAGGTGTAGTGTAGTACAAACTTTCTGCTGTATCCAAATATCGCTCAGGTTGGTAATAGCTGACTTGTGTACCAAGTGTAATCATCAATACAGCAGTAACAACCACCCACCCCAACCTGTGGGGAATGAAGCTCACACCGTATCCTATTGCCAGTGCCAGCCACCACCCAGCAGCTGCTAACCACCGCCAAGGAAATTGGATAAAACTGAGCAACGGCACGTGATTCCAAATTACTTCAGACTTACCGATGCTCATGAGCAATGCGATCGCCCCTAAAACAAAAACCAGTATTAACTGACTCAGCTCAGGTACAGCTTTTTTTCTTTTTTGCCAAAGTAATATCGCCATGCCAACTATTGCAGCAAGTATTCCTACTAGCACACCATACCCGACAAAAAAGGACAAACCGTCATCCACTCCCCAAGTCGAACCACCGTATCCCCAATACGGGGTAATCAGTTGACGAATGTAGACAAAGTGCAAACGATAATCAAAGTAGCCTCCTACAATCAGACCAATTTGTGTTAAGTCTTTTTCTAGAAATGCGGGGAAAAGATAGTACGCTGCCAACCCTACACTCAAAATATATGCTCCCACCAACTCTACCCACGCCTGTAGCTGACGACGACCATGGGATAACAATAACGCCGCTCCACCAAATACGACACTTAATGGAACAAACATCAGACTACTCAAATTATGACTAAGTAGTAGACCAACCAAACTTGCCGTCAGCACCAACCAACCCCACTTTTTTCGTTTGACAACGAGCATAATTCCCCAAGTAATCCAAGGGAAAAAGGCCATCGCCCATGATTCACTCACCGCTCCACGGACAAATAAGTTCACAGCACGGTAGGGTGCAACACCAAATAAGACTGCAGCAACCAAGCCAGCTCGCTTGCCCCCAAATGCCTGTCCTGCCAGATACGCACCACCCACCGCCAGCACTGTTGCCGTCAAAAAAACCAACTTAACTGCTATAACTACTGGCAAACCAATGGCATACCAAATCGCACCAAAGTAGTAAGGTAGCGGCGCATAGAACTCAAACAACGGCATCCCATACCCAAATCCAAAATATTGTGACCAGCGCACGGGTATATGGCCCACACTCACCCCACGCCAGACTTCACCGATCCGAGCAGCATGAACATAATCATGTACAAAGAAAAACTCTGGACGAAGTAATGGCCACGAAACACTGCCAATAACCACTGCCAGAACCATTCCCACTACCCATGCACGTATTCGCATATGGCTATTCTACGCTACAATGACTATATGCTGCGACTAGGTCGAAGTGGCTCTACCCTCAGTGTCATCTTAATAGCGTCAGTGGTGACAGCCGGTTTTGTGATGCTTTTTCTAGGCATCAGCGTCCTAATAATGGCTGGCTTGGGGCTCCACCAGCTCACACGCTTTTCACAGATAAGTGGATACTCTATCACCGATCTCTCTCAGACCATTCAAACAGCTTGGCAAGCAACTCCAACAACTACCGCCGGTCACACAAACTTCTTGATACTTGGTATTGATGAACTACCAACCCGAGGAGACACGGCCGTGCTGTCTGACTCAATTCTGATTGTGTCGGCCAATCTCTCTACTGGACAACTGAATGCACTCTCTTTACCACGGGATTTATGGTTTCCCGACTACTTGACCAAAATCAATGCCCTGTATACATACGGTCGTGAACGTAACCCAAACCAACCCAGTGACCTGGCAACTCAAGTCATTAGCGACACAACCCAAGTACCATTGCATCATACTATCGTCATCAGTATCGACCAACTCGGTTCCATGGTTGACTTAGTCGGCGGCATAGAAATTGAGGTACCCGAAGGCTTTAGCGATCCCTTATTCCCCCGCCCAGACGTTGATGTGACAACTGAGCGCGATCCGGCTAAGCTGTATCAAACAGTCACATTTGAGGCGGGTAACCAAATCCTTGACGGTGAACGAACGCTCCAGTACGTACGAAGCCGTAAGAGTGCAGGCGACCAAGGAGGTGACGAAGCCAGAACCAAACGTCAGCAACAGGTAATTACCGCCCTACTACATAAGCTCACTCAACCAAACACGTATTTTGATCTACACAGAACCGCCTTGTTGGCTAAGTACTACCGCGAAAACTTTGCATCCCAATTGCCTCTCGTTGAACTTATTGCCCTAGCTAAAACGCTCTATCCTCATCGCTCCACTCTTGAGTTCGTAGGTCAGACACTCAGCATATTCCCTGATAATCCACAGGGAGTGCTGACACATCCACCACTGACGCAGTACAATGGACAATGGGTCTATATTGATCGAGCTCTAGAAAAATTCCGTCATGAAGTTACTTCTAAACTCTCTCTTTCCCAAAACTGATCGACCGGTGAGCGACAAAGTGATCATTCGTCTGCTGGTCGTAGTGGTTGTTATTCTCATGATGTTAACTGGTTATTTCTATACACTCTTGTCATTCGCAAGCAAATAAGTTAGTGTGCCTATATGCTCACGAGAACTTTACTTATCACTGGTGGTGCTGGATTCATCGGCTCCAATTTTATTCACTACTGGTTGAATAAATATCCAGGAGACAAAATCATAAATCTGGATGCGCTCACCTACGCCGGCAATCTGGAAAACCTACGTGACGTTGAGCACAATCCCCAGTATCGATTTGTGCAAGGTTCGATTACTGATGGAAAAATCGTTGACGAGGTGATGGCTGGCGTCGATATCGTGGTTCACTTCGCTGCAGAGTCGCATGTCGATCGCTCGGTACTTGACCCTGGTGCTTTTGTGACGACCAATGTTGTGGGCACTCAGGTGTTACTCGATGCAGCACTACGTCATAAAGTTGCGCGATTTCATCACATTTCAACTGATGAAGTTTTTGGGTCACTAGAGCTTAATTCAAGTGAAAAGTTCACTTCTGATACACCCTATGATCCTCGTAGTCCCTACTCAGCAAGCAAAGCAGGGTCAGACCACTTGGTACGAGCGTACGGCGAGACATTTGGACTACCTTACACACTCAGCAATTGTAGTAATAACTATGGTGAATACCATTTCCCCGAGAAGCTTTTCCCACTGGCCATTACCAACCTGATTGACGGTCAAAAAGTCCCTGTCTATGGCGACGGCTTGAACGTCCGAGATTGGCTCTACGTCCAAGATCACTGCAGCGCAATTGATCGCATCCTGACAGACGGTCAAGAAGGTCACACGTATCTGGTTGGCGGTCTTCAAGATGACGTTTCCAATCTAGAAGTGGTCAAAACTATCTTGCGCCTAATGGGTAAATCAGAAGACATGATCGAGTTTGTCTCTGATCGCCCTGGTCACGACCGTCGATATAGTGTTGACTGGTCACAATTACATACGGAACTCGGCTGGTCTCCCAGTGTGACCTTTGAAGAAGGTCTTCAACGAACCATTACCTGGTATCAGGAACATCAAG
The DNA here is from genome assembly GCA_052035325.1 of Patescibacteria group bacterium. Classification (GTDB taxonomy): domain Bacteria; phylum Patescibacteriota; class Microgenomatia; order UBA1400; family PJMF01; genus JBPOHR01. Next base: position 14,214 of record JBPOHR010000047.1, read on the forward strand.
ACTGGTGGCGACCACTAAAAGAAAAGGCTAAAGACTTTTTTGCTACAAATTATCAGCAACGCACCCCATGACCTCCCTACTCACCACTGGCTTATCTGGATTAGTGGGTTCGAAATTGCTCAGTACCTTTGGCGACGCATACACATTTGAAAATCTAGACATCAATCATCCCACTGAGCCCACAGATATTACTAACTATGATTCAGTGATGACTCAGTTGAGCAATAATGATGCCAACTTCATCGTTCACTTTGCCGCCTTTACTGATGTCACTGCAGCTTGGCAACAAAGTGGTGATACTACTGGCATCGCCTACAAAGTCAACGTCACGGGGACAGAAAATCTGGTCAAAGCGGCGGCGTCTACAGGTAAACATCTCATTCACATTTCGACCGCGTTTGTATTTGATGGTGAAAAGGAAACACCATATACCGAAGCAGATGCTATGCATCCCATCGAATGGTATGGCCAAACTAAAGCCTTGGCAGAAGAAGCCGTGCAGGCTAGTTCGTCGCCGTGGACGATTTTACGCATCGATTTCCCGTTCCGCTCAGATGTATTCCCTCGGCCTGATATCGTGCGCAAAACCATCGCAAACCTTGAACTTGGTCGCCCACTCTTCAATGATCATCATTTCGGACCAACCTTCATCGATGATTTTGTCAAAGTCATTGACTGGGCCATCCGCACCAAAGCAACTGGTCTTTACCACGCCTCTGCTGGCGAAAGTTGGAGTGATTACGAGTTTGGACAAACCATTAACGACTTGCACCATTTAGGATACGACGTCAAACATGGATCACTAACAGAGTATCTCAAGACCACCAATCGCCCTTATCAGCGCAACACTGCTATGGATTGCAGCAAACTACAAAAAGCTCTAGACTTTAGTCAGCTATCAGTCAAAGACGCGCTCAGCAAAGTCGTGATAGCACCCTAAATCACATGACACTTTCTGGTATTTGGCACAAAGTATGGCACTACCGAGAAGCACTGTTAGTCGCAGCTTTAGTTCTTGTAGCCTTTGGCATCCGACAATTTCGCTTAGCTGAACTCATGACCTTCACCTACGACCAAGGTCGTGATATGTATGTCTTACAACGTATCAGTCGAGGTGATCCTACATTAATTGGACCAACCACTGGCTTGCCTGGCGTTTTCCTAGGTCCCTTTTACTACTACGCACTACTACCGGGATTTCTGTTAAGTGAAGGCAGTCCGTTTGGTGTTGCCACCTGGCAAACCTTCTTAATTGTTCTGACATTTCCGCTGCTGTATTTGATGCTCAAACCCCGCATCGGTGCCAAATGGGCAGTATTGACACTACTTGCGCTCATTGTGACCCCCGGTGCCATTTACCAAGCACGCACGATCTGGAACCCTTCGTTCGTTGTACCCACAATCCTTATCACACTATTTGCATTGTTCCGTTCCCGTCGCAATCCGTGGTGGCTGGCAGTCGCTGCATTCGCGTATGGCTTGTCACTCCAAACTGAACTGGCCTACACCTTATTTCTGGCACCAATGCTAGGGATCTGGACGTTGTGGTTCATCAAACTTCCTGAGTGGTTGATTACTGTTGCTCCAAAAAGACTTCATATCTTGTGGAAAAGACCTAACGCTGTGTATGCTTGGCAGCATTTAGTGCTAGCAGCATTCGCCTTTGCACTTACGTTAGCTCCACAAGGACTATTTGAAATCCGTAATCGATTTCTGATTACCACCTCATTTGTGGCTGCCTTTTCTGACACCTCCAAACAAGTGCCCCTGGCACAAATCTGGCGAGAACGACCCACTGAAATCGTCCGAGCACTCAGTGATACCTTAACGGCAAACGCTCCTGCTACCCACGTATTGTTGGCTGGTGTCGTAGCGAGTAGCGTCGTGGTACTAGTCCTGATGCGAACCGAACCTGAAGCCTGGATCTGGCTTGGTTATTGTTGGCTACCGCTGATACTACTCATGTTTCACCGTGGCAATAACGGCTCATTTTTCGATTACTACGTGAACGCCCACTATTTGCCGATGCTGACCATACTGTTTTTGGCAGTGCATCAGCTTGGCAAACGATTTCCTATGCTGCTCAAAGGCCTAATTGCTGCCGTGGTAATTATTTGGGCAAGTATTTTTCTGCGCTTTGTGCGAATTCACTTTGATATTGCCAACTTCCAGTACACGGCCGCTACTCAAATGGCAGCCCTCAGATACGCGCGGACACTTGCCCCTGAAGGGGAAGTACCGCTTGAAGTCTTTGTGCCCAATTTAATCCCAGTTGCATATCAATATCTCAACGAGTGGATGGCCCAAAGTGCTCAAGTCACGCCCATGAACTTTGGAATCACCGCTGAAAAAACCTATATCTTGCTGAGCGAACCCTCAATTAGTGACGGAAGCAAAGTAGCTTTTGAGCAGTGGCAAGGATATTGGGTTACGCCAGCAAAATGTGATGAACCAATGAAAATTGGTATCACGCAGGTGCGAAGGTGCGAGAAATGACCACCAAGATTTAAGAAGTTGACTTAGGGACAGTGCACCCAGTCATAATTTCTCTGATCATGCTAAGAGTCACAGACCGCTCTACTCCATCTTTGCCAATTGGTACACGCGAGCCACTTCTATCTACGCCCATCCTGCCTGTCAATTGGACAACTTCATAACCGTAGGGATATTCAGGAAGACGAAGTTTTTGGAATAATGTTGCTGCAGCTTTAACAAATGAAGCACTTAACGAAGGATCATCTCCATCACTCGCTATTAGCTCAGCTATTGCCTTAGCGAACCTTATAATCTGCAAAACAGAATTAAATTCCGCTTCTGAGGCATCATGGCTAATTTGTCGTTCATGATACCCATAAAATGTCGTGTTAGAAATATGCGCCAAGATTGCCCTTACTGGGACAGGTAATTGAAGCGAAAAACTACTTCCATCTGCAGCGATTACATCTTTATTGTAGTGATAGCGAAACGTGTCTTCATCGTAATCTGAATTTGGCATGTGGCATATTGTATAACACAAAAAAATCTGTCATCAAAAATAGCTACAAAGGTCTTAAAATTGCCGTAAACACGCCACTTGTTGTCACAGGAACTACGAGCAGGTCTCGTGTTTTCTGGCCTGCTTTTGCATAGAACAATCTGTTCTTCCAAATTATGGGATCACTTTTCACTCCATGTATGAGATCTAGCATCGGTCTAACATCTGGGTTAATCTCGTTATTCGTGCCATAACCTTCGTACTCACCATCTGACTTTATTAACATTAACGCGTCATTTTGTACGAACAAAAAACCATATTCAAAATCCACAGATTGGATGTGTTGCTGAATAGCTGGTGCTAACTGATTACTTGAGCATGACGGTATCGTACACTTCTGTGCTTCTTGCAAGATGAACTTGATTCCTTCCTCGTTTTGAGCGATAAACTGTTTTGTTTGAGGCAGATTTTTTGATATAAGACGAGCATCGATGACACTCAAAGCGATAAAATAAACAGCAAGGATAGTTACCGCAAAAAATAGAATGACTAGAAAGATTTTATTTATTTTCATCACTCAAATAAGTATAGACTGATGTTCAACCTACTGGAATCTCTAACTCTCCCATCAACCATTTCTTGTATGTACAAGATATAAACGGTACCGGCCAGCCCATCACACAAGGCTCATCGTAGCTGTGTAGTTGTTTAACTCGGCTCACCACGTTTTCAAACTTCTTTTCCAACGTTTTCACCAGCAGTACTGCTTCATGACCTGTTTCTAGTTCACCAGCTTGAGGTGGCCACCAGTACTGAGAAGTCATTTCCGGAAGGATATTAATACAGGCCGCTAATCGTTCTTGGAGTAGTGTCTGACCAATCGATTGAGCCTGCGCCACATCAGTGCATGTAATATAGACAAGTACAATATTTTTCATGTTTATACTTCAGATCACTTTGCCCTATTCAACCATTCTATTTTTCGACCAGTTATCAATTAAACTTGGGATGTATGCAGCATCAATAGTGGCATCTTGCTTGATCTGTATATTTGATAATTGGCTAAGCAGCCCATCCAACATCCCCTCAGACCTTTGCACAGATTCTGACGTTACTCCAGTATTAGCATCAACAATCGCGTCAAGTGCCGTGTCCGTCAAGTGTTTTAGTGTATTCTGCTGAGATTGCGTTAATGAATCTGTGACATCTGACAATAAATCAAGTATGGTTATCCAGAACTCACTCGCCACACAAATCTGAAGTAGCGTACAGAGTCTTAAAAATAATGCTGTTCTTTTAATTTTTGACGGTTCTTTTTCATGTAGCTGTTGTAAAAAACGCTCTTTATGCTTAATAACCTGTTTGCGTATTACTTCCAAAAGAGGTGAATTAAACTCTGCAGCTCTCTCTACCGCTTCAACGAGTGTGGACAAATGAAACAAAAGAACCTCATCAAATCCTATTCTGAGTACTTCTGCTACTTGCATGAACAGCTCTGACTGAACATCAGTGTCTAAATATCCAATGCTTTCAACTAGTGACGCAAACACCACTCTTTTTGCAGGCGACAAATCGCAACGATAACCAACACTTTTATTTGCATACCATGTAAATGGTGGAGTCTCAGTCAAGGATAAATACAGGCTTAACAATTTAAAAGATGACTCGCTTTTCAAAACATGTAATCTGCTAATCACTGCGGAGTATAGTTGGTTGATTGTTGTCGCAAAAGCTTCACTGTTTGGAGAAGGTAGTTCATCTGGCGTAATTGAACCTATGGTCGTCCATAGTTCCTGACAATACAATTCATCAGCAGTTGCAAGAGACAGTTGCACTTTTGACTTAAAAAGCGAAAGTTTTTCAGTACTCACTGGAACCAACCACATCCTCTTTCCAACTCGTTTTTCTCTAAACGTTGAACTAATTAACTCAGCCAAATGCACTCTAGCTTGTCTACTTGCTTCTGCGGAAATGTCCACAACTGTTGTGGAGAAACCTTGTTCAATAATGTTTCGAAATGTGTCACTTGAAATGCCTCCTTGCTGTAAAGCGTCTGCAGCCATCTGCACCATGGACTGCTGAGAGTGCTGTTCTAAGATTGACAATGCAACAGCAGTCATCACAACACAGAATCGATAAGCTGGTACGGTCATAATAGCTTGACCATTTTCTTCAAAACGTCTCAACGAATCGAGAAGATTAGTTATTATTGGAATCAGCTCATGCACATTAGCATCACTAACAGACTCTGGATTCAACCATCTCTGCAGTAATATTCTTGTTGCGTTAAAACCATCTTCTTCTGGTACTTGGCTTAACACTTCTTCGATTTTATGCCTCAACAAAACATGAGGTTCTAAGTAATCATATATGCGATGATCGATAACAGGGGGGACATGCTTAATTTCTATCAACATATTTTTACATTTCCTAATTATGACCTGTGATCTGGAGTTGTTTTCTTGGCACTACGCCACTCCTCTATCACCGCATGATTCCCACCCAGCAACACCTCTGGCACTCGCCATCCACGATATTCCTCTGGCCGCGTGTACTGTGGATGACCAAGCACACCAGGCACACTGTGTGATTCATCAATAGGACTTGCTTCGTTGCCCAGTACGCCAGGCAACAGGCGGGTTACAGCATCGACCATGACGAGCGCCGCCGGCTCACCACCCGTTAACACATAGTCGCCAATCCTCACTTCGGCATCAATCAAGTGCTCGGCTACACGCTCATCAACACCTTCATAGTGACCACAAATAATCGTCAAAGTCTGCAAGCTTGACCAATCACGCGCCACTGACTGGGTGAAGACACTACCTTTGGCCGAGGTCAACACGATCTGTGAGCTAGCCTGGCCCCTAGCAACCCCGAGCGACCGCAGTGCAAGATCAATTGGTTCAATCTGCATCACCATACCGGGTCCACCCCCAAAGGGTCGATCGTCAGTGTGCTGATGTTTGCCAGAAGCAAAGTCGCGGATATTGATCACCTGGTACTGGACTACCTGCGCCGTAACCGCCCTCTTCAGCATCGAACTCGAGAGCGGATCGCGGAAGAAGTCTGGAAAAATCGTTAGAATGTTGATATGCATGGAGAGCCTCTAGGCAGTACAGGATGAGGCAATTATACTAAGCCTATATGCAATTGACGATCATTGGTACTGGGTTTGTAGGTGTAGTGTCATCGGCGGTCTATGCGTCGCTAGGTCATCAGGTGTTTGGTCTTGATGTGATGGAAGATAAAATTGCGTCTCTTAACCAAGGTAAAGTACCTTTTTTTGAGCCCGGTTTGGAGGATTTATTGAAGCAAGAGCTAGCAACAGGCCGTCTTCACTTCACAACGAGTTACCAGGAAGCAATTCCCCAAGCTGATTTGGTTATCATTGCCGTTGGCACACCCTCTGACAAAGAAGGTAAAGCTGATCTTAAGTTTGTGAACAGTGTCGTCACGTCGCTCGCACCACTCGTCAAAACTGGAGCAATTATTGCCGTCAAGTCTACCGTCCCACCCGGCACCATCGATCAGCTTAAAACCTTGTTTGCCCAACATAGCCAAACAGTCGTCCACTGGGCATCTCTACCAGAGTTCTTGCGGGAAGGCAGCGCTGTAGAAGACACGCTTCATCCTGATCGCGTGGTGATTGGTGCCGAAAATCCAGACGTCGCCGAGACGCTGGCTAAACTCCATGCTCCCTTCAATGCACCCATTGTTCACGTTCGCCCAAGTTCTGCTCAAATGGGTAAATACGCGGCCAACGCGTACCTGGCGAACCGGATTGCCTTCATCAACGAAGTCGCAAATCTCTGTGAACATCTCGGCGCCGATGTCAATGAAGTCATCCAGATTATTGGCAAAGATAAACGCATCGGTAGTCACTACTGGTATCCCGGTTTTGGCTATGGCGGCTCCTGCTTCCCCAAGGATGTAGCTGAACTGGCTGCATACTCAAGGTCAGTCGGACTAGGTGATAATTTGTTTAACAAACTAGACGAACTAAATCATGCTCGCATCCCATTGCTTCTCGAGAAAATTGGGACACAAGTCAATGGCTGGCACGGTCGCCAAGTAGCTGTCTTAGGTTTGTCCTTCAAACCAAACACTGATGATATGCGAGTTGCGCCTAGTATTGCCACAATCGAGTACTTGACAGAACATGGTGCTACTGTGAAAGCCTATGACCCCATGGCTCTGCCAGTAGCCCCACATTTCATCAAAGATCACCCCGCGCTCACTTATCATCAAGATATTGCCACCGCCACTCAGGACGTTGAAGTTATTTTTAACTTGATCGAGTGGCCAGAAATTATCAATTTTGATTTTGGCACAGTGCGACATCTATCGGAAGAGCAGTGGTTCGTCGATGCCCGCAACCAATTTGATCGTCAACGAGTCGAGGCTTGGGGCTATAACTATATTGGTATTGGTCAAGGAACCACCTAACTATGGCAGAACGAATTCTGATTACTGGCGGCACAGGCTTCGCGGGCTCACACCTGATTGAATTTCTCCTCAGTCAAGGTGAAAAAGATATTCACACCACCACCTACTCCAACCCCGATCAACTGATCATGGATTGGCTACCTGTTGACCATATTCATCAGGTGAATTTGCTTGATTTGACTGCTGCAAATGAGTTAATTGAACGACTGAAGCCTACCCAGATTTACCACTTGGCGGCGATTGCCGAGGTGAGCTCAAGCTTTACTCAAGCGGAGAAAATTCTTGTCAGCAATGTGACACTGCAGCTCAATCTGCTTGAAGCTGTTCGTCAGTATGCTCCCTCATGTAGAGTCCTCATTGTAGGTAGTGGTCAAGAGTATGACGTCCTTCGACCAAGTTTTCGTAGTAACCCAGAACCTCTTATGGAGGATGCTCCACTCGGGCCATCCAATCCGTATGCTGTTTCCAAAGTCAGCCAAGACTTACTCGGTCTGGCTTACCACTACTCATATCAGCTCGATATCGTCCGAGTGCGCCCATTTAATCACATTGGAGAGCGCCAAACAGCCCAATTTGCGGTAGCGAGCTTCGCGCAGCAGATCGCTCAAATCGAACAGCACCAACAAACCGAGCTACGCGTCGGCAATTTATCAGCACAACGCGATATTTGTGACGTCAAGGACGTAGTCAGAGCCTACCACCTAGTGATGACTGCTGGTGCACGCGGCGAGGTCTACAACATCGGCTCAGGAATACCTCGGAGTATGCAAGAAATCCTCGACCACTTAATCTCATTATCTTCTCAAGAAATACCAGTCGTTATTGATCAAGATCGCTTTCGACCTGTTGACATTCCTAGCATAACCGCCGACATTAGTAAGATCACCATGTTAGGATGGAGCCCAGCAATTGAGCTCGATGTCACCCTACGTCGCGTTCTGGAATATTGGCGCGATCAAATCAAAGTCATATAAAAGGAATAGCGTATGCCAAAAGCATTTATTACCGGAATTACTGGACAAGATGGTTCGTACTTGGCCGAGCTGTTACTCGATAAAGGCTATCAAGTCTATGGTCTGACACGTCGCACAAGTACACAAAACTACGAACGCATTCACCACATCATGCACCATCCAAACCTAGAGTTGGTATCTGGTGATTTGATGGATCAACACTCTATCACCTATGCCCTCAAGGACATTCAACCCGACGAAGTCTACAACTTAGCGGCGCAGTCGTTTGTCAAGGCTAGTTGGGAACAACCAGTCCTGACGGGTGAATATACTGCGCTAGGTGTCACACGAGTTCTCGAGGCAGTCAGATTAGCATGCCCTGGTGCGAAGTTTTATCAGGCCAGTTCGAGTGAAATGTTTGGCAAAGTCCAACAAGTACCACAAAGTGAAAACACACCGTTTTATCCCCGCTCACCATACGGTGTTGCCAAGGTCTATGGCCACTGGATTACCGTCAATTACCGAGAATCCTTCAACATGTTTGCCGTCTCAGGTATTTTGTTTAATCATGAATCACCTCGTCGTGGTCTTGAGTTTGTCACCCGCAAAATCGCCAATGGTGTAGCACGCGTCAAACTAGGCAAGCAAACGCACGTCGAACTCGGTAATCTCGATGCTAAACGTGACTGGGGTTACGCCAAAGATTACGTCGAAGCCATGTGGTTGATGCTCCAACAAGAACAACCTGACGACTACGTGATTTCTACTGGTGAAACTCACTCCGTCCAAGAGTTTTTGGAACTGGCTTGCCAAGTAGCTGGCATCTCTGACTGGCAAGCAGTGTATCAACACAACCCTAAGTACGATCGCCCTGCTGAAGTCGACCTACTGATTGGTGACTCTGGTAAAGCTCACCAACAACTCGGTTGGCACCCCACCGTTAACTTTGCCCAATTGGTAGAAATTATGGTCAAAGCCGAACTTGAACTAGAAGCTGCGAGTAACACGTAATCACTATGCCAAAAGCCTTCGTCATTATCCCCACCTACAACGAGCGCGAAAACATTGCTAAGGTCATTCCCTTATTATTGAGCGTCTTCAAAGACTGTCGGGGTTGGGAAATGGGCATCGTCGTCGTCGACGACACATCACCAGATAAAACCTATGAGGTTGTGGAAGCTCTGACCAAGAAACATGCCCAGATTCATCTCGTCCTCAATAAACAAAAATCTGGTCTCGGCGGAGCATATCTCAAGGGAATGGCACACGCGTTTGGTGAGTTGAAAGCTGATGTCGTCTTTGAGTTTGATGCAGATTTATCACATGATGCAACCAGAATTCCTGCATTTTTGCAAAAAATTGATGAAGGTTATGATCTCGTGCTCGGTTCACGGTATGTGACTGGTGGTGGTATCCCCGCTGACTGGGGCATCCATCGAAAGTTTCTTAGTGTTGTGGGCAATCTATTCATCATGACCGTGCTGACAGACTTCCGCATTCGCGACTGGACAACTGGTTATCGCGCCATCACTCGTCGTGTCTATGATGCAGTTTCTCCCGAGCTACATTCTGAACAATTCTCAGGCTACGCATTTCAAGTGGGTTTTCTTCATAAAGCTGTCCGCAAGGGATTTAAGGTCGCGGAAGTACCCTTTGTCTTCGTGGACCGAACTATTGGCCACTCCAAGCTCGGCGCAGAGTATATTAAAAATGCACTTTTCTTTATCTTAAAAGTCCGTATCGCTGAAATTATGTCGAGCCGCATCTTCAAGTTTGTGATCGTTGGTGGACTGGGAGCAATGACGCAGTTAATCTCACTTCAACTTTTCCGCAACTTCATTCCCGGATTGAACTTAATTGGTATTAGCGCATTCCAAATGGCTACCCTGCTAAGTATTGAAGCCGCTGTTGTGCTTAATTTTTTGTTGAGCAACCTCTGGACATTCGCTGATCGAAAATTAAAAGTCATTGAGTGGCCCATCAAATTTATTCAGTTCAATATCGCCTCAATGGGTTCTATCTTAATCCAGTTTGTACTCAACACACTTGGAGAGAAATTCATCGGTCTGTTTGCGCTGTTTACTATTCCCTTGACTCAATTTGACGTTGATACTGGTCTCGTCTTCGCAGTAGTTGGCATACTAGTGGGCATGTTCTGGAACTTTTTTGCTTATAGCAACCTAATTTGGCGTGCCAAAAAGCCATCACCCACCAAATGAAGCTACACGTGTCCTCTATCAGCTGGCAAGTAGTCGTAGTCATCCTCGCTACGCTGCTTGGCACTGTGTTGCGATCATGGAACTACATACCCACTTTAATGTTTCAAGGTGATCAGGCTCGTGATGCGTTAATTGTTAGCAACATCTTCATCAATAAAGACCCTGTCTTCATTGGCCCAGTTACCAGTGTTGGCAACATGTACTTGGGTCCTTTGTATTACTACTTTATGTTGCCCTGGCTGATGCTTAGTTACCCTAGCCCACTCGGTCCGGCAATTGCGATCACCATTCTTGGTATCGTTGCCGTTCCTTTGACATACTTGGTTGCCAAAGAACTGCTTGGCAAAACACCTGCAGCCATTGCTGCACTGATGATGGCGATCTCATCTGTGCTCGTCACATCGTCGCGTTTTAGTTGGAATCCCAATCCTGCGCCCATTGTGATGCTACTCGTCATCTGGGCAACCTATCGCGCCTGGACAAAAAGTGCTTGGTACTGGCTGCTGGCAACACTTGGCTTTTGTATCTTGATTCAGTTGCACTACCTCAGCTTGCTGGCGGTTGGTGGTATCGGTAGTATTGGACTTATCCAGATCGTGGGCATGGTGCGTAATCGGGCTTCGATCGGTGCTTGGCGAACGTTGGTGTTGGCGGTAATAGCTAGTGTGGTACTGTTTGCTGTTTCGCTCACCCCATTAATCCTGTTTGACCTAAAACACGAAGGTTTAAACACCAAAGCGTTTGCGAGTTTGTTCAGTAAAGAAAAAATCATAGATCCACAAGAAAGTTCATCATTCGCTCTTAAAGTCGCTGCCATTGCCCGCAACACCAATGGTAGAGCACAAACTATTCTTTATGACCATCTGTTCGGAAAAAATCAGCTGGTGGGTATGCTTAGCGTCGCTGCCTTGGTTGCAGCCAGCATCGTTGTACTCCAAAAATCAAAAGGTGACAACCGCAATGGACTCACCTTACTCATCAGCTTCTTGATACCGGCAGTTGTGGGGACAGCGTTATACCAACACGCTATTTTTGATCATTATTTACTCTTCATCTTTCCCGTAGCATTTATGTTCTGGGGATACTGGCTCGGCACACTTACTCAAGCAAAGTGGGGAATCTTGATCACGGTCGTGACACTCGTGGCATATGCCGGCTATAACTTGATGCATATGCCTTTTGGGGCCCAGGCCTGGACAATCCTTGATGTCAAACACACAGCAGAAGTTATATATCCACAACTTAAAGATGGTGAAAAATATAGTTTGGTTCTGCTTGGACCAAGCAAAGACCTCTACGCCCAAAATTACCGCTACTACTTATCCACGACCGACCGACCGCCGCTTCCCCCAGAGAGAGCAGCAGAAGCAGACACGCTGGTGGTCATCAATGAAGAACATGTTGCTGACGTAGCCAACGTGCCTATTTACGAAATTGTGATCTTCCCAAATAAAGCAAATCCCTCTACACTCACCATACCTGGAGGACCGGATATCTCGATTTTCCGTCGTTAAGCTATGGCATCACCTTTTTTGTCTGTCGTCATTCCATCCTATAACGAACAAAAAAATTTGCGTCGGGGGGTGTTGGAAGAAGTGTTTTCTTATTTGGAAAAACAAGATTATAGTTGGGAAGTTATCCTGAGTGATGACGGCTCAAGCGACGGGACTGCTGATGAACTTGACACCGTTGCCAAGAATCATACTGGAGTACGGGTGCTGCACAATCCCCATGCGGGGAAAGGACCGACAGTCCAATCTGGTATGCTGGCTGCGCAGGGTCAATGGCGACTCTTCACTGACTTTGATCAATCGACCCCTCTGGCTGAGGTACAAAAACTACTTCCCTATACCAGTGAAGGCTACGAGGTAATCATTGGCTCTCGCGAGATTACAGGTGCATTGCGTGATGAAGAACCATGGTACAGACATCTCATGGGTAAAGGTTTCAACATGCTCGTCCAAACGATTGCCCTACCTGGTATCTACGACACCCAGTGCGGCTTCAAACTCTTTTCGAGTGACGCGACTGAGCTACTCTTCAGACAGATGCACATCTATGGTCGCCATGATGAGCGTCAGGATGCCTTTACAGGAGCGTTTGATGTGGAAGTGCTCTTCCTCGCTCGTAAGGCGGGCAAAAAGATTGCAGAAGTTCCAATCCAATGGTTTCACCACGAAACAGATCGTGTCAGTCCTGTCAAAGATTCTTTGAGAATGTTGGTTGATATCATTCGTGTCCGCCTAGCTGACCTGGCTGGTCAGTACCGGTCACGCTGACCATGACAAGCGTTACTACCAGGCCCTGGCTATTTTGGATTACCACGCTGTGGTTTTGGCTGAGCGTGTCCGCGTATGCTTGGTTTTCGTATGCACTGACAGCTCCCAATTTAGTCTTATCCAGTTGGACACCGTATTGGCAGTGGCAACTCTGGATGTGGAAAACGTTTTTCAACAATCGTGAATTGCTCGTTCAAGCGTACGTGCTAATTATGGCAAACATCTGGTTAAGCTTTGGTTGTTGGCTCATCGCCGGTCGTGCATGGCTACGTACCGCGTTTGCCACTCGTCAGGGTTGGCTACTTGCTTTGGTAATACTAGCTCCGATGTTAATCGCGATGAATGCGTTGTCCTACGACGCTTTCAACTACATGTTCAATGCCAAAATGGTGATGGTCTACCAGGCTAATCCTCACGTCAAAGTAGCACTCGATTTCGCTGATGATCCTTGGGTACGATTTATGCACAATGTCCACACGCCTGCGCCGTATGGGTATACATGGACAGTGATGTCATTAATACCCTATAGTTTTGGCTTAGGCAAATTACTTCTTACCTGGCTTAGTTTCCGCCTGTGGAGTGTCCTTAGCTGGATGTTGTTGGGTGTAGTGCTCCAATGGCTCATGCAACGCAAAAATCTTGATGGCTGGTGGTGGTGGGTGGTGATGTTGAATCCATTCGTGTTGATAGAGATAATTGGCACTCACCATAACGACCTCTGGATGATGATGCCTGCTGTGTTGAGTCTGGGAATTATCAGTGAGGTACGTAAGTTAAAACCACGAATCTGGTGGATACTTGCGAGTCTGCCGTTATTGGCATTTTCGGCAAGCATCAAACTTGCCACAATTTTGTTAGTACCAATATACATTGGCATTTTTTTCAACACGTACGTAGTGAAAATTTCCGCACACGTTCAGCGTTTTATCACTGATTACTGGCCAGTTGCGGCTGCCTGTCTCCTGTTTGTACCACTACTAAGTTCTCGATCACAACAATTTCACCCGTGGTACTGGAGCTGGGTACTCGTCTGGATTCCCTTATTCCCGGCAAATTCCATGCTGGCGCGCTGGCTTCGCACCACTATCTTGCTTGGTAGCTTCGTAGGTTTTGCCCGTTACATTCCTTATTTGCTGGCAAATAACTTTGAAGGTGCTGTCTTCGCCCACCAACTTCAAATTACCTGGTATGGTCTGGCTGGAGCAGCAATCCTTGGTCTCATCTGGGCGATTTGGCAACAAACCAGGTACAATAAGTCATAGTGAAAAAAATCGTTTCATCACTTCAGTCTAATTGGGCATTTCTCGCCGTTGGTGTGTTGTATCTGGTCACACATGTAGTAAGTTTGACGCTATTACCCGTCTTTGCTGATGAAGCAATCTATATCCGCTGGGCACAACTGATCGTTGATGATCCATTACGCTATGCATTCTTTGCTCTCAATGATGGCAAAACGCCGCTCTTTATTTGGCTACTTACTCCCTTTCAACTCCTGTCAATTGATCAAGTGTTGAGTGCTCGCCTGGTAAGTGTAGCGATTGGTCTAATCCAAGTAGGAGCAATAGGTTGGTTGACCAAGATCCTGGGCGGCAAACGATGGAGTATTTTGCTGGCAATGATCCTCACCACCACTTTACCTTTCTGGTACTTTCATCATCGGTTAGCCTTGATTGACAGTTTACTTGTGCTTACCTTAACGTTCGTCTGGATTGGCATCGTCAAATGTACCACCAAAGACCACTTCAGCTGGCGATGGGTACTGTGGAGCGGACTATGGCTAGGAGCAGCGTTGTGGACCAAAGTACCGGCAATTTTGGTTTTACCAACGTTCATAACAGCATATTTGGTACTGCCTGCGTGGAAGCGAGATCGCCTCATCCGCTTGTCACTCCATCTAGCAGGTGTGAGCGCACTCGGCCTCGGTCTGTTTGCGGCGATGAAATTCGTACCGGGATTTGGGCAATTATTTAGCCGAGGTAGCGACTTTCTCTATCCCGTTAGCGATGTTCTCAACGGGGCATGGCGTCAGACGCTACCCAACTTCCCAACCTATATCGGCTACTTTATCGCGTACCTTAGCCTGCCTCTACTAACGTTTATTCTCGGTGGGTTATTCTTGCCAGCGCACAAACGAGCCATCCACATGCTTTTTTGGAGCAGTGTATTATTTTTGTTGCCAATCACTCTACTCGGTAAGGTCGTCTATCCACGCTACTTCATGCCCATGGCTATTTGGTTGACGGTAGCAGGTACGTTATCAATCCAGTCATATGTCACCGCGTTTATCACGCCACTGCGTGCGGACAAGAAAACCTCGATGGGCAAACTACTCTTGAGTGGCATAATTTTGATACTAATGGTTGCCAATATGCTCGCTGGAAGTGGGACGTTTATCGGTCTAGCCTTAATTAATCCTAATGCACTACCCCTGGTGGCAGCTGACAAGGCACAGTATCTGACTGAATGGTCCTCAGGGCACGGCCTGATTCAGACTGCCGCTCTGATCAATAGCATGAGGCAAAACGGGACTATTGCCGTGGCTACAGAGGGATATTTCGGTACTTTACCTGATGGTTTAACACTCTATTTTCATCGACGACCGGTTGACGGTATTTTTATTGATGGGATCGGTCAACCTGTGCAGAGAATTCCCGATGAATTCAAAACACGCGCTCGTGCCTACCAACAAAGTATGTTGGTCGTGAATAGTAATCGAATGCTAATGAAGCTCGATCCTGATTTATTGATCATCCAATACTGTCGACCTGCGGGCACTACCTGTCTGCAAGTGTGGGATCTAACCGACATAGTTCAGCAGTAAAAGCGTGCTATTTTGAGCAATTTTGCTGCAGTTCAGCCAAAATTCAGAACTTTTTGTTATAACTCGCTCACGTATGTCTGAGCTCGCGTTGCATCACCTAAATATCTGGAAACATGCTGTTGCTACTCCACTGACCACGTTACAGCTAGCCGTTGATCAAGCTAATGAGGAGTTACCATCTGCAAACATGCGGCAACGAGCATTGCTTACGCAGATCAAATCACAACTGACTTACCTCTGTCAGTTAGTCTTCCCAAGTGAAGACACTCGTTTTTCACTTCGAAGTGTGCTCGCACAGACAACTACCAGACTTGATTGTTTTCCTCAACGCCGATTGGCACTCATTGATCAGCTAACCACCGATATCGAGTTGCCGGGTAGCGGGCTGGAGCTGCAAGAAGCATTAAGTTGTGCGATTACCAATAGTTGGGAAGCATATGAGTCAAATCAACATCAAGTTGTACTCGTGACATGTTATCTGAAGGGAAGCAATATCTTGATTCAAATCACTGATTACGGCAAAGGCATGAATTGGTTGACCAGAACTGCATTTGTCAGCAAACAACGAAGTACAAAACCCAACCACCATGGGTTGGGTACAACGTTTATCAAACAAATAATCCAAGAGCTCTATCATGGGCGAGTTTTGTACTCTAGCTATATTGGAATTGGCACCACTCAAACTTGGCTTATTCCTATCAAGTGGAGCAATTGAGTCGGTAGCCGTAGCCACGGATAGTTTGAATCAGACCCCTATCTGCCTCCGGCAAGCGTAAACGTAACCGGCGAACATAGACCTCAATGGTATCGTCTTCCGGTTGATCAGCTTGCGCCTGCCAGACATGTTGAATCAACTGAGCTTTCGTTAAAGTCTGACCAGGATGACGCAACAGCACGGTCATTAACTGCGCCTCCCGCTTCCGAAGCTGATAAGGTCGGTCGTGTATCATTAATTTTCCCGATGAAGGCCAAAAACGCAGATTATCATAGGTGAGGCATTGAGAAGGCAGAGCTAATTCACGTCGCAAGATGTTGTGAACACGAAGCAGCAGTTCTTCGCGGGAAAAAGGCTTGGCTAGATAGTCTAGTGCACCAAGTCGTAAGCCTTTGATTCTTTCACTGATCTGCGCGCGTTGCGAAAGAATGATGCAGGCAATGTGATCAGTCTCATGCTGGAGGTCGGTCAACACTTCGAGTCCGTCACCATCCGGCAACGCGCGATCCAACAATACGAGATCGAAACTATGTTTCTTCAGTTCTTCTCGGGCAGCAGCAACTGTTCCAACTGACTTCACCTGGTGCTGTAGATCTCCAAACAAAATCACCAGCTGTCTCGTTAGATCTAGATTGTCTTCAAGTAGTAAAATGCGTGCCATTGGGCTGGACTGTACTGCTCGTGCGCATTGAAGACAAGTCTCGAGATAATGAAGGTTATTTGATATACTTCACTGTAGTTGAGCAACCGGTTCTTAGGCTGAACTTTTGCTGAACTACCTACTGTAAACGACAGTGTAAACCAAAATGCCCCATGGTCTAATGGCAGGACAACAGATTCTGACTCTGTTTATCTAGGTTCGAATCCTAGTGGGGCATCCATACGTAAAACCACCGCAAGGTGGTTTTTAAGTATGGTTGTCACTACGTAGAATCAACTTTTCGCGACGGTGAGTGCGAACCGCCAACTGGCGGAGAGCACCCACCTAGTGCATGTGAGTGAGTGTAACGAACGAATCGTAAATCCTAGTGGGGCATCCATTTCCCTTTGCAAAAATCAACACGTACGTTGAAAAAAATGATTATGCAGCAGCTGCCACAGGAGCGAGCACTGCTGACTGATTTACTAATGGTGCAATGGTTGAATCAAGTCTTCCCCTGACACCAACGAGTAACTGCGTCATTCTCGCCCTCATTTCTCTAAGTGACCGTCGTTTCTCACGATGCTTTGTCTCAGCTAACACAAATACAGGTTGATATCTTTCAGTACGACTTACTATCGCTGGTGTTTCTGCTGCAAGACGATCAACTCTTTCCCTCGCCAACTTTTCTGCTTTCGCTTGTTCATCAAGTTTAGCTTCCTCATTTTTCAATACTACGAGTAGCGGAATTGCGATTTGCTCCATGATATATCTCTTCATGTTATCAAATATGGAAGCAGCACTTGTTGTTCGTTCTCTCATAGAGACAGCTTCACGACGATCTAAATCAGTCGCGACTTCGACAGCTCCAGGTGCTACCGGTACTCCAAATGCTTGCCGTAGAAGTGCGGATGCTTGAGCTTCAAGGAAATCTGACTCAAACTTTTTCAAATAGGCTACAAGTTGGAGCCAGGCATCACTTCCCGCAGCAACAATTTGCTGCACAATATTTTGTTCGAGCCTATCACTTGCTTCCAAGATACCTGCCAAGACTTCCTGAGGATTAATCGAATACACTAACTGACTGAAAAAAATCATTTCAGGCGAGAGCCTGAGTTGATCACCCATTCCAAATTCAAACGCATAGACTATAGCTTTTTTTTCCTTTTGCATGTGTCTCCTCTTCCCAACATGTGGGAATTACGTACGATTACAACGCTTTGAAACACAGCTGGCCGCATGCAAAGAGGACAAAAAAACTCCCTCGAGGGGAGCACATCGATCAGAGGGAAACCCAATGACACTCAATGCTCGTTAAGAATTGTTTCTTTGCTGAAGATCGGACTGACCCTTTTGGTAAAGGGTTCACCGTTGCGGCACAGTCGCAGACTTTCACTGCGTTCCACAGCAAGAGTCACTGTAGCAAGCACTGTTTGAAAAAACAAGCAGAAAACTACCACTTAATCAGAATAGCGTCCTCAAGCTTGGCCAATACTTCTGGTTTGGTCCATGAATAGCCCTGGAGGTTCAAATTGACCCACTACCGATTAGTATTATACTATCTGTTATATTATAATTTGCTATACTAAGAAAAATTTCTACAAACTCTATGCGAAAAGAACACCCTGAAGCATTCCGTCCAATTCCATTTGAACAGGCTTGTGCCCAAGGTCTTACCAGCGCGAGCATGTCTAGCGATGGGAATATCCCTGAAGAATGGGGAAAGCTCGAAACTATAAACGGGATGTCGCATGTGTCGACACTACAGGTAGAGATACCTAAGGGTGAACCGCATTTTGACGAAGAAAAGTTACGAGATGCTTTGAGAAGAGTGCTGAGTACATCACCCTTCATTTCTGCCCGATTTGAGAAATATCAAAATTTGT
>JBPOHR010000030.1:0-14217 GCA_052035325.1 Patescibacteria group bacterium
GCGATAGAGATCAAAGGTAATCTCACCTTTAGTGGTCACTAACGTAACGACAGTAGCTTCAATTGGTTGGAAATCAGTAAGGGTTTTCATAGTGGTAGTGGGTGCTGTTTTCTTGTCAGCTGCAGCCGGTGGCTGGGGGGTAGTTGATACTGGTGAGGCAGATGGAGAGCTAGCTTTGGGTAACGTTGCTGCTGCCGTATTTTCATAGAGGGGTGTCGTTGGTTGGCATGCCGCCAGCAAGCAGGCTGTCGCGATCACAAAGGTGACGTGGAAGGTAGTTCGCATGTCCTAGAGTATAGCGATTTTTTTCATGTCAGCAAGTCGATTCAATCCGCGTTACAACTTATTCATCTGCAAGATATTGCTGTCAAATGAGTTGGTCAGTGATTGTTGTCGAGTTTGCCGCTCACGAGCAATTTCCACCAAACGATCAATGAGTTTTTCATACGGCAGTTGTGTGGCTTCCCATAAGTAATAACTCATACTGCCGGGGATGGTGTTCAGTTCGACCACATAGATAGTTTCTTCAGAAGGTTCAACAAAAAAGTCGATGCGAATGACGCCAAAGCAATCAAACAATCTAAACAGCTCGACTGCGGTTTGTTGGAGTTTTTGAGTTAGGCTAGCACTGATAGGTGCTGGAATTCGCCGAGTAGCGCTGGCCATACCACTTTTCTTGCCGCCTCGCTCATATTTGTCAGCATAACTCAAGAACTCATCGCTTTTGATCGGTTGCTCGGGGACAGAGGCTTGAACGCTGCCTTCAATGCCCAATACCGAGACATTGACTTCGATGCAATCGGTAATTTCTTTCTCGACCAAGATGCGCGTGTCGAACTGACTCACTCGCTCAATGGCAGTCGCTAGTTCCTCAGCTGACTTTACCTTTTCGATACCCACTGTTGAACCACCGTTTGCCGGCTTGATGAATACCGGTAGGCCAAGCTGGTTGATTCTCTCGATAACCGCCTGTTGATTTTGGGCAAACTCATTGGTTGTGAACCAGAGGTAGTCTGCCTGTCCAAAACCTGCTCCAGCCAAAACATGGCGGGTAATGATTTTGTCGAATGCTGTGGCCGCGCCAATCACACCTGGTCCTTGGTATGGGATACCCGCTACCTCTAGTAGCCCTTGGATATTGCCAGCTTCGCCATATCCGCCATGGAAGCACAGGATGGCAACATCGATAGGTTGAGTAGATGCTCGGCTTGGGTTGAGTGTAAAGGAGGTTAGCCCTGATGGGCTCATTAAATTTGCAGTTTTGAAATATTCTGGGTCACGTGTTGCATCTCCTGTCCACCACACGCCTTTTTTGTCCACGTAGACTGGTGTAATCTCATACAGATCGGCGTTGGCATGGTTCATTAACTGCAGACCGGTGATAACAGACACTTCATGCTCAACGGTAATACCGCCGAAGAAGACGCCGACTTTAGTTTTCGCCATGTTGTTCCTTTTGCTTTGCCGAGTGTAGGTAGACTTCTTGGAATCCACCTTCGAACAGCACTACACTACCTGGAATTACCCATTCTTGCAACTTTTGAAATGCCTCCTGTTGAGAAGACGCAGTAACAACATGGTTACTCTTTCCATTTGCTGCGAGCCAACCTTTTGTGATTGCTGGTGTCCATGGCGCGTCAATAAGTCCTACATATTCGGCATGTGCAGCCAATTTTTTACCCAGTTCAATATGGAGCTGTTCTACTTCCCGGCCAGTTTCGGTGAAGCCAAGTGTGACCACAAATGAGCGGGTGGGCTGTAGCGCTTGAAGTAATTCAAGTGATGCATCGATTGAAGCGGCATTGGTGTTATAGCTATTGTCCAAAATCAGCACATTATTTGCAGCAAAGGTAGGCTCATGTCGACGAGAAATATAGGGCATGCTTGCCATCCGTTTACGGATCGTTTCTTTATTTAGTTGGATCTGTTCAGCGAGCCAAAAGGCTGGCAAGGCATTCACAACTTGATGTGACCCGAGCAATGGAGTGAAACTATGAGCTGATTCAGGAATAGCGAGCTCAGCTTCAGTCCCCGCTCGAGTAATAGTGGCAGTTCGAAGTGTGTACTTGCTGCCAGGGGTAGTACCGTACTGCTGCACAGTCGAAAAGCGGTTGATGATTGAGTTATTCGTATCATGTGACAGACAGTGGCCGATTTTGCCTTGTTCATCAAACCAAGTGAGGTAATCAGAGAATTCATGATCAATACCCGCTTGTCCGCCAAGCATTTCAAGGTGTTGAGGGCCTATAGGGGTCAAAATGCCGTAATCAGGCGTAATTAAGTTACACAGAGTTCGAAGATCGCCAGGATGGTACTCACCTAGCTCAATAATAAGCGCCTGCGAAGTTGGATCTACTTCGTGCAGAATCCACCGCGCGATGCCCAATGCAGTGTTAATACTTTTAGGAGTGCTGCAGACTTTCTTTTCACCGCTGAGCAAATGAGCCAACCATTGCTTAGTCGAGGTTTTGGCATAGCTTCCAGCAACAACAATAACCACGACACCCTTTTTTCGTAAGACTTGAAGCTTCCTCTGGGCACGAGTATAGGTGATCAATCTAATTACCCATTCCGCTGGACTGGTGAGCCATACACCAAGTTGCAAGCCAAACCAGGTATGACCACAGAGAGCATAGATACGTTGAATAAGACGGAGCTTGAGAGTCCATTTTTCTGGTTCAAGTATCTCGTACTGAGGATGCTCGATTCGCCAAGCAGCTACTTTGTTCAAATCATATTCGCTTTGTTGCAGTATGGTTAGGATAGTGGCGGGGTGGAGATTTGTCATGGTTGATCTAAAAAAGTTGACAAGATGGTGAGAAACTCATCAGGTTTTTCCAAAAAAGGAAAGTGTCCGGCGTCTGCGATCGTTGCTAGCTGTGCTCCTGAAATCAACTGTGCGAACGCTTTTCCTTGGGAAAGTGGTGTGTCTTTATCCATTGTGCCCCAAATAATAAGTGACGGTACTTCAATTTGTTCCAGTTGATGAGATATATTTTCTCGAACAACTTTCTTTAGGATTGCCTGTTGCTGGGGATTAGAAGTAAAGTGATCTGTCGAGGCATTTACACCATGCAGTAGTGATAGGCGCCAATGCCGTGGTATGACAGCTTTGACTTTTTTGGGAATCAGCTTCAGGATATTTTGTTGTACTATCTGTCTGGGGGTGAGTGGATCAGGTAAACCAGAACTATCAACCAATACTATTTGTTGAATACGCCGAGGATGATGAGCAGCATAGAGTGCAGCAAGTTTACCTCCAAAGGAATGGCCAATCAAAGTGACACGAGTTGTCCTTGGCGACGAATTTTTCTCTAAGATTTTCTCGATGAAGTCAGAGAGCCAGGTTTCATACGACGCACTATCCCAAACCTCTTGGGGTACGGCAGATTTTCCAAATGCAGGTAGATCAGGTATGACCAATCGATATCGATCACTCAACGCAGGGATGACAGGTCCCCAAATTTGCCAGTCGCAGCCCCAGCCGTGCAGCAAAATAATAGTATGACCTCTACCCATATCTTGGTAATGCGTGTCGATGTGATGAGCAGTCAGCTGCATATTATTTTCGGGTTACCTGGTAAATTGGCAGATATTTGATAAAGATGGCTGGCACGTCTTCAAGCAAAAATTGTTGAAACTCACCATAGATTGCAAGGCGTTCATTGCGATCCGTGGTCTGTCGACCTTTTTCCAGTAAGCTATCAATACGAGTATTGCGAAAATGTGTAAA
Source organism: Patescibacteria group bacterium (assembly GCA_052035325.1). Taxonomy (GTDB): domain Bacteria; phylum Patescibacteriota; class Microgenomatia; order UBA1400; family PJMF01; genus JBPOHR01. Next base: position 3,734 of record JBPOHR010000030.1, read on the forward strand.
GTTGCTAGGTTGGTCAGAATGCCACAAGTAGTATTGGTCTGGATCAGTAGGTGATTCTTGACCAATAAGTAAGGCTTGAAAAGAACTCGTATCTGCAAATGAAGCAATGCGAATGGTGACAGTAATTCGTGATTTTTCGCAGATCGTCTTGTCCGTAATTTTGGCGTTTTTTTGACAAGAAGTATAGGCGACAGCACCGAGTTCTTCCCAATCTTTTTTTAATTGGTTGGCTTCATTTTCAAATTGCGGTAATGTCGCCAGCTCAAAGTTTAAAGTTTCCGCTGGTGGCTCACTGAGAAGGCGTTCCACAGCTCTTCCTTGATCGAATTGATAATCTTTGCCGCCCTCCAAGTATGCCCATGAGGTACTTGCAATGGGTCCAATAGCACGAGTGTCATCAGTTGGCTTGCGTGTCGCATATGCCAGAGCCTGGCGAACATTTTTAGTAAACAGTGGGTGCTCTAGGTTGAAAAAAACAGCTAAGTAACGATTCGCATTGATGGTACTTTGTGAAGACATCGTTGGCCAGCCCTCTAGATCACGAAGTGCGGTGAGATCTGGGAGAATATCAACTTCGCCACGTTTGAAAGCAGTAATTGCATCTTCTTCGGTTAAGTAAAAACGGTAAATTAATCGCTGTTGTTTACTATCTAAAATAACCTCAGTTAGTCGGTTGCCAGTATTTTTGTAATCTACGAGCTGATACGAGCCAAGTCCAATCAGCCCTGGGCGACGAAAAAAGCCATACTTCGTAATGGTGCCCGGTCGAAAGATTGGTTGAGATACGACAGTTGGGAACGGCACAAAAGCGTCAGGTAGTTTGAACACTATGTCGTTGGGAGTAGTTATGACTTCAACATTATTAAAGTCATAGGTGATATCTTTTGTCTCGAGCGGCTTGCCATCTTGCCACTGTAAGTTTTTTTTGATTAAAAATCGATAGGTTTTACCTTCATCTTCAACTGTCCATCGTTCCGCTAGCTCTGGTACGACACTACCATCAGCCTCGACTTGAGTGATGCCAGTGCTGAGCAATTTTTGAATTTCGAGTGGCAAATTGGTCAACTGGTAACTACCAACCAGTCCCACATAATGGCGGGGTTTTTGGTCAAACGTGGTGGTTAATGTCGGGACTAAAAATGAAAAAATTACTATGCCCACCACAAAGGTTAAAGCCACAACCAATCCATGTTTGCGAACGTAGGAACTAACGTACCAATACAGTTTGCGCACAATTGCTACTCCTCTCACGAGTCGTGTATCTTATAGAGCTATGCTGACAATCGACACTAGAATGAACAAAGCTAGCAATACCATTGTTGCATAGTAGACGACTTTTTCCACACCACGTTTAGTGTGGTAGGTTTCGCCACCGCCACCCCAAGTTGTGCCGAGGCCACTGCCTTGAGCTTGCAGTAGAACGCAGCCAATGATCAAGACACTCAAAACAATTTGAATCAAGGCGAGGGCTGTTGTCATGTCTTCCATTCTAGCATCTCAAGTGAGGATGCATTAAGTAGCGACCTGTTGACCGCGAGTTTCACGCAGGACAGTCACCGTAACTGTTCCTGGATATGTTAGTTTTTCTTTAACTTCATCACGAATTTTGCCCGCGAGTACTTTCACGTCATCATCTTTTGAGACTTCAGGATCGAGGATGACACGAACCTCACGACCAGCTTGGATAGCATATGCTTGACGCACTTCAGGATATTGAGTAGCAATACCCTCAAGCTTCTGGAGTCGTTCGACGTATTCATCGTAGTTCTCGTAACGAGCACCAGGTCGAGCACCGGAGATGGCATCAGCAATGTAGACCAACACTTGTTCGACACCGGAGAAAGGTTCATCCTCATGGTGTTGGGCAATACAGTCGATAACTGGCTGAGGTAGGCCGTATTTCTTGGCAATTTTGACACCAAGTTCGACGTGACTACCTTCGGCTTCTTCAGATACTTTGCCAATATCATGGAAGAGACAACCAAGTTTGACGATATTTACATCAGCTTTGAGTTCCGAAGCTAGCTTCATACCAATTTTGGTTTCCTCCAAGGTGTGTGCAATTAAGTTTTGGCCGTACGAGAAACGATACTTGAATTTGCCCAAGAGCTTCATCAAATCAGCAGGCAAGTTATAGACACCCACTTCTTGACAAAGCTGCTTACCAGCTTCAAAAGTGACCTTATCCATTTCTTGACGGACTTTTTCCACCACTTCCTCGATACGAGTGGGTTGAATCCGACCATCGCGAACAAGACGCTCGAGAGAAATGCGAGCAATCTCACGGCGAACAGGATCAAAGCTAGATAAACGGACCTCGGTTGGTGAGGTATCGAGATCAACATCTACGCCGGTATACCGTTCAAAGGTGTGAATGTTCCGACCAGCTTTACCAATAATTTTGCCTTTTGCTTCTTCTGAAGGTAATGTGACGGTGGAGACAGTGTATTCTGGCACATAGTCAGTGGCACCATGTTTCATGGCATCAACGAGGATTTCTTTGACTTTTGTTTCGGCCTCATTGCGGGCTTCTTCTTCACGTTGATTAATTAACTGTGCCATGTCTTGGGTGATTTTTTTCTCAACACCCTCCATGAGCATTTGCTTCGCAGCGTCTCTGGTGAGTCCAGAAATCTTCTCTAAGCGGTCAAGAACTTTTTGCTTAGATTCCTCAACCTCTGCCTTAGTTTTTGCAACATTTTCTCGCTCTTTTTGGAGATCGGCTTCTTTTTGCTCAATTTGACCAAGTCGGGTATCAATACGGTCGAGCTTAATGTCGAGGGAACGTTGCTGTTCTTCAAGAAGACGAGATGCCTCACGTGATTCTTTTTCCGCTTTACTGCGAATTGCCAATGCTTCATCTTTGGCATCGACGAGGATTTCTCGGGCTTTTGCCTGAGCTTCGCGCACCATCGCATTTGCTTCACTGGTTAGTTGAGCTGAATTTACTTGAGGTTGATGGGTTGATGGAGTCTGGTTGGGGATGGCAGATGCTGGACGCACGGCATCTGGTCGAACAGGTTGGATAGGCTGCTGAGAAGCAGAAGCACCTTGAGGTGTGCTGTGTTTAGGTTTAAGTGGTGCAGGTGGGGGTGCCTGACGCGTTGGTTTGGCAATGATGGACTGCTTTTTAGTGGCAGCTTGCTGTGTACCAAACAGCGAGGATAAGTTTCCAAAAAATGACATAAAGCTCCTTACTCTCCGGATGGAGAGGCGAGCTTAACTGCGAGCATTAACACTATTCTGAGGTAGCTAAGAACGACAAATCATCACAAACACCAGGCGATGCGCTGGTAATGATGATTGGCTGATGATGTACTCCTCGAAATATCATAGTAAGGGTTCAGTGATAATGCAGTTAAGCACTCCAGGCATTATATCGCTAAATACCCTCCCCGTCAAAGATAATGATCTAGAAGGAGAGGGTATTTTTAGCTTAATAAATCAGTCTATTCCGTGCCATCAGTGGTTGGAACAACATCCTCTGTATCAGGACTCACGGGTTCTTTGATATTGCTTGCCTTAGCAGAACCACGTACTTTAGCCATGACTGCTTGTTCAATGTCATCAATCATTTTAGGGTTGGCCAGCAAAGCTTCTTTGGTGGCTTCTCGACCTTGGGCAAGCATTTCTCCCTTATAGCGGTAAAAGCTACCACTTTTCTCAAGAATCCCAAACTCAGTGCCTAAGTCAATTACATCACCCACCCTGGATATGCCGTTCTGGTCCATATCAAACTCTGCGATTTTGAATGGGGGTGCTACTTTGTTCTTGACGACTTTTACGCGATGGCGGCTACCGACCACTTTATCTGCTTCTTGGATGTTGCCAATTTTGCGAATATCAAGACGTTGAGAAGCATAGAACTTGAGCGCATTACCGCCAGTAGTTGTTTCCGGATTGCCAAACATTACACCAATTTTCATCCGGAGCTGATTGGTAAAGATGACCATCGTTTTGGTGCGGTTGATAGCAGCAGTCAATTTGCGCAGGGCTTGAGACATCAAACGAGCTTGGACACCCATCTGTGGATCACCCATGTCACCTTCGATTTCCGATTTTGGTACCAAGGCAGCGACCGAGTCCACTACCACGATGTCGACACCACCAGAGCGAATCAAGGTTTCCACGATCTCAAGCGCTTGCTCACCGTAGTCAGGTTGAGAAATGAGCAGTTCTTCGAGGTTCACGCCAATTTTTTCAGCTCGAATTGGATCAAGGGCATGTTCCACATCGACAAAAGCAGCTACGCCACCTTTGCGTTGGACTTCAGCAATCGCATGTAAACAGACAGTGGTTTTACCCGATGCTTCAGGTCCATAGATTTCAATTACTCTGCCCCGAGGAAAGCCGCCTACTCCGAGGGCGATATTTAAGGCGAGAGAACCAGTCGAAACAACCGGAATCAGCGGTTGATTTCGCATTGAGTCGCCTAGTTTCATGATTGAACCCTTGCCAAACTGCTTCTCAATTTGCTGCATGGCAATCGAGACGGCTTGGGAACGGCCAGTTTCTGGCGAGTCTTTGGGAGGGGTGGTATTTTTTGGCATAGATAGCGCTTTCTTGGGCAGTTACTTTTTAGGTTTATTTGTACGGTCTCGACGTTCAAGAATTAACATGAGTAATAGTACGATAAAGAACAGTAACACAATTACAGTTGTGTTGTTAACAATTTCACGAACTACATCACTGGGTGTCATCTTGGTTTGCCCTTTTAAGTAATTTTAGAGAGAGAACTAAGGATAGTAAAGCTAATGCGCAAAGTTGAACCATATAGAGAAGTTCTGTTATAGAGAAAAGAGTGGGTAGAGCCACTGCTGCCAATAATAGTCCTTTTGAAAGATCAAACAAGTATTCACTAACTTTAGTGAGGATTACGTTGCTCATATTCATACTCTATCAGCCAAACCTTACAAAAACCGTAACAAAATGCGAGTAAGGTGATAAGATATACACTCGATTGCAAAACTGCTTTAATTTGGTAAAGCAACAAAAGCATGTAACAAAATAAATCGGGAAGTAGTTCAGATGGCTAGAACGCGCGCATGGGGTGCGCGAGGTCGCAGGTTCGAGTCCTGTCTTCCCGACAAATGAAAAAGAGGCGATATGCCTCTTTTTTATTTGTTGAAAACGGTTGAATCAAATCTTTGGTTCGTTCTGCGCAGTCTACGTACCTTATCTGCGCAGCGTGAGTCCCGCAGAGAAGAAAAAATAGGACGAACATGTCCTGTCTTCATCATAATTCCATGTTACAGTGTGGTAGATGTCCACTTTTTCAACAGCCTACTCCCAGCTCAATCCAGAGCAACGTCGTGCCGTAGACCATCTCGACGGTCCTCTCATGGTCATAGCCGGTCCAGGCACGGGCAAGACGCAAGTTATGGCGGTCAGAATTGGTACTATTTTGCAGAAGACGGATACTCCGCCGCGAGCCATCCTTGCTCTGACTTTTACCGATTCGGCAACCAAGAACTTACGACAACGTCTCGTCGATCTACTAGGCACTACCGGCTATCAAGTCCCGATTCATACCTTTCACTCATTTTGTTCTACCGTCATTCAAGATTGTCCAGAATACTTTTCCTTCAATCGCGACAGCCAAGCTTTGACTGAACTAGAAAAATATCAGATTTTAAGTGATATTTTGGCAGCTCAACCCTTCGTAGTACTAAAACCACTTAACGCACCTGATCTGTATTTGCGTGAGCTTAACTCCAACATTAGTAACTTGAAACGTGAGGGAATGTTGCCTGAAGATTTTGCAAAATTGGTAGCAGCTGAGCGCACTTTCTTTAATGAAAGTGAGTCGGAGTTGTCTAAAACTGAACGAAATCTTCGACTTAAGCGATTGGTCAAGCAAGAAGAGCTTGCAACCGTCTTCAGAGAGTATCAGCGTATTATTGCTGAACGGTCCCAATTCGATTTTGAAGACATGATTTCAGCGGTCAACCGAGCTTTTCAGGAGGAACCTGATTTACTAGCTGAATATCAGGAACGTTTTTTGTATTTTTTGGTTGATGAATATCAAGATACCAACTCGGCACAAAACCAAGTCGTTGATGCCTTGGCAAGTTTTTGGGGTGATGCAGCTAACGTATTTGTTGTTGGCGATCCGCATCAGTCTATTTATCGTTTTCAGGGTGCTTCAGTGGAAAATATGTTGAACTTCACGCAACGCTATCCACGGGCAGAAGTCATTACTCTAACCGAAGGATACCGTTGTCCACAATCGCTATACGACACGGCGGCCCGACTGATCAGCTTCAATCAACGACCGGAGCTTCGCGCTTCAAGTGCAGAAGTTGAGACACGTTTGTCAGCCTTGTGGTCAGCTGCTACACAACCATTGACATCACATGCATCAGGTGATTCGCCTGTCAAACGCGCCGAAATGGTGTCACACACTCAAGAGTTAGTGTACATCGCCAAACGTATCCGTAGTCTCATTGAAGAAGGCGTGAGTCCGGATGCTATTGCTGTACTATATCGCCATAACCAAGACCAAGTTGATCTATTGCCATTGCTGGCACAGTTTGAAATTCCTTTCTCGATAGATGGTGGAAGTGACGTGCTGAAAATCCCGACAATCCAACAATGGCAGTTACTACTTGAAGTGATTACGCAATGGCAGCAAGGCGCAGCCGATCAACGAATCTATCAAGTGTTGCAACAGCCGTGGTGGGAGCTCGAACCAACTGTTGTCATGAAGTTAGCTCGGGCTGCGCACCAGAGTCGTACTGATTGGTGGTCGGTTCTAAGCTCTAGAGAAGAAAAGTTGCTTGAGTGGGAGCCAATGCTAACACCACAAGAACTCCAGCCTGCGCTTGTAGTAACGACTCATTTTCAGCAGTGGTCCTCAATGTTGATGACTACACCGCTGACGGCGTGGCTGCGGATGGTACTGTCAGAAAGTGGCCTCTTGAAGTGGATGAGTAATCAGCCCAATCGGATCGAACTACTGACTGCGAGCGCGACATGGTTGGAGTATATCGAAGGATGGGTACAGCGGCAGCCCACTATATCGTTGGTAGATGTATTGAAAGCACTGCAGATGATGGCTGAGCGAAAGATCATTTTACCCATGGATAGTATTAGTGTGGGTGAATCCGCAGTGTCATTATCGACGGTACATAAAGCAAAAGGCCAAGAATGGGAGTATGTGTTCATTTTGCACGCAGTTGATGGGAAATGGGGTAACAACTATAGCAGAGATCTCTTACCCCTGCCTGAAGGCATTTTGCAGTTGAGTCAGACTGATGATCACAATGAGCTTGAAGATGAACGGCGACTTATGTATGTGGCGCTTACTCGTGCGAAAAAACAAGTAGTGCTGTGTGTCCCACAAATGATGGTATCAAATGGTAAGAGTAGAGAAGTGGTACCATCTCAATTTGTAACAGAAGTCGCGAGTATGGTGGTGCCAGAAGAGGATCAGGCATTGAGCGAAGCTCGCGCACAAGACCCTGAACAATTACTAGCACTGTTGCAACCTGTTGCTAGCACACGATGGGGTGAGCGTGAGCGCCAGTATTTGCTGCACCTGACGGCCAACTTCAAATTGTCTGCCTCGGCACTCAATTGTTATCTAGAATCACCGGCCGATTTTATAACCAAATATCTGCTGCGGGTGCCGACGGTGATTGAGCCTCAATTAGAGTTTGGGACAGCAATCCACAAAGCACTCGAAGTTTGGCACAAGGCATGGATGGAGCGTGGTGAGCAGCCAGCCGCCACTTTGTTGCAGACGACGTTTGCTCAAACACTACAGAGTGCCCCACTTGATCAGGCAGAGTTGGCTCGTCGATTGAAGTATGGTGAACAGGTCTTACAACGTTTTTATCACCATTTGCAGGAAACCGACCAACCTCCGCTGTATGTGGAAAAACAGTTTGGTAAGGGGTCAAGTCAGTCGGTACTTGGTGATGTCGTGTTGACAGGGCGAATCGATCAAGTGGACTGGATTGACCAAACAGCGAAGACTGTTTGTCTTGTGGATTACAAAACAGGTCGAGCCAAGACACCTGGTCACATTTTTGCCACAGATAAAGCTAGTTTTGGCGAACTATCGCCGAGGGAGCAACAACTGCCAGAAAGTATTCGAGGTCGTTATCAACGACAACTTGTTTTCTATCGATTGCTGACGGATCTCGACCCAACCTTCAAGTTGCAGGTGCAAGAAGGCATGTTTGTGTTTGTTGAACCAGACAAAGAGTCAGGGAAAATCACCACCAGGCGCGTCGAGTTGACGAGTGCAGCGGTTGAGGATTTAAAACAACTGATTACTGACGTAATGCAGGAAATTCGCTCACTTTCTTTTTTGGATACGCTTAGTGCCAATTGGGAAGTATGAAGTAAACTGCTTGTGCGAAGGCAGTGGGAACTTTGATTGCAGTCCAATTTGGATACCATACGCCGAAGGCTAGCAGACATACTAACACTACGGCAATCGAGACACTTTTCAAACCTTTTTTCCACATTTCCACCAACCAGTACGCAACTATGATGCTAAGCAGCGGAACGGCAGGTGTGTAGTGGTAATAAAACATAATTCGTGGCGATGCAACCCAAGGTAACCAGACGCTGAAGTATGCCACCAGGAGGACAGTGAGTGGTAGAAAATCAAGTAATTTCCGTGGATGATGTAGCCATTTCCATGCTAGAAAACCCACACTTCCCACGACACTAATCACACCAAACCACTGTAACGCAGGATTACCAAATGCATATATATTGCCGATAGTGTCGTCGCCATAGGATACATAAAACCACACCGGTCGCCAATTAAAAAACCATTCTGCAGGACGAGATTGGTAGGTGTGAGTTGCAGACAGTCCGGTCTGATACCACCAAATTTGTTGATGTAGTGCGTAAAGATGGTGTAGATCTTTGCCTTGGATGAACATCAGTGAATAACTCATGAAATAGATCGCCAACGGTAGTACAACCAAACACAGTAATCGCGTTATCACCTTCTTGGCAATATCTCGAACATAGGCGAAAGCTTTGTGTCGTTTGGTTGCGGTGGTGTTCAACCACCAACTAAGAACTCGTTGTACCTCCCACATCCAGACGAATATTAGCACAAACAAACCTGACCATTTGGTGCCCATTGCGAGTCCGGCAAATAGGCCAACTTGCCAGAGTGGGGCCAACTTTCGTCGGTGCCGAAGGTAAAGCCAGAGCGTACCCAAGATACAGAATGTCACATGAATATCGTTCATGGCAATCCGAGACATTACCAGCAGTAAGCCATCCAGACTTGCTAAGCCTGCTGCCGTGGCTGCTAGGGCTTCAGACTTAAACAGTTCTAATGCGAGTTTGTAGGTCAGCCAAATGACCGCGACGCCAAAAAAGACTGAACTTATTCTCCATCCAAGACTATTTTCACCTAAAAGTAACATCCCCATCGCTTGGGTGTATTTAGCAAACGGTGGATGTAGCCAGTCCACCGCCGTGTTTGGCTCTATAGGAGGGTTCCACCACTCGAATGCTTGAGGATCATTTCGGGCAATGAGTTTGGCGGTGACACTATGGTATACCTCATCAAACACATAACCTGTGGGCAGATGTAGTTGCCAAATTCGTGTCACAAAACTGAAGGCCAAAATCGCGGCTATCACCAGACCACCAAAGCGATGCCACCAAGTGGGGGATGTCTTCGACATAGATTACGTCAAAATATAAATAATAATCGTGACAGCCAAGCCAAAAGTAATCACAACACTGAGCAAGAACTTGTCCCGCAGTAAGACGCGCTCGGGTGATTCACCTTGATTATCTTCGTAGACAAGTTGTAAGTAACGCATTACCCCTAAGATGACAAATGGCAACGTCAACATAAGGAGTTTTTGTGATTGGAGCGTGCGAGGCAGGATTGTGTACAAACCTGCGAGTCGCTCATCTGGACGGACAACTTCATTTTGAAAGGTAAAAAGTGCATATGACAACCAAGTTGCATTGGCGAACATACCGGTGTATTGATCGAGTAGCCGTTGGCTATACCGCTTGAGCGTCTGACGTGTTTCGCCCACTTGGCTACTAAGTTGTTTACCTGCCAGAAGTGTTCGCTCACTTTGCCGTTTGCCTACTGCCAAGAAAAGAGAAGCAGAGACGACGGTGAGCAAAAACCAGACACTCATGTGCAGGTTCACCACCACAGCGCCAGCATAGATCCGAATCAAAAAACCAAGTGCAATCGATACGACATCCAAAATGGCATAGTTTTTGGTGGTGGTAGAGTACAAAATCTGTAATAGAAAATAACCAAAAATTAAGGCCCGAAAGAAGGTGGGTAACCAGAGTGACATGATAGCTACAAGACCCAGTAGAACTGCAGTAGCAAAAATCGCAATAGGAACAGGGAGTTGACCAGATGCAATTGGCCGTTTTCGTTTGAATGGGTGGAGTCGATCTGCATCTAAATCAAGTAAGTCATTGATGAAATACACCGCAGATGTCAGTACGCAAAACACCACAAAGGCATA
>JBPOHR010000031.1:0-25872 GCA_052035325.1 Patescibacteria group bacterium
GTTTGCCCCAGAAGTTTGTAAGTGTATGCATGTACTCGTCATTGATGACGATCAGCTGCTCTGTACTACTCTTTCCCTTCATCTCCAAAGAGACCATCAGGTCGACACCGCTCTTACCGGCTTAGCAGGATTAGAACTGGCTAGCTCTAATGTATATGACGTAGTCATTTTGGATATATCATTGCCTGATCTGTCGGGTTTGGAAGTGTGTGCTCAATTGCGCCACGAACATCCCAATTTGCCCATCGCTGTCTTGAGCGGTGTCGATGACGTCTGTACTAAAGTTCGCGTCCTCCAATCAGGAGCTGATGATTACATTGTTAAACCCTATACATTGGCAGAACTCAAAGCTCGGCTACAGGCGCTGCATCGGCGATCGACTGGCATCAAAATTAATAGTCTGCAACAGCTTGGTGATCTACAACTCCATTCAGATGACTATGTAGCAATTCGTCAAGGTCAACGAATCGCGTTACGCAAAAAAGAGCATCAGCTGCTGAGTATTTTGCTCCAATTTGCGGGACGAGTCGTGACCAAAAAAATGCTCGCACATCTGGCTTGGATAGATGAACCGCCCCCTCTGCCCAATACTATTGAAGTCCATATCAAAAAATTGCGAGAGAAAATAGACAGACCATTTGGAAGTGGCTATATCCAGACTGTTGCCGGTTTCGGCTACAAAATTGCCATACCTCCGCTAGAAACACAGTAACGTATGTTGTGGGCTCCTCTGACTATTACTCCAGCCCACCGCCGTCAACTCGTGATTGTACAAACACTAGTGAAGGGTGCTACCGTCATTGCATTACTGGTGACAATCACCTTTGCATGGGGTGGTTACCAGGTTTCCATCTTAGCTAAGAGACCTCTGGACGACCCTTTTCTGATTCCTATTCTCGCAGGCATAACTGTCTATTACGGCTGTTTACATCTGCTTTCCCACACTTCTTGGTATCGATTATCTGCAGCCTGTCTGGTAGGTTCAATCTGGTGTTTTGCGGCATTTAGCAGTTGGCATTGGGGCGTCGACGTTCCTTTTTCCCTACTGTTATATGCGCTTAGCATTGTCCTGGCAGCCATCATCATCAACACGCCAGTGGCAATTGCCACAACCATTCTCAGCAGTGTAACTCTAGCAACCTGGAGATGGCTTCAGCTCAATCAGATAGTGTTGACCAGTAACTATTGGCGAACAGGTCAATTTTTCTTTGAAAATGCGGTCGTCTACATCATCATGCTGCTCTTGTTGATGATAATCGCGTGGCTGTATAACCGAGAAATTCAAAAATCATGGCAACAAGCAGAACAATCTCAACTAGCTCTCAAAGCAGAAAAAGATTCTCTTGATAAAACTGTCCAATTGAGAACCCGACAGCTGCAAGAAGCTACTTTGCGGCAAATCACCCAGTTGCAACATTTCGCCCAGATAGGAAAAATATCAGCAGAACTGCTGCACGACCTAGTTAACCCACTCACAACCGTCAGTTTCAATCTAAAAGCACTCCAGACTAGTGACCCACGCCACTACGAGTTAGTAGTGACTGGAATACAGCATATGCAACGATACATCCAGGCTGCCAGACAGCAATTGAAGCAAGACAACATCAGCACCTTTTATTGTGTCAATGAAGAAATTGCTCAAGCCTTATCGCTCCTGGAAACCAAAGCAAAACAGCGTCACATTAAATTAGTTTTTATCGAAAATAGCTATGTTCGACATATTGGTAATCCAGTGGCCCTGCATAAAATTGTCTTAAATCTTGTCAGTAATGCTATCGAATCATACAGGAATCAATCGTTCATAGCTCCGATTGTGATCACCCTTACTGATTCGACCAGTTATATCACCATAACAGTTGCCGACCAGGGATGTGGGATATCCCCAGAGTTTCAAAAACATATTTTTGACCCCTTTTTCTCCACCAAGCAACATCAGGGTAACGTTGGTCTTGGTCTCTCGCTCTGCCAAGATTTGGCTGCCACCCTGCCTGCCCAACTAAGCTTTACTAGAAATGAAACCATCAGTTGCAATCGAGGATCTACGTTTACACTGATAATTGCAAAAACATAATTTGCACCTTAGATCACAATCCCCTACAATAGATCGTGGAGGCTTTAGTATGGATACTCGCAAACAATTACTCACCTTTATCATGATCGTTTTTACGGTAGGGTTTTCAACCTTCGCAGTGATCATGGTCACTCGTCTAGCCGGCGGCCCAAGTGTATCCATCAACCAAATATCAACTAATAAACAATCCACTTTTGACGTCACTGGTGAATCAAAAATCACCACCCAACCTGATCAGGCAGAGATTCGTATTGGTATTACCACCAATGAGAGTACCGTTAAAGTCGCCCAAGACAGAGCTAACTCAGTAATTAATGGCATCAATACTCAACTAGCTCAGCTAGGCATTGAGAAAAAAGATATTAAAACTGAGAGCTACTCCCTCTACCCTAACTACGACTACACTCCTGGCAGTGGCCAACGTATCAATGGTTATACGGTGAATGCCAACTTGGTAATTACCATGCGTGACTTTGCCAAACTCAACCAAGCTATTGATCTTGCCACGAACGCCGGAGCCAATCAAATTAGTGGCATTGCGTTCACACTTTCGGACGACAAAAAAGATGAAATTGAGCAGGAAGCTCGTCAGCAAGCTATTGAAAATGCCAAGAAAAAGGCAGTAGATCTTGCCAGTCTGGCGGGAATGCGCCTGGGCAAAATCGTCAACGTTATCGCCAACCCAACTGGTGGCTCAGTTGTCATGCCCTACGCTGCAGAGGCTAGAATGATGGATGGAGCTGGCGGTGGTGCACCCACCAATGTGGAACCTGGTTCAACCACCTACAGCTACACAGTCACACTCAGTTACGAGACTTTGTAACTCGACGTCATCACACTACTTTTTAATAAAATCCTTAAACACGTGACGTTTGCCGTTCTTTTCGATGTAGATACGGATTTCGAGATATTTCTCCAGACCTGATCCTTTTACTTTTTGGCCAAGTAATTCATCAACTTGGAATAAACCGGCAGTGTGATTCATGACTATCTCAACCTGAACCATGGCCTTGGTACCTTTGCGAATGACAATGGTGTCAATTGCCTGAGCTGAGACCGAATGAATATCAATCTTGCCACTTTCATAGGGAATACGTGATCGACCTTTGCTCATATCAAGAGCGTCTGCCACTCTGACAATGCCTGCCTCAATGGTAATCGGATTACCATCTTTTCGATGACTAATAATTGCGTGCAGTGTCTCCGCAATCACGATTGTGCGCTCATCAATGGGCATAAAATCAAGCAATTCACGCAAAAAGGTGTGGGTCATGAACAGGCTCAATTCTTCATGGCCTTTGCGATTAATCGACATACCAATATCGTGTAGTAAGCTTGCCAGAAGTACGACTACTTCAGCATGGTAATTTGTAAGATTGAAGTTTGCCACTATTGATGGGACCACACCTTGTTCTGTCAATAAGCGCAGCATTTGCAAACTGTTTTCCGCAACAATCTGGAAATGAATTGGCCCGTGATCAGTCATCCCTAGCCGCTTAATTGCATTAATATTAATGACTTTCCAAAGCGTGGTAATTTCTTGCGAATGATTGAGCGCTGCAAGGGTTTTTTCAAGTAACTCATTTTGTTGTGTGGGTACAACAATCGATTTGGTATGTGACATGGTTACCTACAAGTATACCCGAGTCCTGAATGAGGCATAGTTATGTAAACAACGATGTCTAAAACTTCACCGGTACCGATTCTGCCGTCAGATGAGCTGCTTTCCCTAACTCGAAAAATTGAGTATACGTTTGGGCATTTTTGTGTAACAGCATGAATAAACCATAGAAAAAGCGACGGACAAGCGTTGCTTCTCTACTTAAGAACGCTTTTTCTTGAGCAACATGAATGAGCCAATTCTGGGGGTCATGATCAATTTTCACCTCACGATGTTTTGCAATTCCTTCCAAAACGCTTTCCACGTTTGGTTCCTCCATAAATCCAAACTTCACCTGAACTGCATATATACTCCCCTGTTTCTTATCATGGTAGAACTCTTTAATCTTATATCGTTCACTTGCACAATATGGATCATTTTTTGAAATCAGTACATTCACAAAAACAATGTGCTGAGATAACAATCCGTATCGTTCCCAGAATATTTGTTTAATGAATGGCACTTTTGCACTTGTCTTTCCAACTATCTCGTGAGAAATGACCACAACTGTCCTAGGCACATGTGTCTCTTGCGATGACTTCATAGTCACAAGCTCTTTGATGGTCATACTTGGAATCTGAGCAAATACTCGACCAATATGTCGCTGCCCCCATTGCCAAGTCTTCATGATAACCAAGATGCTCACACCAATAGCTAATGGCACGTATCCACCTTGTAGAATCTTCATGGAATTTGCCACCAAAAATGTCACATCAATCAAAACTAAGGCGCCAAAAAAACTATGTGCTACCCACGGCTTCCAGTGCCAACGACCTTTGGCAATTTGGATCATCGAGAGTGTCGTGGCAACCATAACACCAGATACGGCTAAACCATACGCTCCTGCTAAGTTCGTACTTGATTTAAAAGTGAAAACTAGGGCGATACACCCGGCGTAAAGCAGCCAGTTAACAAGTGGCATATAGATTTGCCCAGAGTGATCTTGATGTGTGTACTTGACCTTCAACAGTGGCAACAAACCTAGTGAGACTGCTTGTGATGCCAATGAAAATGCTCCTGTAATAAGCGCCTGTGAAGCGATGATTGTCGCCAACGTTGCCAAAATAATCATCGGCACCAACAACACATGAGGCACCATGCTAAAGAAAATCGTCTCTGCAATTACCTCCTTACCAGATAACAAATATGCACCCTGACCAAAATAATTGAGGAGTAAAGCTGGATAGGTCAATGTAAACCAGCTCAAACGAATCGGTCTTCGACCAAAATGCCCCATATCTGCATACATCGCCTCCCCACCTGTTACTACCAGCATGACTGATCCTAAAATCAGAAACAGGCTATGAAGATGAAGGTGTGTCAACAGATGAAACGCATAATAGGGATTAATTGCAGCCAATACCTCGGGGTGCTGGACCACTTGTACCAAACCTAATGTAGCTATGCAGGTAAACCACAGCGCAATAATGGGCCCAAACAACTTGCCAATCTTATCTGTTCCAAATTGTTGAATGGCGAACAATCCCGTCAAGATAGCAATCGTGATACCGACTATGTACGGTTGAACGCTGGAAGTTACCACTGACAAACCCTCAACGGCTGAAATCACACTAATCGCCGGTGTAATTACGCCATCACCAAACAGCAAGCCTGCAGCCAAGATCAAAACACTTCCTAGTACTACTGCTCCTGGTATTCTGTGTCGGTCAAGCAGACCGTACAGTGCAAAGACACCGCCCTCTCCTTCATTGTCTGCACGCAACACGAACAGCACATACTTGATCGCAACGATTATGGTCAGCGCCCAGAAAACCAAACTCATCACGCCCAAAATAGATTCATGTGTGTGGGCAATATGTTCGTGACTATAAAAAATTTCTTTAATTGCGTACAACGGTGATGTGCCAATATCACCATACACAACTCCCAATGCACCTACAGATAATGCAATTAGGTGTTTCCAATTTTGTTTTGAAGTAGAGCTTTGCATAGTTATTTGTATGTAACTAATGCGTATTATTGCTCTAATGTAAGAAAACTCAAGAGGCGATTTAGTGGCCTTTACACAGAAAATTCTCTTATTCGTCGGAGATCATGGCTGGAATGACGGGTGCCTGTGGTACTGATTCCATCATTGATGATAAGTCTTGAAACTTGACATCAGCAGGTGGCACAAATGCAGCGTCCCCCACTGTCGAAGGTGAACAATTCACTTTGTAATCTTGCTGGAAGTTCTTCCATGCGTTGATATCTGATAAATCAGGCATATCTGGCACACCTGGAGCAGTCAAGCCATCTTCTGGGTACATCATCTTCATGCCTTGCTTCGTGCCAGGATCCCAGATGTAAATTGATTCGGTGTCACCAATCATGTTCATAGTGGTTGTCACACCTTCGGTCTTACCACTGAACTGCATTGCCATTTTCTTACCCTTTAACGTATATGACATTGCCTGTCCTGTTTTCTTTTCAACAAATTCACAGGTATACGACTTACCAGTGGCAATATTCTTAGCAACATCAATCAAATTCAACTCACTACCAGTCTCGCTAGTGGGCGTTGAAGCTGAATCTGGCGAAGTAGCCGGGGATTTAGCCTGACAACCAGCCAAGACAACCGCAGCTGTCATAACAAAACCAACAAGGAGGTGTTTTCTCATAGTACAGATACTCTATCACACCAAATTACAATCGTGCAGCAGCGTATTACTCCACTACTTCTTTAAACGTCTGGATAACAGCCTCGTTACTTTCCAAATCTGTGGCATTGAGGATTGTAATGTACTTTCCACCTATCTGTTTGACAACATACTTGTAGTTTCCAGTGCCATATTTTTGCTTGTATGCATCAGCAGTATCCCACACTTCGATAGGAATGTCGTATGACTGACCACCGTTATACAAGAGTACCACCGCATGTGGCCAACCATAAAGATTTTCTGCGTCATCCAGTGCCTTATATTCGGGAGGATAGGAAATTTGGAAATGATATTTTTTACTCGTATACGTTTTCCAGTTAAGTGGAACTGTTGATGTCTCGATAGTAGGCATGGCCGTTGACAGCGGTGTACTGGGGCATGGTGCAAACTCACAATTCGGGCCACTCCTCCCCACGGCAGTGCCATCGGGACAGATTCGAGCTTCCAACGTACAGGCAACAGGCTGACCAATTGGACTGGCTGCAGGCGTAGCAATGACAACTGGACTTGAGTCAGGACCAGGATTTGCATCTGTTATCGTCGCTTTCCCCTGACGATAACCAAAATAAAAAGCGGCCAGACTTATTCCAACAGTGATAAGCAGAATACACAACACAATAATAAACATTGGGAACCGACCAGCTGGCAAAGATGAGTCTTCTTCCCCTTGTATATGTTGATCGGTGGTTGCGCGCGGTGATTCTTCCATAGCTCAACTATGGTCTGTTTTTCGTCGTAAATCAATAAGTTGATATTTTAAAATGAAAATAAAAAGACATTCCACTCCGAATCTGCTACTCGCCAAGAATTTCTCAGCCTTTGATCTCTAAACCTATCCAACTCAGTAGCGCGATGTGCGCGTAGGTTGTCCTCAGTCGCTTGGGAAATGACAAATAAATAACTATTGGAAAAATAGTCACCTTTGGTGCTCAATGGGACATTTTCTATTTCGAGTAAACTCCGATACTTCCAGCCATACAAATTTGGGTCAGTGCTACCTAATACTGTGAGATTAACACCTTGCAGTGATTTGGTTGTTATTTCATCTTTTAGTACTTTGGTAATTGCCCGAACAGTTCGGATATTTGGTTGCCAACCAAGGGGCACGTACCGTTGCGTCGTCAGCTGCGGCCAGAGGGTAAAAAGTGAGCCAAGTATCAGTACTCCTATCATGGCATAGGCAAGATACCTGCCAAACTTTGCTCGAGGTACAATCAGATACACGAAAAAAAATACCAATCCAGGCAAAAAATAATGCTGATTTGATGCATTGATGCCTGCTATCGCCAGCACTTGTATCAGCCAAGGCACGATACACTTCAGGTAAGTTCTCGAGGTACGCCAGTCATACATAATCAGTCCAACTACCATCACGATGATCGCTACCGAAAGCACACTTGAATGCGTATAGTTCTGGAAAACTGACGCAAAATTGGCAATACTTTTCGTTAGTAAATCCCACACACTAGCTACGGCTTCTGTCTGATTGAAGTAGATCAGTCTTGTCAAAAATAAACCTGGTGGATGAAGCACATCAAAGACAACAAAAGGCGCGATTGCACACAAATACCCGCCGATCATTCCTACATACTTCATCGCTTGTTTATTTCTAATTGCTGCTGCTACTGTCCAAATGATAAACACACTGGTGGCTATTGCTGCTAAGTAATGATGATGGATAGTCATTCCCAAGGCTAGGCCTGCCAAAAAGTGGCTAACGTTCGTCTTGGTCTGATACAACAGCAACCCTATCACAATCCACAGTGTCACAAGATTTGGATTCCACGCCCAGCGACTCGTCTCCACTAACGGAAACCAAATGGCCAAAAGTAACGCAACAGGTACAACGATTTTTCTGTTGATGCGGTACGTCAAAATGAGCAACAACACTGCTGTCACAAACCCATACACTGTGGCACCATAGGTCGTAGACGCTATATCAAACCGACCAAGTACGGCAAACGGCATCAACATATAGTACGTCAGTGAGCTATAGACCTTGTCTCCTTGCTCAGAAATTGGCCCTACCAAGGTAATTTCTCGCTGCTGATAATACTGGGAAATTTGCTTCAAATCATAGGCTGTGTCCCAAAAAAAGGTCGCCGTTTCTTCCAAATTATAAAATCTAGTGAAGAATGCCAAACTAACCAGCAAAAACAACAAGGTAATCTTGTGAAATTTGAGTAAAAGGGACAGGAAGTTATGGACAAAACGTGTATCAGTATCTGTCATACGTATTCTCACGAACAACATAGCATCTATGGTTTGTTGATGCTACAACAGCGGCAACCATAAAAAGCATTTTCTGAAATAATAATGACAGTGCTGCTATTTGGAGGATGGATGTATCGGGAGCTTGAGTCGATTCAGGAATGGTATCTGCGTTTCCCATACTTTTACCATCACGTACGCTATTTTTTACGCAAATTCAAGACAAATCCACGTATTTGCATCCACCTATTTTCAAGTGATAAAGGTGAATCACCGCCATAATTGGTAATAGCATTACATACGAATCCGCAACTCTCCGCGAGAGCAACAACCTGATCAGGCAAAGTAGTGTACTCAATGGCAAAAACACTTCCCTGTCTTGAGATCGTTACTAAATGTTGCTGCCACGCATCATCTGTTTCATATGTCTCTTTCTGTGCGAAGGTCCCATCGTGAGGAACATAGTGTATTCGAAGTGCATCAGATCTTTGTGAAACGAGTAATAACTTCCCTCCATCAACCAACACTCTATGAGCTTCACACAACATCTCCCTTCTTACCTCTGGAGACAAAAAAATGAGGGCATCTTTACAAATAATTCCTGAAAAGGTGTCACCCTTAAATGGTAGAGCTTCAGCTACACCTCTTACTCTATTGTTATGAAATGAATGAGTACTTAACAAACTAGAGGGTTCCATGGCTACAGTTTGCCAACCAAAGTTAGCTATCATTGCTGCTTCAACACCTTGACCAGCGGCAATGTCCAAAACTCTCTTATTACCCATCGGCAAACCATCTAACCAGGGCGCGATCATTGTTTGAAATAAGTGCGACTCAGGCTTATTACCTCTTAAGTCACCGTTCCCTTCAAATACGGATGAATAATATTCTGTGAACATATGTTTTTTGGCTATGTGTCGATGCATTCACACCAACACTTCAACTGCGTCTGCGTCCTATCAAGTTCACCAACCACCAAATGCCAGAAACCGCCATTAGCACTACGCCAATTTGCACCAGCGTATTTCCTATTGAGCTGTGGAACCCGTATCTTGCCACCAAGTCTGGTGGCGCATCTTGATAAGGAATGCCAGCAAATACGACTAGATACATGAAGCCAACAATAACTACAACAATGCTACTAAGAAAAAGAAATTTAGGTTTTACCATTGGTACCTACAGTATACAACGTACTTTTTTTCTTCGGCAACGGCACTGAAGCGGTAGTCATCTGCACCAGCTCACAAAGCCAGTCGGCATCGTCCCAGTGTTCGCTCGAGATCAAAAAATATGGTTTGGCACCGGGATATGGAGGTTGCTTTTCGCAGTCGCCGATAAAATCGGCACCTTTGTCAGTGATTTTTATAAATAGTTGATCATCACACACTAACCCAATTACTTTGCTGTCGCAATACACCGCATACTCACCAAACATCTTGCGGCTAGTGACTGTTCCAGCTTGTGACATTTGCTCAACCAGAAAATCGACGGTTTTTTGCTGTGAAGACATAAGCATATTGTAACAACAATTGAAGGCTGTAATGTTTGAGCCTATTTAGTTCTAAACCAACCTTGTATAGTTGCTGTATATGAATAGGAAAATAATTTCCCTATCCCTGATCATGATGTTTGTTGTAATAGGTGTCGTAATAATTGCTTTTTTCTTTTTATCCCACCCTAAATCGCCATCTGTTTTTCATTCCTCTGATAATCAAAACGTTACCCCAACAGACATGTTAGTTCTCGAAACCCAGAGATCTATGGAGTACTTTATTTCTGACATTTACCCTCTGTTCCCTGAAATTAGTTCTCAAGTTAGCTCTGAAAATATTACAAGAGTAGTGCCCTTCACTCTTAAGAATGATCAGCTTGAGGATTCACGCGCATGGCTACTAGAAGTTAAGGCCGAACAAGGGATCAATGATTATTATGTATTGTCCTCGCTGACTCAGACAAAACTCGATTCTCCTGCGACTGGAGCTGGTGGCGACATAGCCGAATGTTCGCTCGAAGATGTAGTATTTGTAGGTAACGAACGTGGACTAGGTAGAAAATTGAAAGAAACCGAAGGATATATCATTCTTGGTAGTCAACACTGCCTTACTTATGGTAGTGGTGACTCCGTGTCCGTGTTTAGTATAAATACCGGTAAGAAAATTCCTTTCAAGGGCACTTTCAAAATTCCCAACACCAGTAACTATCAAGGAGTAACTGCTTTAGGAAACGCTCAAGGTCGCTTAAGGGGTGTGTTTGGCGTAAATAATCCTGTGGTAGTAGTGGAATATGGAAATTTTGGAAGTGCTGCGAACTCTGTTGAGGAACTTAGCCTAGTAGCTTATTTCGATCTCCAGAGCGGTGCTTTACAACAAGTGATCCGCTTTAAGTAATTAAATTTGCAGGGACTGGTGGAGGGTGTAGGAACCTATGTGAGCAGCTCCTTAGCCTACGAACCATGGAGGTAGACAATTGCGCCCACAAGTTTATCATCTTGATAGTAAGGTACTATCACTTCCATTTGCGAATAGAGATCCTTTAGATATGCTGGTTTGGGATCATAAAAAGTGCGTTCTGTTCCTCTAACTACTGCAAAGACCTCTTCGCCAAAATAAGGCCCATACAACTCTTTTCTTTTTCCCTCAAGCACTTCAACCACCATTCTCTCCACTCGGGTATCAATCTGTTCAAACCTTACATCTCCAGAAAAGAATAGTTTTGCGATTTTTTTGTCGGGCAAAAGGGTAATGAAGTAGATTGGCTGTTGATTCGACGGCACTGGCACAAAAAAATTATCTGTGCTCTTTTTTTCAACTATCAGATTCGTCTTTACCTGTTGTTTCGTTGAAAGTTGATCAAATTTTGTTCTTGTAGATTGAACACATACTTCTTTGGTGTTTTGACACTTGAGGGCTTCAGAAAATATTTCATTGAAAGTTGTTTCAAAAAAGGCCGGATACTGTGCCACCATGCCATTTACTTGCCTGGCTCTCATTTCATAATTTCCTTTGCCAGCCATGAGTAAAATAACGTAGATTAACGTTACCAAAACTATAAGTGCGCAAAAGAGGAAAAAACCTAGGTACCTCAACCATTTCTTCATCGAGTTATTATAGCATAAAATGCTATAGGATTCTTTTTTTGCAGGGACTAGTGGAGGCTGTTGGAAACTATTCTTCTAATGTTATACAGCTAGAAGGTATTTTTCATCCTCTTCAGGAGGTTGCCAATATTTCAAGTAGCCGTTGAAATCATCTTCAGTAATTTCGAATGAATCAGTAGGCGGATTCTTACTTCTTTCAACAGTTCGTTCTCTCATTACTTCTAAAGGTTGACGCACATAATAAAGGATCGGTTCTCCACCTAAGCTTCTTATTTTAGTAAGCACTTCATTTCTGTAAGACTTTTCCCAAAAACCTTCGTCCATGATCACGTCTGTACCCGCTTTAATTAGCCGAAAAGCAAGTTTCTGAGCCAATTTCGTAATTCTACCGTCATATTCTGCAAACTTATCCTTGGGAGGAGTACTGCCAAATATTTGCACCATCCACTCGTCTTTGGTAATTCTGACAGCTCCAGTTTCTTTTTCAAGCTTTCTAGCGAATGTCGTTTTGCCAGCTCCAATAAAACCACAAATCACATAGACCGTTGGTGTCCTATTTTTATTCATAGAGGCAGTATATCAGAAGAACTCGAGGAATAATCAATTTGCAGGGACTGGTGGAGGCTGTTGGAAACTATTCTTCTAATGTTTCACGATTATCGTTTGCTACTGTAATTAAAGCTGTAACAACATCTTCAACAGTTGTAGAGTCCGAATCCATGATATGTCTTAAAACTTCAAGATAATCTTTGAATGAATCAGCCAACATCATTTCAGCAAATTCGGTTACTGTATCTTTATTGTTAGTTGCCTTGCTTAGCAATCTGCTAGCTGTTAAAGATGCGGAAAATTCCTGTTTCAATAATTTTCTGACAAAAACATCTAACTGATAGTTTAAATGTGACTCGTTCAAGCTAAAAAAATTCAAGATATACTTTCTTTTATCTTGTTGGTGCAAAATTTCCCTCAAAAAATTTGATATCAAAAAACTCATTCCCATTTGCCACCATGCAACAAGCTGATATATGGCAACTATCGTTCTCTCATCTTTTCTTTCCTGAACTGCATGACCAACCTCATGAAGTAAACCAAGTACATCATCAAAGCTCGATACTCTAGGTACAAAAACAACTCTGTTTAACGGGTCAAAATATGGTTGATCATCTGAGTTACCAGTCTTTGTTTTACCAATATAACAGCTTACCCCTTCAGGCAATTCAGCTAAAATATCGAGATCACCCAACTTGAATTGGGTGACTTTTGATTCACTATCGAGGGCAAGTTTTAAAGTTAGAACTGTATTTTCAGGGAAAGTCAGAACATACTCATCATCATACTTTTTTTCAAACTTCACTTTTCTATTCAGAGATTCTCTGTTAGATGATAATTGGTGTTCATTTCCATGCATTGCAGTGGATAAAATGTCATTTGCCATAATCATATACTCAAATAATTGTGACTATTCTCTAATAATATTTATAACGTACTCTTGTGAGTTAGACTAGATTTAACCTTTTACTTTGTATGCCTACTTCAAACGCTGATGATTTGCGTAATTCTGAGTTTGCAGGGATTAGTGGAAGGTGTTGGAACCTATTTTGCAAACAATGTTCATTATCATCTCGGAAAGTCTGGCGACACTCCAGCGAAAAGATTACGACTTAACATCTCAGTCGCGTGATCCTCTACCTCAGTCAATGTAATAACTTTGCCTAGTGTTTCGTAACCGCAAACAAAATATTGTATTAGGATATTTTCAGCACCAGGAAGTTGCCTCATTTGTCTCATTAATAATTCAAAATCATTTTCAGAAAGATATTGCACTGCGTTGGAAAAATTAAATGCATAAATAGGAGTACCATCCTGCACTATTCTAGATACTAGTGGACTTTCCACGATTGTTTGAAGTGGGTAAACTACTCTTTTGATTCGACCTTCATTTGCCGCAGTATGAACCATGGAATAGTTGCTAGAAAACAACCAACTTGAGCTACGACTATCTTCATAAATTAGATAGTTACTTAACCAACTCCAAAAAGATCCTGCATATGAACGCTCAAACTTTCCTTCATGATTGACCATCATTTGTGGGCTTCGTTTTATGTACCTCATCAGCAGAGCTTTATCCTGCGGTGAATAGCCTAGACGTCTCATTCCAGCTCGGATACTATCAAAGGTTTTATCAGTAACTGCTTGGTCCATCACTGACAAGAAAATCTGGCCCATCCAATAGAGAAATTCTTTGTCAGCAGATGCTTCAACTGTTCTAATAATCGAGGCAAGCTCCACGTCCATTGGAAAAAACTCAGCAATAAACCCGAGCGTCGATCTGTTTCCTGAAATGAGATCAAGTTTCCACCTAGCAATGCGATTCAATTGAGTTTGATTAATATCAAATAGCACTAAAGTACGGTCGTCATTCTCATTCTCTTCCGCAACACCCTGCGGCTTCGTATTACTATACAAATCAAGCGCAGAGTCCATTCCTCCTGCTATGGAAATCATCACACCATTTCCGGGAATAACAACTCGCCGTGCTAGCTCACTCCAACGGTGTGGAGGTACTGTCGATTCATTACTCGTTAGATACAGGTGGTTATTATCCCTGAACAAGCCCTTTGCTGGACCCAGGATGCCACTATCAAACATCGTTGTCACTTCTGCCTGAGGGAGTGATCGAAGAGGTGGTGTGGTAGGACGTGATTCAAGCAGGAAAAACATCACATGCGAATTATACTCGAAAAGGAAAATTTAATAGGCATTTTGCAGGGCCGAAAGGAATCGAACCTTTATTTTTCGTTTTGGAGACGAAAGTCCTACCGTTGAACGACGACCCTATCCCACAGTTAACTTCTGGTGAAGGGTAGTATAAAGCCAATATAACTCCTTGGCAATTTTTGAATCAGAGTATTTAAGTTGCATGCATCCTCGGTAACCCTGCTTTTTTGTAATTCCTGTATGTGGTTTCATGTAGGGCTTGGAAAACTGTTGTAGGGGTATCCCCGACAAATCAGACCAGAATGTCTGTTCAGCCTTAATATCATGATACTCATGAAACTGCATGGTAATTCTGAATTTTTCTTCATCTATAACAAATGCTTTGCGAAATAATATCAAAAACGTTTTGATTAAGGACGGATCCGAATTTATCAATCTAAACTGGGTCAGATTTTTGGCACCCTCTCCCCAGAATAGGAGTGAGCAACATAGTTTAGCAAGTTCTTTTGTGATAGGTAGATTTTCCAAGTCCTGACCTACCTTAATTTTGAGTGAAAGTTCCTCTCGCTGTCGTCTTTTTGCCATAGCTATTCGACCAAGCCGTCTTCCATTATCACTATTTCTGATCAACTGTTTTCTAACCCCATCACTCATCTCCACCCCCCTAATCCAGTAGTACAACGTGCTGCGCGGCACATTGTATTTGCGCGCCAACACATCTATTCCCATCCCCGTCAACCTATCTGCCATTACTTGCGATTTTATTGAGTAAGAATGAATGATCATGCGCGATCTTTCTATTAATTGTGTAGTAATTTCTACTATAAATAAAACCCGAAGAAAAGACAAGCAATAAAATCTGCGCTAAACTAGAGTTGTGCCCACTTCTGCCCTCGATCCCACTCTCGCCCACTTGCTCGAGCTGGATCGCCACCGTCTCACCACCACTCGTGTCCCGATTGTGACAGTTTCGGCTAGCTACCGCGAAGATCTCAAAGCCTGGTACGGCATCCCCGACAATGATGAGCTCCCCGATGTCGTTTTCTCCCGCGCTCACTACTCGATGGCGCTTGCGATGGCTACGCAGCTCTGGGGTACACAAATGGATCCGGCTATGGCCTGGATTGTGGATCCCACTAACTACGTGAGTCGCACCGACTGGAGCAAAATCAAACTCACCGAGGAAATTGGCAAAACTATCGCTCGCCAACCTCTGCTTAAAACAGCCAAGGATCTTTTTGACCGATTTGGCCGCCAGAAGCTACCAATTTTAGCCAGTGTGACTCCTCCCCTGGAACATTTATTTGCTGACGTGAAGCAGCCGATTTTGAGTATGCACGTTGCTGCAGGCAATATTTTGGTAGAAATGGGCAAAACGGTCGTCCAAGTTGTAACCGATCCTCATGTCCGCGAAGATTACCTGGCGCAAGCCCACCGACCTACCATGACTTTTTGTGTGTTTGACGAACGAACACGTCAAGAGTTTCTGGAAAAAGCAGCCATAAAACATATCCGAGTTGATCCAAGTCGAGTGATCGTAACCGGCCCACCTGTAGATCCACGGCTGCTGAAGCTTCGCACCCACAAAAAACCCCCAGTTAGCCGACCGGTGCACTTGTGTTTGACCACTGGTGGTGTGGGCACCAACAAACGTGAACTGCTTGATATACTCGAACAACTAATCCCAGAACTACGTCGTCAAGAACCTGCCTACCAGGTAGTAATGTACGCCAGTACCCAACAGGATATCGCCCAGGAAGTACGCCAATTGGCACGTGATCATCATATTCGCATCGGTCGTGACAATGACACATCAGCACCGCTTCGGTTGTTGTACCACCCTCAAATCGTCAATGCTAACGAGCTACTCCTCAAGTATGGATTCCCATGGGCTGATGGTTTTATCACGAAACCTTCGGGTGATATGGCGTATGACGCGGTCGGTGCGGGTTGCTTTCTTTTAACACTCGCCGAATGGGGTGAGTGGGAACACAACATCCGTGCCATCTTCGAACAACTAGGAATCAGCCGTGTCGCGCGTATCAACAACATTGTCACACAACTCAATTTTTTACAAAAAAAGCATTTAGGAAAAAGCTGGATATCACAAGCAATTATGCGCTCTTTGAGGATAGATAAACTCTATTTGGACGGCGCCAAAGAAATAGCGAATGTGGTGTTGAACACACGACCGTAACTAACACGACAAAATAAACTCGCGGAACTATTAACTCACTTACAGAAAAATTACTTCAGCTTCTTACTCAACACATGAGCAGTAGAAGTCTTGCAGTGCTTGCAGTACTTATTCAGCGGGAATGTTGATTCACCGGTGGTCTGCTTCATCAGAATTTCATTATTCTTGTTATATTCAGTAATATAGTTGAAGAAACCACAGACCTTGCACTTGAGTCCGGCTGCTTGACGTGGTCCTTTTTTCTTTTTTGCCATACAAACTTTCGCGAAAAATCGTGAACAGAGGCGTAGTATACAGGATGACTAAGCAAAATTCTAGCCTGGGTTACTAACAACACTCTCTAGATCGTGACGAGGCATCTTCACTTTCCGCGGCACAATAAGGAGAAGCAAAATACAGTACACCATTAGTACTGTCCCCCAGAGGCGAAATGTGGCTGGGGCACCCCAAATTTGATACAGAAAACCATTGGTAATCGGTCCAACAACGTATGCCAGACTACCACAAATTGCAGTCAACCCTATCAAGTCATTCCCAAGTCGGTGCACCCGGGAGACATAATTCTCAAATGTCGCCATTAACTCAGGAAATACCATCCCGATACCACTAGCACCAACCAGATTCCATAACAAAATACTATGAACTTCACTTTGCCAACTCATCATGATCAAACCAAATCCGCCAATCAATCCTCCGAGATACGTAATAAACTTTTTACCAAATGGCCGTGCCAATCGAGGGGCCAATAATCCGGCTGCCAAGCCAGGTAAGCAAAACAAACTCACAAAAATACTACCAAATGGGCTGCTCTGCTTCAGAGCTTCCCCATATAATGGCCCGATATTAAAATACGCCGATTCGATTAAGTAATAGACAATGACCAATCCAAGTAGTGGCCAAAGCGGTCGGGCAAACGCTCCCCATACTCTGAACTCTTGTGTCAGCGTATGTACCGGGACTACCGCTTGATATGCCACCTTCGCATATATCGGCAGAAGTCGACGTGACACGGCAAACACAGCAATGGCTGTCCCAAAAAGTACTGCCGCGATTATCAGCGGCACTCGCATCGTCCCCCCACCGTAGTAGCTAGCCAAAAATGGCCCTATCACCAACGAAACCGTCCGCAATAATGTAATCATCCCCCAACCACGCACATGTTCTTCCGCTGGGAGGTATTCTTGAACAGCCCGGTGATTGGAGAACACAATCGCCTCAAAATACACCCCCCACACCACCATTCCAAATAAGAGTGATGGAACAAACTGCCACGCCAACAGCGAAAATGGGAAAAATAACGTCAATGACAATAATATGCGCAAGAAAAACTGGTGCCTTTTGCTGACAAACATCTTGGCAAACATGAAATCAACAATCATGCCGGTCAGTGACGAACATGCCAGGATCACACCTGTCCAAACAGTGCTCTGTACTTGGCTGGTGATCACCACCGGCGCCAGATACGACATAATCGAGTCGGCCGTGTAGACCAGAAGCAGCACTGCTAAATGCAAACGAAAATAAAGCGGAAAGGAACGGATATGCTGTAGCACCTATTCAGTATAGGTGAAGTGGGTAGATACATTCAAATAGCTAGACAATACCTGAGCCTTCTCAGAGATTCGAACTCTGGACCTCCTGTTTACAAAACAGGCGCTCTAACCAGCTGAGCTAAGAAGGCACAAAATGTGCATCGCTCACATAAACTCTGTGCCAGGTCTAGGATTCGAACCTAGGAAGACATAAGTCAGCAGATTTACAGTCTGCCCCCGTTGGCCACTTGGGTAACCTGGCGTGTTCTGGTCGGCCACGACGGCCATACCGTGAGCCTTCATCGGGATTCGAACCCGACACCTCAGTCTTACCAAGACTGCGCTCTGCCAAATGAGCTATGAAGGCACTTCACACACGAGGCACTATTTTACACGCAAAACCCCTAGTTGGGGAGGATAAGATACAAAAAATCCGCCACAGCGGATAATAATGCAAAGAAAAAACGCTCATTGCTTGACGTAACACCCTAAAACGGGGGGCACTATTCCCCCTGAAAAACAGGTGGGTAGCGCGCTTGATAATCCGCAGATCATCTCGACGACACATAGCCCGTAAGGAACAAAGTATCGAGGAAAATTGTGTGCCCCCTCTTTTAGAATGTCAACGAACATCATCACTATAGCGCGAGCGGCACAAAAAAACTAGCAGAGTATCGGCAGAACCATGTAAGAGAATTAGCCTTGTGGCCTGAACTCGTTGAGCCACTCCTGGATCTTGGTCCCATACTTCTCGTTCTCAATCGCAAACTTCAGGTGCGCACGGAAGTAGTTTTCAGGATCACCGGTGGTCATCCACATACCTTTGGTGTGCTCTACCAACACGGGCTTAGTTTCCGCGATTTTGGTAATGGCATCAACCGTCCACAACTCTGCGTCTTTACCTGTGTATTGAGGATTAAGATATTCGAAAATTTCGGGTGTTACCAGATAGCGACCATACGAAGCCAAACGAGAAGGTTCAGTACCTTTGTCGGGCTTTTCAACGATGTTATCAAGTTCTTTTTCTGAACCTTGCTTGAGTGAAATAATGCCATACTTATCGACCACATCTGGACTCACCTCTTGAGCCATAATCACTCCTGCTACACCAGGATTGGCATCAAATGCATCGATCATTGCCTTAGCATCACCTGGTTGACCAAACACGACATCATCACTATAGAGCACCAAAAACGCATCTTCCCCCTCCACAAACTTTTGGGCAGACGCGACTGGAGAACCATTGCCATACGGCATCGAGGGATCTTGCTCAATTACTACTATCTTGGGGAAATCTAACACATGTTGAACAGGTTCGTAGCGCTCTTCTTTACCCTGGCTAGCCAACTGCTTACGAATTCTGTTGACGTTATTGTTGAAGTAGTCTTCGTAAATGGGCTTACCTTCAGGCGTGGCCACAATAATGATCTCTTCGATGCCTGCTTCCGCACATTCCTCGACAATGAACTGCATAATAGGCTTGTTTCCCAAAGGCAGCATGGCTTTTGGCACTGTCTTGGTAATGGGCAAGTATCGACTGGCAAATCCAGCATCTGTAATGATGGCTTTGCGAACTTTTTTGACTGGTGGCATGTCTGTAAACATAGGACTCCTCGAGTACTAAGTACTCAATAAGTACGCGTCAGTCTACGCGGTAGCGACAGCATTGTCAATTAATGCACCTTGATGTGTGACATGGCGAGTAGGCTCTTGCAGCAGACGAAAAAATATGCGTAAATGGTTGAGTACAGTATGTCTCCTGCCACCCCCAAAGTCATTGATACACACCAATCTTCTAGCCGCTTAGTCGGATTATTGACCATTTTGGCTTCGGTGATCTTGATTGCAATGGGTGCGCTTGGCCTGCTGGCAGTCCAAGAACCACTCCGAGTGTCCCAAGACACTCGAGGTGAAGCAATGATTAGTGACGGTGAGGCACGAGTTTCAGTTGTACAGGCAACCAATACCTCTCTTAAGGTGTATCAGCCGGCTCGGCTTGATTTTCGAATTAATTCTGGAAATACCGCTATTAAAGGTGTGAAATTGGTGTTCAATGTCGTGACCAGTACGACAGACGTCATTACCTTCCAAACATATAGTGATAGTAATTTTGAAATAATTTCTCAGGAAATCCAAGGCACTGGCGATGGTTTCCTTGTCGCGTTTGAAGCGAGACCCCGCTCAGGCACCTTTTCTTCGACCACTGACCGAAGTATTTTGAGTCTCGAGTTTGTGCCCCAGCGCACAGGTGATGTCAAAATTAGCTTTGACCAAACCAATTCAGTCGCTCTGCGCGTTGATAATGACCAAGACACACTTCGAAGTGTAGGCCAACAAACGTTCACCATTGATTCCAGTACGATTAGTTCCGCGGGCAAAAGCTGCAACGAGACCTGTTCCAATAATGGCGAATGTCAGGCTAACTACCGCTGCTATGACAGCCGCTGCCGCCTCGTCACCAACCCCAGCAGTGATTCATGCGTCACTCCACCAGATAATGGTCTGCAACGACAATGTAATGAATACTGTGCTGATACTCGTGAATGTGCGAGTGGTTTCACTTGTTTCTTCAATCGCTGCCGTCAACCAGGCAACCCAGATAGTGTTTCCTGCCAAGCTACTTCCGCTCAAGTTCAGTCACAAATTGCCCAGAACTGTAACAAATCTTGTGCCAGCAATGCCGACTGTGCCAACAATTTACGTTGTTTCCAGAGTCAATGTCGACTTGCGACCAACCCAAGTAGCACTAGTTGCAGTCCGCTCACCCGCCCAGTGGTATCACAAACCTACTACAGCGTCACAGAACCTACCAAAGGTGAACTTGGTGCGGCTGATTTAGTTACTCCAACTCCAAGAGCTACAGGTTCCGCTACCACCAGTCCTCGACCAACTACTTCACCTAGTCCAACCCCCTCCCCTATCGTCATGCCTGAACCTACTCAGCCAGGTCCCTTCAACTTCTCTTGGCCGCTGCTCGCACTTGCAGCAGGCGTGATCCTCCTTATTCTGGTCATCCTCAGCAGCTTAATTGGCATCTTCCGTCGTGGCAGTTCATCTGGTTCTCGCTCTGCCATGAAAAATGCGCCGACCGGATATGAAACAGAGCTCCAAGCCAAGATTGATCAACTAAAAAATCAACAACCGGTATCAAGACCAATGCCTGTGACTCCACCTTCCACAACTCCAACCCCAATGCCTGTGATTCAATCTCCTGTGACTCCTCCTGTCACCCAAACCCAACCTGTCACACCGCCAGTACCCAGCGTCCCTCGCCAGCCACAAATGACACCACCACCCTCGACCATGAGAACCATGGCTGCTCCAACCGTCAAGCCGCCTACTGTCCAACCTCTGCAACCTAAGCCTGTTGCCTCCCCCCTTCCCACTACCCAGGCAGCAGTCGCACCAAGTGCCGCAAGAACCTCAAGCATGATTGAAAAAATTCGAGAAAAATCCATCACTCCACCAGGTCAAAACGTTGACATATTCAATCAGAAAAAGTCTCAGTCCTAATTGACACCTGTAACCTCTCGTACACTATATTCATGCACAGATGTGATAAACGCATTGTGGAAAGGTCACGTATGAATTACAAAAAATTGAAGGCATTAGCCTTAGCACTGTCTTTGTGTTTAGTGGTAGCTACTCCTGCTTCGGCTGCAACACTCCAAGAACAGCGAGAAGCTCGACAAGCTCAGGTTCAAGCTACAAAAGAACAAATCCAAGCCACTCAAGAACAACGTCAGGTTATTCGAGAAGAATCCCTTGACCAACGTTGTTCTCTAGTCACCCAACGAATTGATTTATGGACCACTCGCTACGCAAACAACCAATCCCGTTTTCAAAAAGTTGAAGACCAATTGGTAAAAATCACTGACCAAGTCATAGCCCGCGCCAAAAATGCTGACAAAGACACTACGGCATTGGAAGCAGCAGTAACTGAATTCCGCCGATTGTCAGATATAACAAGTGCTGAGTACCAAGAGTTGATTGCTGCTCTCAACAACACAAAGCAATATGCTTGTGGTGAATCAGAAGGTGCATTCAAAAATGCCTTAACTGCTGCCCGCAGCCAGATGCAGGTGACACGTCAAGCATCGTTGAACGCCCGGTCGTACTATCAAAAAAGCGTTCGACCAGCTGCTCAAGCTCTACTTAATCAATAACAACCTTTCCCCTCGGCTCTGCCGAGGGGAAATCCATTACAACATTTGATACAAAGGATACATGAACCGCACCTTACTACTAACTCTCACTATTATTGCTTCAGCTGGCCTGCTCGTAGCCTGCCAACCTCGACAACAAGCACAACAAATACAAACAGGAAAACCCGAACAAACCGCGGCACAACCACTCCCTAGCCCTTCTCTGACGCCTGCTAAGTCCTTACAAACAACAGTCACGAGCAAAACAAGTGACGATGACTTACAAAAGCTACTAACTAGCCTAGACAGTGACATGGCTGAAGCAATACCGAGTGACAGTGACTTGAATGATTTGTAACAACTTTGTAGCCAATGGTAGAACAACTAGATCAACAAGCGCACATTTCATCCTGGGTCAAACTGGCCCAGGATGGCGACTGGCAAGGACTTGAAGCCTTGTATACGTATTTTTTTGAGCCTCTCTACCGCTTTTGCTACTGGCAATTAGGAGATACGGCAGCAGCACAGGATGCTACAGCCGACACTATGATGCAGATGGTGAAATCCATACATCGCTACCAACACCAAGGTCAGTTTCGTAACTGGCTGTATACCATTGCCAAGCGGCAAATTGCTCAACAATTGCGACACAAATACCAAGAGAACTCACTCGATGATTTGATTGAAATCTTGCCAACAAATGACGTTGTGATTAGCCCTGAGCAAGATACCTATCGCAGACAACAGTTGAGCACCCTACTTAAGCAATTGCCTGATCGCGATGCGACAATCTTGAAGTACAGATATCTGGACAACCTTTCCGTTGCCGAAGTCGCTGAAAAAATGCAATTGACGACAAACCAAGTAAAAGTCTATACCTACCGAGCAAAACAAAAGCTCACCGCGTATGAAACATAACCACACCAACCAACCACCGTTTGATCCTACAGCTTGGCTATTCGAACAGACACCCACCCCTAGTCAAACCTTCACTGCAAATCTGCGCCAACAGGCACACACAACATTTCGGGCAACCACTACACCTTGGTATCGACGTTTCGGTCTCCTACCGGTCGGCGTTCTGGTGGGCGCACTATCTTTGATGGTGGTCACCATCAGTGGTTCACACTGGCAGTATCATCAAGAACTGCTGGCCCTTCACTCTCAACAGGTTGATTTAGATCAAGAAGTCTTGATGACGTCGCTAGAAATGGAAAACACCTATACCGAGCTTGATTCGCTACTGCTGGAATGGGAAAATTCGTTGTAATGTGTCGCAATTTGACCCACCACAATCCAGCCTTTCTCAAACTATCTCTTTCTGCTACAATACTCGTCTATGGTTAGTCCGGTAAGTTACCTCCGGGAAGTCTCGCAAGAGCTACGAAAAGTTTCGTGGCCTACCGCTAAACAAACCCAAAACATGACGCTCCTCGTCATTGCGGTCAGTTTGGCAGTTGCACTCTACGTCGGTGTGCTTGACTTCGTTTTCTCAGAGGCAATCAAACTACTAATTACCCGCTAACATTTGATCAAACTATACCGAAACACATTCAAACCAAACCTATGACCGACCAAACCCTCACTCAACCACAAGACCAAGTTACCGAAATCCCTGAAGTTCCAGAGGTACAAGAAGTTCAAGTCAACACTCCCAACCTGGTGGTCATTTCTACTGCTGAAAACCGCAAAGCTCGCTGGTACGTCGTCCACACCTATTCTGGCCACGAGAATAAGGTTGCTGAGACGCTCAAACAGCGTGCCGAAACCCTCGGTCTAACCAGCAAAATTATTTCCGTCCTCATTCCTACCAAAGAAAAAATTCAAATCAAACGCGGCCAACGCAAAACCGTCAACGAAAAGATTTTCCCAGGCTACCTACTCGTCCAGATGGAACTGACTGATGATTCATGGTTGGCAGTCCGCACCACCCAAGGAGTCACTGGTTTCGTAGGCATGGGCAACAAACCAACTCCTCTACCTCGTCATGAAGTTGAAGCCATCACTAAGTACATGACTCAAGCCACACCTCAATACAAAGCTGAGTACGTGGAAGGTGAAGCCGTCCGCATCGTCGATGGACCGTTCAACGACTTCTTGGGTACTGTCTCGGCTATCAACGAAGCTAAAGGCAAAGTTGAAGTTTTGGTCAGCATCTTTGGCCGCGAGACGCCGGTCGAACTTGACTTTTTGCAAGTACAAAAGGTGTAGCATCAAGAGTGAGTTTACTTCAGTTGAATGTGCATCTCTTTAGCTGCAAGCTCTATGCGTTGTTTGTCTTCATCAGGAACATCTTCTATATTTTGAAAACGAACAGTGCTTAATACAGTGAGCATTTGCATCAGTAGTGCTTTCGTGCGCTCGTTGATGAGCGGTTGATTTGGCTCGGATATAAGAAATCTTTCAAAGTCACCGTCTGCCACTGATAACTGATGTTGTTGTTCAGTTCCATCTTGAGCGATAGTTATTAAAAAAGGGAACTGAGTTTGAGGCATATTTCTATCTCTATTGAATCCAACTGCCACTGCGTACTTTTTATCAGGTGTGATGCCTAATACAATAGAACTAGAACTGAACAGCCTGTACTTGTTGCCACGTTGTTCCGCTTCACCTACCAACATTTTATGTGTCATTGAGCGCTCAAGTGCGTTAATATCAGCAAATCGTGCGGCAGTATAGTAACCATCTTGATGCGTTCCAATCCGTTGTAGGGCTGGATCAAAAATTAGTGTTATACGATCATCTTTCCCATCGTGTATGGATACTTCTACCCAATAATGATCTGCGTCTCCTCCAACAAAAAAAGTTGGGGCATATCCTCCACCAATCGCGTACTGCAAACTCCAACCTCTCTTTTGCGCTTCCTGTTCAATAGGGTCAAGTACATGAGATATCTTACACTGCATGAGTAACTCTTCTGCCAAATCGATACATTGACCATCAAGTCTTCCTTTAACAGCAAAAAACTGCTGAAGCCAGACTTCTCTGACAGTACCATTCGCCGATGTTCGTTCTTGATAAAAATGATCTGTGCTAGCTAACCGCTGACATTTTTCCAAGATCAAATCGTAACGAAATCCTGCCATTAGTTCTGCTACTTGATCAAGACAATCTGAATTAAAAAAGGAATGCTCTAGTACTTCTTGAGCATTCCTTGATGGAAAGCAAGGTGTAAGTGATTCACGGTTGTGAGACAGTTCAAGTTGGCCAGAATAATGATAAACCTTTTCATCCATACAATATGCTTAACTGTACTATACTTGTAATAACTTCCCAATATGCCAACAGAATCAAATTTTTCACCCGTTTCACCTGAAGAACTTGCGTCGTTATTGGGCCTGCTTCGAGAAGAAAGCAGCTGGATTATTCCCGGTGTGATTGAACTACACCGTGCACAAGCTTGTAAACTTCGTATTCGTTATCTGACTCACTTGCACGGTGAACTGAATGTAACGGTACCAGCCGATGCATGGCAGATTTTCACTCATATGGGGCTAACCATTCGGTTCAAACTTGCAGAAGACTGCAAGCAGGTTTTATTTGAGAAAAAAACCTGATAAACAAACCATGAGATGTTCTTG
>JBPOHR010000018.1:0-5335 GCA_052035325.1 Patescibacteria group bacterium
CAGCAGCTCCAGTTAAGTTCTTCCGTGTTTCAGACGTGGATTATGTCAAATCCACTAACCCGACTTCGATTCGATGATGCTCAACAGCTCATAGGTACCATCACCTGTCCTACAGCTTTCCACGCTACAAATATTCAAAAAAACTTACTACCCCAACTGTCGGATGCCTTGGCGGCGGTCGTTGGTCAAGCGCCAAAGCTTGAATTCGAAGTTGGTGATCCACAACGTGCGTTTGCGCGCGTTATCAGCAATCAGCCGGAGAGTATTGGAACTGTGCTTGCTGCACCTGTAATGGGATCATCCGTTTCACCTTCTCCTTCACCACTACCTTCGGTCACATCATTTTCACCCACTGCTCCGCACTCCCCCACGAACGCAGCACAAGTTGTGCGTCGACCTCCTGTTTCATCACCTCGGGTAGAAGACCTTTTTTCGCAAAGCACCATTCAAGCTACAACTATGGATCGTGCGCTTGTTGCCGCACGCCAAACAGGTTTGCGCATCGACTACACGTTTGCCACATTTGCCGTATCAGGCACAAACGAGATGGCGCACGCCGCCGCTTCCGCTGTCTCAAACAATCCTGGCGGTGCTTATAACCCTCTCTTTCTCTATGGTGGTGTCGGGGTGGGTAAAACCCATTTAATGCAAGCTATCGGTAATAACATTATTAAAAATGCTCCTGATACCAAGATTCTGTACTGCACGGGCGAGGAGTTTACCAATGAAATTGTCAGCGCCATCCAACTCAAGAAAGGGCTGCGTTTCAAAGACAAATACCGCAGTGCCCAAGTCTGGTTGATCGATGATGTTCAGTTCATTGCGGGCAAAAACGCGGTTCAAGAAGAGTTTTTTCATACATTCAATGCCTTAACGAAAGAAGGTCATCAGGTGGTGCTCACCTCAGACCGGCCACCTCAAGAGATAAATCTGATGGAAGACCGGCTGCGCTCCCGATTTGAGGCAGGATTAATGATCGATATTCAACAACCAACATTTGAGTTGAGAACCGCAATTTTACTCATTAAATCTTCTGCTGTTGGTATTGAAATTCCCATGGACTTGGCCCAAAACATTGCCTCAAAGGTTGATTCAGCCCGCAAAATCGAGGGCATCATCAAAAGTATTCGTTCTGAAGTCGAGCTCAAACATCGTGAAATCAATGAGGAACTCATCGATGACATACTTAAATCAGAAACTGAGAAAAAGCGCCCTCAACTCAAAGTAAGTCCTTCAGATGTGCTAAGGGCTGTGGCTAATCACTATCACGTCAAGCAGTCTGCGCTCAAAGGGCAGCGTCGTGTCGCCAGTCTGGTGAAGGCACGACATGTGGCAATGTATCTACTCAAAGAAGAACTTCATCTCCCATTAACAGAAATCGGCCGTTGGTTCTCAAATCGCGATCATACGAGTGCGCTCCATGCAATTCGTAAAATTGATCAAGATATAAGCCAAGATGAATTGCTTCAACGCGACGTTTCCGCGCTTCGCATGTCTCTAACCGCGATCTCGAGATGATTTTCTTGTTTCTTGAGGAGAATCCACAACTGTGGATAACTCAGTGTAAAACCTATGGATAGCTTGTGAATCACTGTGTAGAAGTTTCGAAAAAGAATTCATCAAACAATTGTCGTGTGGGTAACTTGGTCGAACTTAGCCACCCTTTCTTCACATTTACCAGCCTGGACAATTCACACTTCTTTTTTGGCGTTTTCCAGATATACTGATGAAAGTTTTGCTAGTTGCTCACGCTCCAAATACTACTGCAACTATATTAATTAACTTAAAATAACTAACGGCAGAGTTTATGCAAGTTAACGTTTTACAAGAAAACTTACGCAGTGCGCTCAGTATTGTCACTAAAGCTGTTTCCAACAGAGCAACGCTTCCTATTTTGGGTTGCGTACTTATTAAGGCTGATTCAACTGGAATGGAAATATCAGCAACCGATCTGTACATGGGAATGAAAACAGCTGTGGCTGCTGTGACAGATACTCCAGGAAAAACAGCGGTTCCGGCACGCATCTTCATGGAGGCGGTGACAAGTTTGCCAGCAGGCAAGCTGGTTTTGGAGTTGTCTGAATCGACGTTAAGCATTACTAGCCAAGATAGTCAACTTAAAGTTCCTTGTATGAATGGAGATGAGTTCCCAACGTTTCCTGAAGTAGTAAACTCTCCACTCGAGACAACGACGGCAGTATGGCAGCAGATTATGAGCGATGTTGGTTTTGCAGTGGGGACAGACCCAAATCGCTTAACATTGTCTGCAATTTTGATGGAACCAACAGAATTAGGAGTCAAGATGGTAGCGACGGATGGTTTCCGGTTGGCAGTCACAACACTAAGCGACAAAAGTTTTGGAGGTGTTGAAAAACTCTTGATTCCCGCTCGAGCAGTATCTGAGATCGTGAAGATCGCCACGCAATCCAAACAAGACACCATTCTGCTCATGGTTGATGCAGCTCAAAAACAACTGTTGTTTGCTGTCGGTTCAACTCAAGTTTTTGTTAGATTGGCTGAAGGTGAGTATCCTCCCTACCAAAAAATAATGCCCGCTCAATTTGAGCTTGAAGCGAGTTGGGATACAGGAGCTTTTGTGGAACATTTGAAAAGAGCACTTATTTTTGGACGAGAAAGTAGCTACGTGGTCAAGATGAAAATCGAACAATCACGACTAACAATCGTCAGCAGAGGCGCAACTGCAGGTGAGTATACAGGTCATCTGCCGATTAAACTCATCAAGGGTGAATCTGGTCAGATAGCTTTTAATGCTCGCTACGTGTTGGATTTACTGAACAACGTTCCTACCGATCAGGTATGGTTTGGTATGAGCGATTCATTGAAACCAGCATTATTCCGCCCAATTGCTCGTCCCGAATACGCGTATGTGGTGATGCCATTTCGGACTAATGACTAGTTGTGGGCGAAGACTTTTGATGGATACTAGGCAAAATGCCAGAAGTATCGTAAAATACGAGTCTTCGTTTATTGAAAAACCTACTGACACACACAAAACATCTTTATGCCAAAACGCACCTGGAACCCCAAAAAACACAAACGCATGCGCAAACATGGTTTCTTGTCTCGAATGATGACAGCAACTGGTCGCTTAGTTCTCAAACGCCGCCGTTTGGTTGGCCGTTTGCAACTGACTGTTGCCCGCAAAGGTGTCTAAGTTTCAACTTCGTCTCCAGCCAACTTTTTTCCAAACTGCTCGCCGAGTTACTACTCCACTGGGCTTGGTATATGTGCAAAACAACCAACTTCAGCCAGGTGTAGTGGTTATTGCCGCCAAAAAAAACTTTCCCCTAGCTGTGGATAGACACGCAATTAAGCGACGTTTTCGTAGCTCGTTCGCTAGCCTAGCCGCCGGTGGTTACCAAGTCGTGGTTGTGGTAAATCGAGCAGCTCGTACAGTTACAACTGATCAAATTAACCAAGTAGCAGCCACACTTGTATGAATTTTGCCGTAGTTGCCCTACGAATGTATCAAGGCTTGGATGGGTTCAAACACCAAATCCTGATTAGCTTTTTTGGATTCTCTTCTAGTTGTAAGCATCGCCCAACATGTAGCCAATACGCCGTCGACCAGATTCGGAAGCATGGTACAATTCTGGGATTGCTCGCAGCGTTGAAACGAATACTAACCTGCTGGTAACTCCATGGAAATTGTCACAAACACCCTCACCGGCATTCTTTTGTCACTGTATACCCTAACCAACAACTTAGGATTAACGATCATCATTTTCGCGTTCTTAGTACGCACAATCATGTTGCCCTTAACTTTGCCGGCTATCAAAACTCAACGCCAGATAAAGAAGATTCAGCCAGAAATTAACAAACTCAAAGCCAAACATAAAGGTGACCAAAAAGCATATAACCAGGCTCAACTTGAGTTATACAAGCAATACAACATTAATCCTATTTCAGGGTGTGTGCCTCAAATAATCCAGATCGTACTCATCATTATCCTCTACCAAATCTTTACCCACTTTTTAAGTCAAGAGACCATTAATGGTATTACCCTCAACCCCAGTTTTCTATGGCTTGATTTACGTCACCCCGATCCTCGCTGGATTATTCCTATTTTGGCAGGTGTGTCTCAGCTTATATTATCGCTGATGATTGCTCCAGGTGGTGAAGTGAAAGACATTGTACCCAACACGAGTAAAAAGAAAAAAGTCCAAGATGCAAACAAAAAGGAAGAAGACACAGCAGATATGGCTAGCATGATGCAGCAACAAATGATCTTTATGTTGCCTGCGATTACCACCTTTGCTGCGTTTCGCTTCCCTGCTGGGCTTGGCTTGTACTGGGTAGCGACCACACTTGTCTCAATTGTGCAACAGTACTTTATCTCTGGTCCCGGTGGTCTAACCCTCTATGCACGTCGTGCGGTAGTGTGGGTGAAATCAAAGCTTACCAGAGCGTAAGTTCTTCGAAATGAAAAAGGAGTCATTATGACAATCCAAACGTATCTTACCAATGTATGTCAGCACTGTGGTCTTGCTGAAGAAACCTTAACCGTAGAAATGGTTGAGAGTGAAGGCCAAATTCAAGCAAACATCACTGTGCCAACCGAAGATTCTGGTTTGTTGATCGGATATCATGGAGACACACTAGCGTCAATCCAGCGCATCGCTCGAGTAATTTTTCAAGAAGAGTTAGGCGAGAAAAAACTAGTTGTCAATGTTAATAATTATCGAGAACAACGCGCCGAAAAAGTGGTCCAAATGGCGCAAAACGCTGCCGAGCGAGTTCTGGAAACAGGTCGACCATACACATTGTCACACCTTCCTTCACACGAGCGTTTTTTGGTCCACTCTACTCTATCCGAGAATCCCGACTATGCCTCACTTGAAAGTTTTTCTGAGGGTGAAGAGCCATATCGTGTGTTAGTTATTCGACCAAAAAGCGAGTAAACTTTTCTCATGAGATCGTTGATTATTCATACTGATGGTGGTGCGCGAAGTAATCCTGGTCCGGCGGGAATTGGTGTGGTGGCATATCAAGAAGGCAACGTAGTTTTTGAGCTT
This sequence comes from Patescibacteria group bacterium, assembly GCA_052035325.1. Lineage (GTDB taxonomy): Bacteria > Patescibacteriota > Microgenomatia > UBA1400 > PJMF01 > JBPOHR01. The sequence goes on from JBPOHR010000018.1 coordinate 5,037, forward strand.
GGTAAAGCAATCGGTATAGCAACTAACAATGAAGCTGAATATCAAGCTTTTTTAGCTTCGCTCGAATGGTTGCTGGCTCAAGCTCCCCTAGCTTGTGACGAAGTGATTTGGAAGTTAGATTCCAAATTAGTGGTCGAACAACTTAGCAAACGATGGAAAATTAGAGAAGCTCGCCTTCAGGTATTTGCCCAGGTAGCGTGGAAACAAATAGATGACCTCCCCTACTCTGTTCGATTGCAGCAGGTGCCTCGGGCCGACAATGCCGCTGCTGCCGCACTGTACACTCAAGCCCTTGATCA
>JBPOHR010000014.1:0-6433 GCA_052035325.1 Patescibacteria group bacterium
TGAAAATAATCACTGTTCCCAATCCAACATTACGCGAAATAGCAAAGCCAATCGAAGTTTTGGATAAAAAAAGTGTTCAAACATGCTATGATCTCCTTGAGACCCTAAAATCCCAACGTAACCCAAAAGGGGTCGGCTTAGCAGCTCCTCAGGTAGATATTAAACGTCAAGTCTTTGCTACATTGTTACCAAACACAGAGCTTAGCAGACGTGATGTTGGCCGAGTGTTTATTAATCCTCAGATCATTGATCATAGTGATAGACAGATTTTTGGCCCCGACCCAGAGGACCCTCTGCTGGAAGGTTGCCTCTCTATTCCAGGCTTGTATGGGCCGGTACCAAGATATGAATGGATCGAACTTGAATTTGCTGATTTTGATGATGGAAAAGCCACAGAACTCGTACTGCGTCGGGAGAAATTTGTCCAATTCGCGGCTCGGGTCGTTCAACATGAGTTTGATCACTTGTATGGCCGTCTCTTCACCGACTACAGTTTGCAGTATGACTTACCTGTCTATCAAGAAAATCCCAAAACAGGCAAATTAGAAGAAATCGATAAATTCTTGCTTGAAGGCTGGTAAATATGACACCTATGTCCGTCCTTTTTTGTGGCTCTTTTCTTGAGTATTCTGCACTCACTTTGCATGGACTTATTGCAGATTCGCGTATCCAAATTATTGGCGTAGTCACCACTCCACCAGCCAGTCCAAAGCCAGGTCTACCGCCACTTCCCAATCCTGTCCATCAGCTTGCCAAAACAAAAAACCTTCCCGTTTTTACTCCTGAACAACTCTCAATTGAGGTCCTCTCAGAAATTGAGACCACCATAGGTAAACCTCACCTTATTCTAACTGCAGGATATGGCAAATTACTCCCCGAAACCTGGTTGAAGTGGCCAAGTCACGCCGCGCTCAATCTTCATTTCAGCCTCCTGCCAAAATTTAGAGGGGCAAATCCTGCCGAATGGGCACTATTGCTCAATGAAAAAGAAACCGGAGTAACTCTAATAGAAATGAGTCCTCAATTTGATACAGGCACGATGGTTGCGCAAGCAGCAATCCCCATCACACCTAATGACACGCGTGAAACGCTGTATCAGCAACTCTACGAGCTTGGAGGCACCATCTTGCCCAATATTCTGGTTAAATATCTTGATTCTGCACCTACAGAAACCTGGCGTGTTGCGTCCCAAACCGTGCACTACTGGTCACCTGCGCTTCCGCAGCCAACCAGTCCCACACCCTATGCGAAACGCTTAAGTCGGGATGATGGCTTTGTTTCTTGGACGACTCTGCAAAAACACCTGCAACCTTCTTCAAATAACCCAAATATGGATAATGATGATCACGCAGGATTTTCCCCGCTTATGCAGCGCGTATTCCACCAACAATCTTTTACTATCAGTGCTGCGCTGATTGAGCGAATGGTACGAGCTCTCCGCGGGTATCCGGGAGTATGGACGTTAGTGCAAACCAATAAAGGTCAAAAACGCCTCAAGATTTTGACAGCTCATCTTGCCACATCTGCCAACACGCCATACTTAATTCTGGATGCTGTCCAGCTTGAAGGGCAATCCCCAGCCACTTGGAATCAGATTCAGTCAGCAATCGCGGCCACTTAAGGTGTTTTACAATAAAAAGATAGACCGGCGTTACTAGATAGTATTGACCTGCCAAAATCACGAACACTACTGTGGCACAGCCATGATTTTCACTTCGTCTAGAAATTTTAGGGCTCTCAGCGGAATCGACCATTAACTATACTCTACGACTTAGTCAACTTTTTTGAAATGAGTTGTCACACCGGCGCGGCGGAGCTGTCGAATAACTCGAGCAGGCACGCGCATGCGCTGTTTCTTACCTTCAATAACCACCGTAACGGTGTGCAAATTGAACTTGAACGCGTGACGAGTGCGATTTTTCGCATGAGAAACACGGTTGCCCATGTGGGCAACTTGAGGATACTTGACTGCAAAGCTTGACATAGAAGCAGTATTGTATCAGGAGGTTGGCATTTAGCCAAGTATGTCAGCTGGTTGTCAGGTTGCAGGGATATAGTCAATCACGAATAACTGTTTAGAACGTACTCTATGTATTTACAATTAATGTACAACATGATATCGTTTCCACTGAGGTACACGGTGCGTTTTAGTGAAGAAAAAAATCAGTTACTAAAAGCAATTCGAGGCATTAGCTTTGATGAGATTCTTACTGCTATTCGTGATGGTGGAGTTCTTGCTGATATGACACACCCTCATGTAGCATGCTCTCATCACAGACTGTGTGCGGTACAAGTTGGTAAGTATGTTTATGCAGTGCCATACGTCATCAACACAGAAAAGAAAGAACTTTTCCTCAAGACTGTCTATCCAAGCAGAGTGCTTACAAAGCGATATCTACATTAAATAAGGAATCTCTGATGAAAAAAACAAGCTATCTCGACCCATTTGAGCGCCTACTTTTAGATGATGAAGAAATGTCAATTGAAGCCGCTCTTGAAAAGAACGAATATATTGAAGCGCCTGGTTCGAATGATGCGAAGGCAATTTTGGAGATAGCGGCAACTCGATATCTCGAACTTAAGACTTCAAAACCTGTCACAATTCGAATCAATCAACTTGATCTTATCCGAGTTAAAACTCGAGCCAAAGCAAATAATATCCCTTACCAAACACTGTTAGGATCACTCATCCATCGCTACGCGGAAGGTCACCTCGAGCTATAATCACCACATGTTCGCACTCCTACTCGCCAACCCGCTTGCCTTCGTGGTCCTCTTCCCCGGACTGTTACTCTCGATTACCGTCCATGAGTTTGCCCATGCCTGGACTGCCGACAAACTGGGCGATCCCACCCCACGTTATCAAGGCCGCGTCACCCTCAATCCACTCGCCCATCTTGATCCACTCGGTACTTTAGCAATGTTCTTGACCAACTTCGGCTGGGGCAAACCAGTCGAGTACGATCCTTATAATTTGGCTCACCCAGTGCGTGATACAGCACTTATTGCCAGCGCTGGACCTTTTGTGAATATCTTGATCGCCATGGCATTGGCAGTTGTTGTCCGGCTCGGCATAATTCCTTTTGGTCTTGGTCAGGCCGTTGTCAGCATCATGTATATAAATGTCGTGTTGGCTATCTTTAATCTCATTCCTGTCTATCCTTTGGACGGTAGCAAGATTTTAATGGCAGTATTACCTCGAGACACTGCCCTTGAATATGAAGATTTCATGCATCGGTATGGCATGTTTGTGCTGCTGGCGCTGATTTTCCCTTGGCTAAGCGGCGCATCGCCTGTGTCGATGCTGATCGCACCTATTGTGCAGTTGATCGTCTCACTGCTCATTGGCTTTCCGCTGTAGGTTCACAAAAAGTCCAACACTTCTGTCAAATTTGTGATCATGGGCTGCTGTTGCCACTCTGGTGGTCTAACTTCATTCCGGCGATTAAGCCAAATCGGCAACAATCGTTCTTCGGCTAACAAGGGCGTAAGTTTAGTTAATCGGTCGTCTATCAAACTCGACTCAGGTAATACTGCAATTGCCTCTTGGCGATTCTTGTCACGGTCGATGTACAGTAATTCAGGATCAAAGTGTGAAAGCAACCCCGATAACTCAAGCTTCAATCGCTGAAACTCCGGATCCCCTTCAGAACGAACCCCAAACACATACCCTCTCGCTTCAAGTTCACCCATAGTGCTACCTACTTCAGGATAGAGACTAGCTTGATAGAAAACTGGATTGTAAAGAATCTCATGCGCCACTTCGGGCGTGAGACCTAACTCTGTCACCAGGTGGTGCTCATAACCTCGCCATTCAAAAAGTTCCGGCCGCTGGAATTGTTGCCAGTAACGATCTAGGATAGGTTGCACTTCTTGAGCAGGTCTGCCGGTAGCCTCATAGATAGCCGGATGGAAACCAGCCATAAATAACTGATCGGTGTTAATCAAGGTATGATCAATATCAAAAAGAATGACATTCGACATACGGAGAGTATATGGAGTTTGCGACATTTACGCTAGGTGATCTGGACACTAATTGCTATTTGCTCTGGGACAACCTGTCGGGTGACGCCTTGATTGTTGATCCCGGCGATGGTGGCGACTTCTTGAGTGAAGAGCTCTTGCACCGCGACCTTACCCTGACGAATATTCTCCTGACTCATGGGCACTCTGATCACGTACTAGGTTTACTTGAATTAAAGCTCAATTTTGGCGTACCCATCTGGCTGCATGCCGCAGATGAAACGCTTTTGAAACGAGCTGCTTCAAGTGCCAATCACTGGCTGAAGCGTGAAGTGGATCCGGTACCTCCAGCTGACCATTGGCTCATTGATGGCCAAGAAATCACCCTGGGGAAGGAAAATCTCCGAGTACTCCACATTCCCGGGCACACGCCTGGAAGCGTGGCTTTTATCGGCTCAGAGGTCGTCTTGACCGGCGATACGATCTTCAAGGACAGTGTGGGTGGTACTGATCATGCCTACTCCAATCGAAAATTACTCTGGGAATCTATTGCGAAATTGAGAAATGTGGCGGCTGGAAAACTCGCATTACCAGGACATGGAGAAAGTTTTTGGCTGGAATGAGTTACTCTTGATCGATGCACGCGTGAATAATCGGCTCAACTGCAGATGCAAAGGTCGGTTTTTCTGAAGGAGCCATTGCTTCCCTTAGTAATCTGAATACGCCCTTCTTATCTCTTGGTTGCTGCTCTGGTGTGCTATACATATCTTTGAAGTACAAAGTATATCACTTTTCGTGTAATAAATGGGTTTGAATCCGGTCTCACTTTTAACTCAATCCATAGTATTTTTTGTCGCCTAAAAAACCCGTTACTTCCGGCCGAATCATTGCAAAATCAGTTAACGTCGCTGGCTTAACCGTAAATAGTCCATATCTTTTTGTGAGTGAATCAATTGCTTGCTCTACCCTTTCTTTTTTGCTCCATTGAGTACTTAATGGTATCGGTACAGACTCCATGCGCCGCAACTGCGCAAGCCACACACCAAACTTCATGACCCGAAATGAGCGCGGCCATGATTGATAGAGTTGATGATAAATGAGGTCAAACATTTCGCTGGTGTGACAAACGTAGTACGGCAATGTCCGATGTGCACCCCAAGCGTTTTCGATGGCCTCAGCTCCCGGGCTACTCTGGTAGCCATAGCTGGCACCCCGACCTTCCCCCCAGAGGTAGACGCCCACTACCCGACCAGCCATCTTCATCGCCCGAACCTTGCTCACCACTTCAACTGTGAGATTGTAGAGCGTCTGCTTGATCTGCTGCTCATCATCACATGGCCGCCAGCCCGTAATACTTCTGCCCACACTTTTCATGTCGGCTTCACCTCGTTCATCGAGTGAACGCAAGATATGCGACTCTTCACCTCTGGCCATCCGCTTAAGCTCGGTCGTCCAAAAAGGACCAAAAATAGGCAATAATTCAGCCTCGCTCCAGAAATTCAACGTGTACGGGTGTTCTATACCTAGTCGACGCAATTTTTTCTCGAGACGATAGCCAACACCACAGACATCTTTGAAGTCCACTTTCGCCAAAAATGCATCGCGATTCTCAGGGGTAATCTCCAAAATACTATCCTGACCAGCAATTTCACCAGCCATTTTGGCCAATAATCGATTGTAACTAATTCCCACACTACACGTCACCCACTGTCCCAGCTCCTGCTTAATTTCAGCCTGCACGCGCTCGGCAAATGCTCGTGCATCAGGGTACAACCGCTGACACTCGGAAATATCAAGAAATGCTTCATCCAGAGAAAAAATCTGGACGTTGGGAGCCAACTTCAGCAATAACTGATGGAGCCGCCGCGTGGCATCCAGATAGCGATCAAACTCGGCACCCACAGTCAACAAGTTGGGAATAAGCTGGCGCGCTTCCTTCAGTCGGACGCCCGTTTTGATACCCTGGCGCTTAGCAGCTTTTGAAACAGCAATCAGGCACGTGCGACCCTCATCCTTAACCACTCCAAATGCTCGGCCCCGCAAAGCAGGGTTTTCTTGCTCCAGCAAGGTTGCAAAGTATGAGTTGATATCAACATGCAGAATCCGCCGAGGAGCGGTGAACCTAGCCTTCATACCAGATCTCCTCAAGTTTCCAATCGTGAGTACTCTGATTCCACTGCAACCGATACAAAGTGCCACCAACTACGACGCTATAGAGCACTTGGCGCACGCCACCATCTTTCGTCTGATTCACCAGCGTGGTTTCTGCCACTCGATGTTCTCTCCCTTGCCAACGAAATTTTTTGACTGTAAATTTACCTCGAGAGAACACGCCAATCACCTCAATGCTTTCGTCAATTCTTTGGTACATGCTTCTACTATACCAAGTTTTACCGAAGGTGGAACTCTAAAAATTCTTTCTAAAAAAACTCCCCTCTGTACATCAAAACCTCTTGTGATATAGTATCGC
>JBPOHR010000007.1:0-47812 GCA_052035325.1 Patescibacteria group bacterium
AACTTCTAATATATTGTCAAGTCCAAAAACCCTCTACTACAGCGAGCGCTGTTGTCGCAACTGCACTATTTTCCTAAGTAATTCCTCTTGCTTCGCTTGTTGTTCTGGCGTAAGTTCTGCGAGTCGATCGAGCTCACCAAGTTCAGTTTGAATCTGTTGCAGCTGATCATGCGTACTGAGCTGCTCCAAAGTTGCTTGAGCATGTTGCCATTCTCGTTGCCACTCATCATCGCCTTCCGGCATCATGATGCCGCGCTGACTTTGCCAATCAAATACACACTCACGAATATCTTCATCTAGATTGGCTAGCCATTGGTTGGCATCACGGGCTTGCATAAGACTAGTGATAACTCCCGTCACAGCTGGTGTGTGCCACACAAACATGGAAACATCCTTTGCTAACTTGGGCCACTGGGCAGCAGGTTGATTGAAAAGCAAAAAAAGCACAAACTGTTCGGCTTTTGCACGTTTAGGATCCAACTTCGATACTGGTGTGTGCTTTGTTTCAGAATTTTCTGGTTTCTCGGTCCGCCTGACGGGTACAGACTTGCGAGTGGGACGATTGCCAAAGGTTCTCATATCCTGTCGCAATGTCTCTTCTTTGGTCCCCAGTGCCGCTGCCAATTTACGCACATACACCTCTTGCTCAACCGCATGCGAAATACTCGTTAGAACTGGTGCCATTTCGGTGACAATTTTTCGTTTACCTTCAGGTGAAGTGGCGTCGTACTGTTGAAGAGCTGCTTGAAGCAAAAACTCATACACAGACACCGAGGCTTTCACCGCATCACGCCATCCCGCAGGATCAAGTCGCGCCATTTCATCGGGGTCTTTGCCAGACGGCACCCTGACGACTCTAATTTCTAGCGGTAAATCAGCTGACAACTCAATAGCGCGTTTGGTGGCTTTGATCCCCGCATCATCAACGTCTAAACTGAAAATAACTTGCTCCACCACACGACCAAGCAATCGCAAGTGATCAGCCGTCAGGGCAGACCCTTTGATAGCAACGACATTGTTGACGTGAGCTTGGGCTGAAGAAATGACATCAAACTCCCCTTCGACCACCACCGCCGACTTGCTCTGACGTAAAAACTGATACAACTCGCTATAGCCAAACAACATCTGACTTTTGTGATACAGCAACGTTTCCGGTGAGTTAATATATTTAGCTTCTTTGACGTCTTTTTCCAGTACCCTACCAGAAAAACCAACCACTTGGCCGCGATGATTCTTCAGTGGAAACATTAGCCGACCTCGGAACCGGTCATAGGGATTGCCGTTGCGTCCGGCTGCAATGAGCCCAGCGGCATCCAAATCTTCCAAGGCATACCCCTTCTTCCCATGCAGGTATGCAATCAGGCCATCCCACGCGGGCAGTGCATACCCAAGTTGAAACACTTTAATTGATTCTGCTGTCACCCCTCGCTCTCGCAAATAAGCTCGTCCTGGCTCACCCGCCTCATGCTCGGTCAACAAGTAGCAATAGTATTCTTTTGCCAAATCCAAAATTTCCAGCATTTTTTTGCGTTGTTCTTCAGCTGGGTCAGGGCGGAATGACTCCAACTTGATACCTGCTCGATCTGCCAACAATTGAATTGCCTCGCCAAAGGTTAAACCATCGTATTTTTGGAGAAAGGTAAACACGTCGCCATGTTCACCACACCCAAAACATTTATAACGTTGAAACTGTTCGCTCACAAAGAATGAGGGGCTTTTTTCACCATGAAAAGGGCACAGCGCTCGCCAGTAGGTACCAGCGCGTTGGAGGGTGATTTTCTCGCCTAAAATCTCGATTATGTTGGTTGCTTCTTTGACCTGTTGAATTTGCGACATGATGGGAATACCTATAGTATACCCGTAACAAGTCCATATGCTAGCAATTTATTGAATTGTGGTGCGTTGTGTTAGGATCAATCGTAACTATATGTCAAAAAAAACACTCTCCTCCACAAACAAAGCCCCCTACTACCAAACCCCTTTTCGCGACTACATGCGCAAGCTTGATCAGATCGACAAGGGAAAACGTAATACCGATGAGTTTGGGTCAATTCTGATCTTGACCCTTGTCGAGGAACTCGGTGAAATGGCTCGGGCCTACCTAGCCGAACACGGGCGCAAACCTACCAACAAAGCTGCTCAAGCAGATGAAAGCACAGAACAAGAGCTTGGCGACATTTTAGTCTCGATTCTGCGCTTTGCCCGGATCAAAAAAATCAACCTCCACGAACGAGTCATGTATTCTCTTGAGAAAATTGAAAAAAGGCGAACTCAACCAAAAGTTTAGTTTGGTGCGTAAAGAGAATCGCTTGAGTTAGCTCCAGAGGATTGCGGCATCTGCTCAACCGGCATATTAGCCTCATCAAGTCCTTCAAAGAAAGCATTAAAATCTTCCTCGCTGAAGTCAGATGAGTCGAAGTCTGTTGCGTCAAGCTGGGTTGAGTCAAACTCGTATGTGGAATCCCAATTCGCTTCTTGATTGGCTGACTCTTCGAGGCCTCTAGTAACACTCTGCTTGACACTGTCACGCCATTCTGGGTGCTGAGCTATCGTGGTGGTGATAGCTACACCTACAGCAGACACTATCAACCAGCCCAACGCTGCAACTACAATCATCCAAGTCAAGCTTGGCTGAGGTTTGCCCACGTTAGCTGCTTTAGCCTGGTGATAGAGGACGAGTACATAGCTTGAAACGAATAATGTCTGTGCGAAAGAGATTAGGATACGCAATAAGCCTTGTCCTACTCCAATTTGCTGTAGAATGACATCGATAACGATCATCGCCAAAATTATCAATGCCCACCGACCAGCAAGTGACCAAAAAGAGCCACTTACTAACCTAACGCTTTCCTTCAACGCTGACATGCCACGGTGATTGTCTATCACAAGAGCATAGTATGAAAAAGATAACAAAATGCCAACGACTATACCTGGAATTATGAAGAAAAGTGAACTTCCCATGACGAGTAAAAAGGTCACTAACCCTAGTACCAGCATTGGCCAAAACAGCTTTAATCCTGTTTGAAGCGCTTCACCAAAGCCGAACTCTCGCTTTTCGTAGGCTGCTTGAAAAAGCAGCACTTGTGCCACACTAAATAAGGTACCAATTAAAATCATCAGCGTCATCACGGCTACAATTGCCACACCTGCCATCACCAACATAGATCCACCCACTTGTGGCAATGCAGAAAAATCTCCACCTTGTGAGAGCTGTGCTATGTTGCCGATATTTCCGGCAAAAAATAACCCACCAACTGTCAAAATGACGACAAAAATTGAAAAGTAAAATAACAAAAATAAACCCAAATACTTCAGCGCAACTTTGGGTAAAATTTCCCATGCAGCTTTGTAGCCGGTCATGAGATCTGGAAAATTTGTCGATATCGCTTTGACCGGTTTGGTCGTTTTTGATTTAGAACTAACTGGTTTGGCAGTGATTTTTTTGCTTGGCATATAGGTACTTTTATCATACCACAAATCGAGGTTCCGCCAAATCACTTCGTAGTTCCAAATAATTGTTGTCGCAACAGCTGTCCCAACAACAGCTTGCCAAATCCACTAGCAGCAGGTACGCTCTAGACCAAATGAAAAAATCCGGCACCAAAGTCACTACCGATACAACATTTACTAATATGGAAGCTGCGCTGATTCGTATCGAGGCTCATTTGGTTAAGCAAAATTCGTTTGTCTTGTCGTTTGCGCGCGGCATTCTGATAGGTATGGGTACCACTCTGGGTGCAACAATTATTCTGACTACGCTAGCTTTCGTGCTGGGATGGATTGCCCAACGTTTGGGTCTCACCCAAGCACTTCAAAACATTGTTTCTTCACTGCAGTAAGCTATACTACTGTCGATGATTGACCAGAGTCTGTATGCTCTGTCACCTATTGATGGTCGTTACCATCAAGTAACACTTCCACTCCAGGATTATTGTAGCGAAGCTGCCCTTATCAAACAGCGTATCAAACTTGAGTGTTTGTATCTTGTTGCCCTTAGCAAGGTGGGTGTTGTCCGCCCACTTTCTCCCATAGAAGTTTCAATACTTGATGCTTTGTCTGAACAATCTGCAGCACTAGATGGGGTAAAAGAACTTGAAAAAACCACCAAACATGATGTCAAAGCTGTGGAGTATTGGCTAAGAAAAAAGTGCACCTCGACGAGCCTTAGCGATGTCTCACCCTATCTTCACTTTGGCTTGACCTCTGAAGATATAAATAACCTTGCGTATGGCATGCTCATTCAACAATCCCTGGCCCAAGTTATGCTGCCCGCTGCTCGAGAGGTCCTGCGCACACTTACAACTTTGGCTAAAGAAACTGTAAACCTTCCAATGTTGGCTCGCACCCACGGCCAGCCGGCGGTACCTACAACACTAGGTAAAGAACTGACGATTACTGCTACAAGACTACTGGGAGTACTTCGGAAACTTGATAGCTTCACCATGGATGGCAAACTCAATGGTGCTGTGGGCGGATTTCATGCCCACACCTTCTCCTATCCAGAAATAGACTGGTCACAACTAAGTCGTGACTTTGTCATATCACTTGGATTACGTCCCTTAGAGCTAACATCTCAAATCAATCCTCATGATGACATTGTTGAACTTTGTGGTTTACTGCTTCACCTCAACGCCATTTTGACTGGTTTTTCCCAAGATATCTGGCGCTATATTAGTGATTCATGGCTGGTACAAATCGGTAAACAAGATGATGTTGGCTCGTCGACCATGCCACAAAAGATTAATCCCATTGAGTTTGAAAATGCTGAAGGAAATCTCACAATGGCAGGCTCACTACTTGAAGGTTTCGCTCGCAAGTTGCCTATTAGTCGTCTACAACGTGATCTCTCAGACAGTACAATCCTGCGAAATTTAGGTGTTGCCTTTGGCCACTCTCTGGTCGCGTACACAAGTTTGAATAAAGCCATTCCAAAATTGAAAGCCAATGACGAGACGATTCACCATGACCTTCACAAGAACTATGCCGTTTTACTCGAGGCTTGGCAAACACTTTCACGCACAGCTGGTGACGATGCAGCTTACGAGAAAGCCGCTTCGCTTGGTAAAAATACCGTGATTTCTGCCGAAGAGTGGCGAGCACTAACAAAGGATCAGCCAAAAAAACTTCAAAATCTAACTCCCGACACCTACTTAGGCCAAACTATATCGCTCGCTACTACTGCTCTCAAACACTGTACTGCCTACCTGACTGAAAGGTCCCATGCCTAACTTCTCAAACATCTATGCTCAAGTGTATGACCAGCAAAAATTATTTGATATTTCTAGCACAAAAGCACATCCTTTCACAGGAACTGGAGTGCGTGCTAATAGTATCGCAATTGTGGGTGGTGCCCTCGGGGATGAAGGCAAAGGCAGGATCACCGATGAGATGACTGCAGATTTTCTTAAGACTGCTCAAAAAGTAGTGCACTATCGAGATAATGGCGGAGCGAATGCAGGACACAGCGTAGAAATTGGCGATATCAGAATTGCCTTGCATCAATTAAGTTCTGGTGTGCTGCAAAAAGGCTGCATCTGTGTTCTGGGTAAAGAAATGGTTATTCATCCTGAAGATTTAGTATTAGAAATTCAAGAAGTTAAGAAGGTACTCCAAGCTAAAACCCTGCCTGCCAGCTTACATATCGATGAACTGGCTTTCTTATGTCTAGATACGCACCGCGCGTTTGAGGTTGTGCTCAAGGCTCGATCCACAGGGAGCCTAGGTTCTACAGGTCGAGGTATTTCGCCAGCGTACGCTGACATTGTATATCGTCATCCGTTACAAATGCGTGATCTTTTTTCTGCTACTTGGCGTGAACGTCTCACTGATCATTACAATTTATACGCTGCTTGGGTGAAGGGCTTTGGCTACGAGTTGTCAGAGATCAAGGTCCCTCGTTTGGACGGCACCACTCTAGCCGTTGGTACTGTTGAGACCATGATTGAGCGTCTTGCTACAGCCCGTGAGGTCCTCAAACCATTCGTCCATGATGTCCATGACTTGATCGAACAGGAATGGGCGGCAAAAACACCTTTTGTGTTCGAAAAAGCTCAAGCACTTGGTTTAGATAAACGTTGGGGTGTCTATCCAGATGTCACAGCTTCTGACTGTACATTCGACGGCATCTGCTCATCCACCGAAGGTATAGTAGATCCACAAGAAATTGCCGTCAAAGCTGCCACCATCAAAGCCACCTATAGTTCAAGTGTTGGATCACGAAAACTGCCGACACTGATCATTGATGGCCTGGCAGATCGCATTCGTGAAGATGCCCATGAATATGGAGCCACTACCAAGCGCCCACGTGACATCGCATATCTAGATTTACCAATGCTGTCGTATTTATTTAGAGTTGGAGGAGTTAAGTACTTAACCATCACGCATCTAGATATCAGCTATCCTGAGATTCCTATCAAAGTTTGTGTCGACTATACAGTAAATGGAAAATCCGTTGCTTACCGACCTGATCAAGCATTCTTGAATACGGTCACACCGGTCTACGTTGAAGTACCAAGCTGGGATGGCGAAGCAGTACGTCAGATAACTTCACCAGCAAAATTGCCTCTAGCAGCACAACAATACCTTGCTTTTGTGAGTAAGAGTCTCCAAGCAAAACTATTGATGGCCACAACGGGCCCCAAACGTGAACAAACGATTAGGTGGTACAAATGAAATCCCCCTTTTCTCAATCTCTCAAAGAAGTCCTAAAGGCAACAAAAACCACGACCACTGGGCTTAGTTCAGCTGAACGTCGCAAGCGTCTAACAAAACATGGCTTAAATGTTTTGCCAGAAGAAGCCAAAGAGTCATTCATTACTAAAATCATCGAACAACTCAAAAACCCAATTGTTATCTTGCTGCTTGTGACAGCAATCATTGCTGGAATTACTGGCAAGATGTTTGATGCTGGTCTTATTTACGCAATTGTCTTGGCCATGGCAGGAATAGGTATTTTTCTCGAACAACAATCTGAGAAATCTCTTGATCAGTTGAAATCTCTTCAAAGTCGAGTAGCACGTGTCCTAATCGACGGCAAACCCACTGAAGTACCCGCAGAAGAAGTGGTAGTTGGTGATATTTTGGTGCTTCACGAAGGCGATCTCATCGCTGCTGACGGTCGTGTGATCCAAGCTAATCAGCTCACAAGCGATGAAGCCGCACTGACTGGTGAATCGTTACCCGTTCACAAACATACTACAAGCCTTCCAGAAAAAACCATGCTTGGAGATAGGTTGAACATGGTTTTTGCCGGTACAAGCATCATTGATGGAGCAGCTCATGTAGTTGTTACCGCCATTGGCAGTCAGACAGAAATTGGCACTATCGCTACATTTCTCAACGAGACAGAAAAGAGCGAAACTCCTCTGCAAAAAGAACTTGCGGGGGTTGGGCAGTTTCTACTGATAGCAACCTTAGTCAGTGTAGGAATTATCCTGAGTATTTACTTGCTCCGCGGTCAACCTTTTATTGAGTCCTTATTGACTACCACCTCACTGGCTATAGCCTTTGTCCCCGAAGGACTTAGCGCAGTTTTAACAGTTTCGCTTGCCCTCGCAGTCAACGAAATGGTGAAGAAAAAAGTAATTGTCAAAAGACTTCTAGCTGCTGAAGGCCTCGGTTCCATCACACACATAGCTACTGATAAAACTGGCACGATGACCGAAGGGAAAATGCAAGTAGTTAAGGTGTACATTGGCACCACCCTCTATGACGTAGCTGACAAAGAATGGCTCGAACACGACAATTCGCAGCGCATGCTAAATGTTGTGAGGTTTTGTAATAACAATAAAGGGCCAACCGAACAAGCACTCATTACATTTCTTGAAGACCACGAGGTGAGCTACGAAATTGAAGGACGTCGCTTTGAACACCGTTTTACAAGTGAGCTTAAGCGCATGAGCGTCATTCATGAACATCAGGGCAACATCGGATTGTATAGCAAAGGTGCTCCTGAAATGCTGATTCCTCTCTGCAAATATGATGCACATTCTGTAAATAAAACATTTAGCGATAAAGAAAAAACTATAGCCTTAGATATGGCTGAAGAATTGGCGGGTCAAGGTTTTCGGGTACTTGCATTAGCAGACAGATCCCACTCTGGCAACGCAACCAATCAAACTCGGCCCGATGACGAGCAGCAGTTGCATTTTATTGGTCTCGTCGCTTTGATGGATCCATTGCGCCCGACAGTACGTGAGACTGTCGCAGGTTTCTATCAAGCTGGCATTGTCCCGATGATGATTACTGGTGATCACCCCGCGATTGCTCGATATATTGCTGAACAAGCTGGCATTATCTCTGCCACAGGAAAAAATGAATTAGTCCTAACCGGAGATCAATTGGACGATATTTTGACCAAAAGTGCTCGCTCAGATAATCGGACTATATTAGCGGAAACTCGCGTATTCGCCCGCGTCAAACCTGAACATAAATTGTTGCTCATTGAGCACTTTCAACAGCAAAAATACCGCATTGCTATGACGGGCGACGGTATCAATGATGCAGCAGCAATCAAAAAAGCAGACGTGGGAATTGCCATGTCAAATGGCGTCGATCTGACAAAAGACATTGCGGATGTTGTCATCACTGGCACATACGATGCGCTTCTTAGAGCTGTCGGCGTAGGTCGAACAGTAAAGTTGCGCACTCAGCTTTACTTGCATTATTTGCTATCAGGCAATTCGTGCCAAGTGGGTATCTTTTTCGTCGCGGTACTGCTCAATTGGCCAATTCCCATGACGTCGATCATGTTGTTGTTGATTAATTTGTTTACCGATGCACTACCAGCCATGGCAATGGCCGTTGAACCTGAAGATCAAGATACCGTGCGTCGCAAAGTGTCACAACTCAGTAATCGCATCCTTACTGCAGAAATCTACCGTGGTATCTTAATTCAAGCTCTACTGACAACAATCGTGCTCAGTGCAGCTTTCGCCTACTTCTTGCCAATCGGAGTTGCTACAGCTCGCACCGCTGTATTCACGCTGTATATTTTTCAAAAAGCCCTGCGAGGTTTCACCGCACGTAGTTTCACCAAAAGTGTTGTCACGTATGGTTTCTTTACAAATAAATTGATGAATGTGGCTCTAATGACCGTGGCGATAGCTTGGTTGATCATCACCTATATTCGTCCAGAATGGTTTGGCATGAATCGACTAGCAGTACCTCAAACGATTGGCTTATTCGTAATTGGCTTGTGTATGCCACTTATTGAAGAAGCAACAAAACTAGTTAATCGTCAGTATCTCGGCAAACAAAGAAAGTAATTATGCGTACAACATCTAGATCAATCATCCAAAAGTAAAGGCAAACAACTCTGCATTGTTATCTTCGAATTCAAGTTTAAGCAGGTGCCTGCCGGGTGATCCAAGTTTAATTAATTTGTAGAGTTGGTCATTGTCGACTGTTACTACGCCATTGATAGAATCCTCACCAAAGAACTGCAACTTGTCATCCAAATAGACCTTTACTTTCGCCGGTTCTCCTTTAGTTCGCATCACCAGAAATACTTCTTTTGCGTCAAAATTAAGGGTCAGCTGCGCACCTGCTTGCGGATTGGCATATTCACTCAATACGTTCCAAGTTCCGGAAAAAGCAAATTCATTGTCTCGAAGTTGCTGCGGTAACGTGTATGTTGAAAGCATGTCGGTTTCAATATTTTCTGGAGATGCAAAATGATCAATTCGGTCGTATCCTAAATACATTTCAGGAGTTCTTGTTTGAATCTGATACGTTGGATTGCGTATCTCAAAGGACACATCACTAGCCCCTGTTTCCTTTAGTAAATCTTGGATAACCTTTTCCGATTCATCATAAGCCCCTTCACCAAAGTGCGAATAACGAATATAACCCTCTTTATCAATAAAGTATTTGGCTGGCCAGTATCGATTGTTGTAGGCTTTCCAGGTAGCAAACTCATTGTCTTGAACAATAGGATAGGAAAGGTCAAAGTCTTTAATTGCCTTTGCTAGATTTTTTTCAGTTTTTTCAAATTCAAACTCTGGAGCATGAACACCGATGATGACCAAACCTTTATCTCTATATTTCTCGTGCCAGTCTCGCAGGTAAGGCAAGGTTCTTTGACAATTAATGCAACTATATGTCCAGAAATCTATGACAACTACTTTTCCTCGTAAGTCAGCCAGCGTCATCGGCTCAGAATTAAACCAAACACCTCCTTGAATAATCTCCGGAGCTTGAATACCTTTGGGTTCAATCAAGTCAAATAATGGTTTTCCCATAGTATCTTTCATTTCAATCCCAGACTTTTTATCTAGCTGATTGCGAATTAACTCATTATCTTCCAACTTCGTAAGACCTACGCCATATTGTGGAAATGAATGTAACACAAAAGTTTGAAATGCTCGATCAACGTTAAAAAATATGCCGATAGCTGTCAAAATCATGAGAACCCCAAACACTTTTTGGATAAGACCTAAGTTAGCTAGTAACCAGGGGACACGACGAAGCGCATTTTGTCCTCCTAACATAATCAGAAACATTGGAATTGCTGTGCCAAGTGAGTAAGCAAGTGTAATTAAGAACGCATCAAATGTAACTGTCC
Source organism: Patescibacteria group bacterium (assembly GCA_052035325.1). GTDB lineage: Bacteria > Patescibacteriota > Microgenomatia > UBA1400 > PJMF01 > JBPOHR01. Next base: position 10,565 of record JBPOHR010000007.1, read on the forward strand.
CCGTAATGGCCAGCGATATAACTGATGCAAGAATCGGACCAACACAAGGGGTCCAAAGAAGACCAACAGAAAAACCAATTAATAAGCCTCCACCAAAACCTGTTCTACTCTGGCCAGTTGGCATAAAGCCTGCCAAGCGGGAAAACAATCGTTCAACAAGAGTCTGGAACTGCGGTATCAATAGAGATATGCCAAAACCTCCAACAATAAGTATTGATGCAAGCCGAAGCGTATCTGCTGGAATGCCGCTGAGACGAACAATCGTCGAAAGGAATAGCGTAAAAAATGTAAAGCTTAGAATAAAGCCCGTTACTACTCCTAGTGGTCGAGATTTACCCGTCTGCACTCCGCCGACACTTGACGTCAAAATTATTGGAAGGATAGGCAAGATACAGGGTGACAGTACTGTTATCACTCCAGCTAAGAAGGCGAAGGCGATAAGTAAAATCATACTGCTCTTTTGTTTTTAGCTCACTTAATAGTAGAAAGTAATTCGTCTAGTTGTCCACCATTCCACTTAGTGACTTCTTCACCAGCACTATCAATCTGGACAAATGTATGTTGGTAGGTGATGCCATACTTTTTGGCAAGATCCTTTTCAGCCTGATCTGTTTGGGGATCGTTATAATTGACACGTAGTACAGTTAGGTCTTCAGGAATTAAACTTGCCTCTTTTGAAAAATTTGCGTCAGCTGGTATACACGTCGGGCACCATGAGGCGTAAAAGAACAACACCCTGCGACCCTGCGAAGCATTTTCTAGTGCTGATGAGCTGTACTGAACATACCGAGAATCAGCCATCATTTTATTATCAGCTGATTTTGCCGAAGAATCAGTTTTCATGGCGGGTGCATCTTTTTCCATTGAGGTCACCGATTGTGATGACTGTTGAGAAAACCAAATCACTCCAACACTAACCAGAGCTACTACCACAATTGCGAAAATGAGTGTTGTACTTTTCATAGAGATGATTGGCCCTTATCTGAACTAATACTAGTGAATCAAATTATGAATGTCAAGTCGGCTTTACATTTTAAAATGAGAATATATCCGAGAAAGGAGCTTGGAAAAGACCATCGCACACAGGGCTAAGACAAGCCATGGATCAATTTCATGCTTCAAGGCTTGCAGAATTACTCCTAAAATCAACGTACCCACTCCCACCAAATATGATGCTCTGCCAGCGGTAAGAATGTGTACTTTTTCTCTTTCGTCTGACGATTGTTCTCTAAAAAGATACGCTGCAAATGTTAAGAAAGAAATAACGAGTACCACTATCAGCATTGATATCATCGTATCTGGCATTGTGAGATGGCCAGGGTTTAGAAAAAGTATGGCTATTCCGAGTATGGCAATGGCACTGATAGTTTCAATAAGCATAATTACTCTTCTATTGTAAACAATTTTTCCACGTTTGTATCAAAATATGATGCGATCTTTAATGCTAACAACACAGATGGAGTATAGTTGCCTCTTTCAATAGCAATGATAGTCTGGCGAGTTACACCCACAGCTTTCCCTAGTTCTTCTTGGGTTACTTTGTGCTTACTACGATGCTCTTGAACAAAATTTGCGACATTCTGGCTCATGATAGTGGTATTTTACATGATTTAGTGGTGTAGACTTCTCATCTAAATCTGCATTCATACTTTGTAGATATATGCGGAGAGGGTGGGATTCGAACCCACGGTATCTTGCGACACGGAGGTTTAGTAAACCTCTGCACTAGGCCACTATGCGACCTCTCCTTGCCTTGCATAACTCAACGTATGTGGGCAAACGATATTATACAGCGTTGGCCAGTTGCAATTGCTAACTAAAATAGTCATACTCTGCGCATCACAAAAAAAGAGCCAGAACACACTGCTGCCGGACATGAACTAGGAGACTGTAACAGTACTATTAATTCTGGTTGCTTTTACGGATGTATGATTCCATTGTCCATACTTGGCTGGTTATCAGAAAAAATAGCAAAACAACAAGAAAAACGAGCGCTAGCTAAAGAAAAAAAGACCCAGTAGTCTTCTCACCCAGATAGCAACAGAATCGAGTACAATCACCACACTACATGGTTATTCCTAAGCCTAAGCCCACTATCCCATTTACTGCCGATGCTTTTGCTAAACTCCAGACTGAGAAGCAACGCCTGACTGCACTACGAGTGGAAGTCATGGCGCGCCTCAAAGAGGCGCGCGAACAAGGTGACTTGTCCGAAAATGGCGCCTACACCTATGCCAAGTTTGAGCTGGGCAGCATTGGCCGTCAGTTGCGCGCACTCAATCACCAGCTCGATAACGGATTTATTGCCACGACACCTACGACAACTAGTTCAACCATCCAGTTTGGCTCTACCGTTACCCTCCAACACACCACCACCAACGCCACTATGACCTTCATGCTTGTGTCGCAATTTGAATCAGACCCAGCTCATCAGAAACTCTCCACGACTAGTCCTATTGGGCAGGCAATATTGGGTAAAAAAACGGGTGACACGGTTACCGTCAACTTGCCTAAGGGCGAAACTACGTACAGTATTATCACTGTAGCCTAGAATGAAGCTTAGGCTTGCGCTAGCTTGATTGACACTCTCTTCTGAAAACAGCTATACTCAATCAAGAAATGCGTCCCCTTGCTAAACTATTCCTCTCTCTGGAGAAATTGGTTCAAAATCCAGTGCTTTGGTATACAAATAGAAACTGGGTAACCCAGCTAGTTTTGGTTTTTTTTCTGATCCCACTTATTAGTGCTACGAGTATCTTTTTCTACGAGGCTATTGGCCCCCAAAGTGAGGAAAAACTACAAAGTATCATCACTCATCGAGATCAAGAACTACTCCAACAGATAGCAAAAAATCATCAAGACGAGCTGCAAGAAATAGCTCACTTGAATGAGCAAGTGCTTCAATTGAAGACGCAAGTTAGCCTGATCAGTGGTGATGAAACCTTAGCATCTGATGTAATTCCTAATCTTGTGTTGGGAGAAACCACCAGTGACTCATCAATTGCTACGCCTTCAAATGAAGAAGACAAAAATTTTATTTATGTTCCAACAAGATCTCAACCAATACTTGTACATGAACAGGCCATCATCTCGTCATCATCAATCGCAACTCTTAAACAGGATGCTATCTACGAAGTACTCCAGGAAACACCTGAGTGGTACAAAATTGACTATGGTGATACCAATCAAGCGGGTTGGGTTCAGTCAGAACTCGTAGTCGAATTGCCATAACATGAAACTGCTCAAAATTTGCCTCCTGTTTTACAACACAGTTTTTACCATTTGTCTAATTGTTGTGGGCCTTGTCTCAAACCCTGCGGATTCCGTCGCGCCGACGCTCCTTCTCATACCAACTGCCTTTTTCTTTGAAATGATGTTAGTGAGCCAATTTGCCAAACGCTCAACAACGTCGTCATCATTGATTGCTGCATCAAAACGAGTACTATTTGTGTACAGTTTATTAATTGACTGGTTGCTGATTATTGCCAGCTTAGCAAGCAGCCAAGGGATACTGCAGGCCAGTTTAACGTTGTTTTTGCTACCACTCGGTATCTATTATTTGTTAGTCATAGGTGATCGTCGAATACAAGCTCATTTCTTGGTCGATACTACTGTGCGTTTTTTGTCGTTGACTAAGAAAGCACGCAAAATAGCAAGCATATCAGCTAGACGACCGACAGCCGCTGCTGCGAAAAAAATGGAACTTGAGAACGTTCAAGAAATCGACGATGTAAAAAGAGATCTCATTGATACATCAACTAAAGATCAAGAAAGTGTCGCAGAAGTCCCTGCTGTGCTAGGCATCCAAGACACTCATCGCCGCCAATTTCTGAAGATATTAGGAGGAGGAGGTGTTTCATTAGTACTGATGCTCTTTTTCATGCCACAAAAAGCCAGTGCTGCTTTTTTTGGAAGTACACCTGGTCCAGGTATCATTGGCTTGAAAGATAGTAGCGGCAACAAAATTGACCCCGCCGAAAAAACACCTACCGATGGCTACAGCATCACCCAAATCGATGATGCAAGTACTCCCAGCTACTACGGTTTTGTCCATAAGAGCGGAGCTTGGTATATCTCAAAAGAAGACGCCACCGGTGCCTATCGATATGCTGCAGGAGCTTCAACATTTAGCACTAACTGGACAAATCGAGCGAGTCTAACCTACAACTACTTTGATCAGGTGTTTTAACAGCAACGCGTTACTTCTGCTTATGAATCTGGATAATCGTGATCATTTGGTTGTAACGATCAATAGTTTCACGTTCATTGGCAATGGCTTCTTCAAACAGGGAAATATTCTTTTTGCACTTGTCTATACCAACCAATAGCCCTTCCTCCTCATACTGAAGTGCTTCATTGATTGTAACCTTCGGAGATGGCATACCTAACTCTTTTCGTTAACTGGGTTAGTTTCAGTAGAAACTGCTTCAGTTGGTATTTCCACATCTGTTTCATTCTCTACCACGTCAGTTTCTTTTTTGATCATACTACCTGGTTCCCAGAGCACTCCCAAGCCTTTCTTCTTCTTCTTGGCTGGTCTAGAGGATTCTTCTGTATCAAGAGCGGTAGTTTGTAGCGCTTTTTGCTTAGCTACTACCTCATCATCAACTCGCTGTGCTTCTTGATTCATCATTTCAACCAACTTTGATTCGGAAGACGCGCGCCCAATCAACTCTTTTTGTTTTCCATAACGAGCCAGAAAGACGATCTGGTCGCCATTGAGTGACTGAGAAATGTAGTAGCGCTTATATTTATTTTTTACCATATTCACTCCCTCAACCTAGAGCTACGTCTTAATCGTATCCAAGGAACGGATAATGTTATTACTTAACCCAGTTGAAGTTACCGTCGCATCTGCAGTGTAAGGCAACATTGGTGTGGTAGCAGAAACGGTATCAATGGCGTTGCGAGCAACAACTCGAACCGGAATGTTGGAAACGTATGTCAAAGTAACCGATTCACTGCCCGAGGAACCATCTGTTCCTGCTGTTTCTGCAACGTCCAAAAGCGGTATGTAGGTTGAGTCAGAAACCGTTGTTGCTACTGGCAGCACATTGATATCAAATGTGTCGCCGGTCGTCTGACCAGTTATCGCTGGACTAATCTCAACTTCGTTATTACTTGTTATGGCTGTAATATAAGATATAGCGTTAGTTCTCGTCTGGTTGCGAATCAAATCACCCACCATAGCAGTGGTAAAGGCACCAGTTGCCACGATAGTCGTGGTATCAGTCCCTGATTCAGTGGTATCACTTGAAGTACTTGCGAGTGTGAAGGTTGAACTAGACCATGAGGAATAGCGAAGTCTGTATTCTGTATTAGCACTGACATCAACTATTCTCAGCACTCCACCAGCACTTTTGCCTGGCACATCAGTTGCAATTGCCGTACCAACCACCACTGTAGTAACACCTGCTGCTTGAACCGTGTTTGAATACTCACTCTTGTTAATATTTCCTCCAGCACCTGTCAGTCTGAAAATAGCAACGGCATCCTGCTCTCGAGTGTTGCCGACCTGAACAGTCACTTTACTCGGCGGCCGCACCACATTACCAGTGTCATCGACCAATTGATATTGAGTAGCGTTGGCTGCTGCGACGTTCGTCAGCACCACACCAGGTGCTGCGAAAAAAGTACCTCCAGCAAACAGACCAAAGGGACTAGCAGCAATTGGACTAATAGGTGTACAGGTAGGTGTGGCGACGTAGTTAGAACCATCAACTTGGATATTATTTGTATCGTTAAACGTCCCTCGTGAAGAACGCAAAATGATAATTTTGTCTGTGGTATTGTGTCCCACTACTGTGCCTGTGGCACCTGAAGTCAGTTGGGTTACGACTGCGCCCTCGCTAACTGTGCCTGTCAAAGTACCATAAACAATTCTATAGTCAGAACCTATATAGAACTGACCCTGCTGGCCATCAGTTGAAGTGGTTGAGGTTTCTCCACGACGTGTAATATATTTTAGTCGCTCCTGCACTTGTTGGAGAGTTCGACTATTACAATCAACCACAATAGAATAATTCTCAGTCGTATCGTTTTCATCAATATCAAACGTTTCGTTAGCACCGTGCGTCACCGTCACATCTGAGTAGGTCGCCGCATTCACGTTACTTGGAGTCACAGCTGTGGCAGCATGGCCTGAAGTTAAACCGGAAAAGCTACCCGTTGAGTTGGTGAAATCAGTTTGCGGATCACCGATCAAATAGTACTGCAAGGTGACATTTGGTGCGGTACCGGACGTCGAGCCGACCACACCTTGGACTGTCGCGTCTGAGTCATCGCGAATTATTTCTCCAACGCTGAATGTACCAGTCGCAGTGGTCAACACCATCTGGCGGTAGCCATAGTTGTTGTCTAGATCATCACCAGTCTGCAAAGGGATAGGGTTACGACCTCCAGAGGTCAAGTCCACTGTGAAGAAAGCATAACTCTTGGAATGCTGACGCGCAAACACTTGGATAACACCTTCATCGATCTCTACATCCACTTCTTTAACATTGACCAAAATATCAATTTGGCCATCTGACCACCAGTCCGTCGTGTCTTTGTATCCAGACAGCAAACTACCATTTTGCTGGATATACATGTGGGTATTTGCTTCGATCGTACCTAGGGTAAAGATGTTAGCCCATAAACTCTCGCCACTAGATGCAGCAGAGCTTTGGGTAGCCGTGTGTGCATTACAAGTAATAGTCCCACTTGTTGAGTCCCAGTTGTTTGCTGCCGCACTGGTATCGGGACGAATCCACAAAATTGAACCTGCACCAGTCCCTTTGACATCCAAGAGGGTTCCCGCATCACCATCAGAATGCGTAATATCTAAACCAATATCAGCCGTGACTATACTGGTGTTGTTGCAAGTGACACGGACGATACCCGTATTGGTTCCAGTAGTACGATCCCATAAGGCAGTTTTGAGAGCACCACCATACAAATGTTCTACTGAAACTCTGTCAATAAACCAAGGGTCATCATCACCAGTATCAATAATACCAATCGTGTACTCAGTAGGTGTCTGGGCACTCATCGGAGTTCCATCATCCAACTGTGCTAATTCATCAAACAGATCCTGAAGAGCTGAATATAATTCGTTGACAGATCGAGTGCCGGTGCTTGAACCAGTCCACTTGATTCGCTTTTGTCGATTTTCGGCCTCGTAGTAAACTGTAAAATCACCGGACAGTATTGTATCTGACATCGATTAAATGTAACACCTTTTTTTTATTCAGGCAACGAAGCAAATGATAGGTATTGTGTATTATCATACTCTGCAGATATTCGATAGATAAACAAAGTATAAAGGCATTACAATAGATTTATGGCTGTTATTACAGTTGACCGCAGCACTAACGTTGATGACGCCTACGCAATGACAGGCGGTGCTCGGCTGTTTCTAGCTTTAGCCGCTGGTTCTACTACTGGTCAATACAATACGACAGGTATCGTCTCGCCGTGGGTAACCACCGGTGCTGCTTTGCCATCCGCGTCAAACTGGCAATCACTTTGTTATGGAAATAATCTGGTAGTGGCAGTTAGTTCAACCAGTGGAACAGTTGCCGCCAGCACACCTGATGGCACAACTTGGGTGGCACGAACTATGCCAGCCACTGCCAGTTGGTATGCCATAGCATATGGACTTGATTTGTTTGTGTCAGTCACTGGTGGTAGCTCCACCATAGCGGCGAGTTCTCCTGACGGTGCAGTCTGGACGCAGCGCAGCATTCCTACTGCTGGTGACTGGCGGTCGTTGGCGTTTGGTCAAAGCACTTTTGTGGCCCTTTCGTATGGGAGCGCTAATGCTGTCTACTCGACCAACGGCACGACGTGGAATAACTCTGGCCCACTTCCCGCCTCGCGTAACTGGACTGATGTGTGTTGGGGCGAGAACACGTTTGTGGCAGTTGCATCTGGGAGTGATAAGGGGGCGTTCTCTACCGATGGAGGCCTGACCTGGCAAGAAATGACCATGCCGAGTTCGTCAAACTGGCGTTCGGTGACGTATGGAAATGGCCTGTTTGTGGCGGTCAGTAATACCTCAGGTACTGTGGCTGCTAGTTCACCGGATGGTCAAACCTGGACTCCTCGGACTTTGCCGGCGACCGCCGCTTGGGTGAGCGTCAAGTTTGGCAATAATCGTTTTATTGCGGTTTCGACAAGTTCTACCAATGCGGCCGCTTCAGATGATGGATTTAGCTGGCGGTTGATTACGCTGTTAAGTCAGCAGGTGTCTTGCATGGCCTTCTCACCGTTTACCTGGAACACGGGTGATACCTTGACCATTACCAATAATTCGACCGTGACGATCAATACTGATCAAAGCAAATTTTGGTCGGGTATTACCTTGACCAATGGTAAGTTGGTAATCAGCAACTCCTCAACGTCGACCGGAATTCGTTTCACCTTGGGTCAGACTACCACTGATGCGGTGACCAACATTATTCCTGGGTCTGGTATTGGTGATATCGATATCGCTGGTAACTGGATCAGTCTCGGGACAGGAGATGGCAATAACGGTCAGACGATGACTGCGCCATTCAGTGACTATATTCCCGCCTTGTGGGTTGAGACGGCTGCTGCTTCGGGAGTATATGAGCAGTGGCTGAATGTGACAGGGAACTACGGGGATGCAACTCCCTTACTTCGAAATGGCTTGTCTGCGGTCAGCAGTGGTGCGCGGGGGAAGTTTTTTATCCAACAAGCGGCATCCACACCATATGGTCCAACCATCATCAATGGCACACTGGGGAGTCGGGCCCAGAAGCACGTCACCGTCACTTCCACCACCGGTCTCTATGCGGGGGCCTCAATTCGTGGGCCCGGCATCCCTCTCAACACGATTGTTAACCGAGTTGTTTCAAGTACACAACTTGAATTAAGTGCTGCCACAACCACAGAGCTGTCACCTGACTGGTCATCAGTAGCATTTGGCAATAGTGTCTATGTCGCCGTATCTACCTCTCAGTCAAATATTGCTGCTACCAGTACTGATGGTGTGACATGGACCAAACGGACGTTGCCCTTTGTAGCTCACTGGACATCCATCTGTTATGGCTCCTCTAGCGCGTTGTTTGTGGCAGTGGCCTCTGACTCCACAGTAAATGGTACCAACGCTTCGATTGGGGTGCGGTTCTGTGCTACTTCCCCAGATGGTGTAACCTGGACACGTCGAGCGATGCCTCTGCCTAGTCTGCTGGCTCAAAACTGGAACTGTGTGGCTACGAATGGCACAAGTTTTGTAGCGGTTGGCTCACTAGCTGATGGGACGGCGACGACTGTTGGTGCGTACTCTGCCGATGGTTTGACGTGGACCTCCAATACTATGACCTCGGCGATTTGGCGGTCGGTGGTCTACGGCGCGGGCGCTGCAAATCGATACGTCGCTGTTTCCAGTACTACTATCTCTAACTGGGATGCTGACGGCACGGGAACATGGACCAATGGTGGTGCCATGACCTCGGGCAACTACTTGAGTATCGCTTGGAATGGCACGCGCTTTCTAGCAGTTTCTGGTTCGACCACGGGTTGTATGTACTCGACAGATGCTACAGCTTGGACTGCCGGGGCTGCTTTGCCCAACTCCACAAGCCGTGGCGTGGCGTGGGATGGGACTAACTTTGTGGTGGTTTCTACCACCAACTCGGTCAATACTTCTCGTTCGCCAAATGGCAGTACTGCCTGGACCAATACCACGATGGCTTCGACCCATGCCAACAACTGGACTGCAGTGTGTGCTAACGGAGCGACTCTGCTAGCCGTCTCGAACTCGTCCAACTTGCGCAGTGCAGCCATGACCTCGACAGACTCGGGCGCTAACTGGACACTCCGAACAGGTATTCCTGTGGATGTCTCGTTGACGTGTTTCAATCCGTTTGTGTCTCAGCTGACCAACGTGGTGCAGTTTGGGGATGACGTCAATGGCAATAAAGTGCCTACGGGGGCCAATGTACGCTGCCCCAACATTATGTTTACGTGTGCGACGCCGGCGAGTGTCAAAACAGCTGCTGGTCGGACGTTCGGGGCAAATATTCTGATGGTGAGTGGTGCGCTCTCGGGAGGTTCAGTGACGGCTGATAAATGTTTGTTTGATGATTCGTACAATAACTTTACCCAGTCAGAAATCTTGACCCTGACCAACGTTGCGTTCTCGACACCGCCTCTCATCGCAGAGTGTTACAACTTGACCATCAATAGTATGGGTTTGGCTTTGGAGCCAGTCCGCCGGTACTATCAGGCATCGGCAACACTGGGGAGTTACGGCTGGTTCACTCGCGATTTACGGTATGGAAACTCCAGTGCCAACACCTGGAGTTATCTCAATGGGGCGCTAATCACCGACTTGAATGTCGCGGTAGGAATGCCGACGAGTTTGATCGCCAACCAGACTACTGCCACTATTACCGCTCCTGGGTTTGCCTTGTCGGTGACCAATACAGAGGACTCGGTATGGACCAATATTCGCTTCTATGGCTTGATGAGTACTAAAAACTTTCAAGCAGCAATCAGTGCCAGTGCGCTTTTCAACAACAACACTATTAACTACTTTGAAGCCTATGGTTTGGCACCAATCTACTTAGGTACAAGTAGTGGCAATACCATCACCAACGTGACGTTTGCGGAAGATATGTTCAATGGTCAGACCAACACTGTCACCGGCAGACGGATTGGCAATGAACCGATTACGGGCAATAAATTAAGTGAAAACACCAAGTACTATCTCAAAACTCGCTCATTTCGCGACTGGACCAACCGATCAGTGTATTACGAAAGTCGTACCTACTCGGCTACTCCGTTCTTGGGTAGTAAATGGTTTCCACAAGCATTGTCGGCAGTCTGGACTGGACCACGGCAGATCACACTCAACTGGTACCAGCGCAATCCTACAGCAGCGACAGTAGCTACTACCATCTTCCGCAGTACTTCACCCGGTTTTACGCCCGACAGTAGTACTCGGTTGTTCTACTCGCCGACGGCCACGATCGTCACCTATGCCAATGGATTTGTGGCGACCGCGACTGCCGCAGGTGGTCGGACGATTACCTTCAACCAGGCTGGCCGGACGATCACGGCAAGTTCGGGGTCATTTATCACTGATGGTTTCGTGATTGGGGCGAACGTGGTGGCGTCTGGTTTCTCGAGCAACAACGGCACCTACATGATCTTGTCTCTCACGGCAACCGTCTTAACCTTGACTACCAATCACACCAACTTGACTACTAGTGGGGCTTTAAGTGCTGGCACTTTGAACGGAATGCCACCAGAAGATAACACTACCTACTACTATCGGTTGCTCAAGCTTGACAGTGCGCTGGCTGGTATTACCAACGGGGCTGGCACAGCTAGTGGTACTACCCTAACGATTCCTTCCGGCTCGTTTAACACTGGCCTGGGCACGATTTTGAACTGTGAGGGAGTGGCTGGTCAGAACAAAGTTCGCATTCCTATTGGTTCAACCACCAACTTTTTGGCGGGCAACGTCAGTCCAGGGATGCAAATTTCTGGTGGTGGAGTAGGTGCCGGGGCGACCGTGGTATCGATTGATTCGCTGTGGCAGATTACGGTTAGTGCGGTCAATTCGTCAACATTTTCCGCTACAACCTTAAGTCTTGGTGCTGCAGCTGGGCTTTACATTTACGGACCAGGTATCGCTTGGCCGACCAAAGTGGTGTCGGTAGATACCTCTCAATCAATTACGGTTGACACTCCATTTTTGGCTTCTTTTTCCGGTCAAACCATCAGCTTTATGTACGGGACTGTCAGTGAAGAAATTGAAGTTCCCGGCTCAACCATGGCCACGCCTGCCTTTAACTTTTTGACTCAGTCAGATGACTTTACGCATGCTAACTGGGTCAAGACCAACATTACTGCGACCGCAGCTCAGGCTCTAGCTCCAATCGAGGTCCCATTTGGCAGTAACATCACCTACGCTTTGAATGCTGATCGGTTATGGGCTACCGCTCCTACCGCCACAGCTGTCCAGACTATTACCAACTTGAAGTCGGGCACAGGCTATACCTTCTCGGTCTATGTGATGACGGTGCCATTTGCCCATACCACGACTGTTGATGGGGAAATCACTGTCAATACCACCTCGCCAACCACCCAGGCATTTACGGCAACCAACGTGTGGCAACGGATCTCAGCTCCGTTTACAGCGACCTCGAGTACGCATACCTTTACCATCAAAATAAATACTCAGGGTGCTTTCATCTATGCGGTGACCGCTCAGGTGAATGTGGGAGCTGCTGCGCTTGCCCCGGTTACCACCACTACCGTGAAGTTGGCCACTGGCTCTGGCGGCCGGACACTTACTTTCGCAACTACTGGATCTGTAAATACCATCACTGCTTCCACCGGTTCATTTACCACCGATGGCTTTGTGGCAGGTGACTCGATCATCGTATCTGGGACGACAAGCAATGATGGGACGTATCTTGTGTCCGTGGTGGCGGCGACGATTCTGACTATTACGCCAGCGCAACCATTTGTAGCTGAGGGGCCGATCTCGACCGGGACAATTACGGGTTCTGTGCTGGCGACTGCCGGCCAAGAACTGACCGCAGCGTATGCCTGGGGTCGTTCGACGAGTGGCAATACCACTAATCAAGGGATTGATTTAACTTTGGCTACTGCCCCAGCGGGACAGCACTACGCAGAAATCTATCTGGGGACAACGAGCAACTTCACCCCCACTGACTACAATCGAGTTGGCGTGAGTCATCCGGGATCGATTGCCCCCTTTAGTTTGAACAACTCTTCCAATAACAAAGTTGACACGGTGACGCAGCTCGGTTCTGGTGGATTGTCGGGGGCATTGACTACTTTGTCAGGTTCTTCAGGAAATAAATTCTTTAACTTCACTACGGACTTCAATTATTCAGTTAGTACGGCAATGGTTGCCAACGTCCAGAACTTGAGTAATGACAATACCTACGACAACTTCACCATCAAAAGTTGGCGCAACTACATCGCCAACTGGACACCTTTTACCTTTGCCAACAACGCTAGTGGTTTGACCATTTCCAACGTTGCCTTTGATACCTATGACTTCCCCATCTATCACACCAGCACCAACTCTGCTCTTGGTGTCAAACTGAAAGGTGTGTCAGGGGGTAGCCACACCATTGTCAATGCCGCGACCATCGCCAACCAGAACTTAGACATCTTAGGCACCGCCACTAACACCATGGACGGTATTGGTATCGCTTTCGTGACGGTTTATGACACTGTTTTTCACGAAACCTTTACGTCTCCGACGACCGGCACGCTGCAGCTACGTTTCAATGCCAGTGCTTCAGACACGCCACCGTACGAGGTTTTGGCTGGCACACCTACGTTCAGTAATGACGGAAAACTGTATTTGCGTAATCCGGGTGACTCGATTGAGTACACTTGGCCGCATCGCATTTACACCGTATCGGGCTTCCGCGACTTGGCACCAAAACTGAGTAGTTTGGACCTGGGACACACTAGCTCGCTTGATGCGGCATACGCTGTGCTAGTTGAGTACACTATTGGCGACGGCACATCCTATGGCGCCTACAAACGAGCCACACCGACCAACTTGGCAAGTGAAACAGTCTCCACCACGACTGGATTTTTCCTTAAAGTGAAGCTCACCGTTCGGCCAGGTATGATGTTCTCGACCCAGACAAATGCTTTTGTGGTGGGTGAAACCATCGAGGGTACAACTAGTGGCGCGACGGCAGTGGTCGATGAACTCTATCAACTGACTACGACCACCGGTACGATCATTTTATCGAATGTAACGGGGACATTTTTACCTACTGAACTAGTGCGACGCGACTCGGACAATCAGACTCGGGCCACCAACGTCGTGACCAACACTCAGTTTGCTCTGTTCCCATCCTTCAATAGTTATATTGATGGACTGGAAATTTACACCAACTCAGTTGGTCCTGGTGATTATCCAGGTCAAACCATCTCCATTGTGTTGACCAATCTAGTGGTTGGTTCTCGCTACTATGTGTACCGCACAGCTGATGCTGAATTGCTCGGCTCGGGCACAGCGGCGAGTTCAACAGTTACGGTGACTGGTGTGACGTACGTAGCTGATTTTGGCATTACGGTTCGGGTCAGAAAATCATCAGCTGCCCCCAAGTACATTCCCCTTGAAACACAAGCTACTGTCAATTCGGCTGGTGCCTCGGTGTATATCGGCCAAATTGAAGACGCTATTGCCAACTAGTTTTATGCTATTATGAATGAACAGGGAGAACTGGCGTATGTTTGGCAATATCGGTACTGTAGAGTTGTTAGTAATTGGAGCAGTTTTATTGCTGCTCTTCGGTGGTTCAAAGTTACCCGAACTGGCCAGAGGTATTTCTAAGGCAAGTGAAGAGTTTAACAAAGGCCTAAAAGGTGATACAGAAAACACCACAAAAACCACCAAAAAGAAGCGTTCCTAATACTGTCACTCAGTACGATCCGTACATAAAAGAGCTTCGATCAAGAGCTCTAAAAGTGCTTGTCTTTTTTGGCTCAGGTGTGATACTTGGTACGATTTTTTATCAGCATATTTTGTCCAGCTTCATGAAGATCTTCCAGCTAGATGGTATTAATCTTGTCCTAACATCTCCGTATCAATTCATTGATTTATCAATCAAAACTGGTGTTTTGATTGGCATACTTTTTGCCTTACCAATTAGTGTGTATTTCTTTCTTGATTTCATCAGACCAGCATTGCGCCCAAAAGAGTTTAGGTTTCTGTTAAAAATGATGCCGTTTAGTGTTTTTTTGTTCGTGATTGGATTTTGTTTTGGTGTCTGGGTCGTTCAGTTCGTAATTGATTTGTTTTCACAAACGTCTTCAAGTTTTAATGTGGGCAATATTTGGGATTTGAGTGAGTTCTTAAACTAAATACTGATTATGGGATTGTCTCTTGGCCTGGTTTTTCAGCTGCCGATCGTGCTCACTGGCCTGATCACACTGCAGATCACCTCGAAAAAAACCGTCGGCAAACAACGTAAGTTCATCTATGCGGGTATTTTGCTGTTTGCCGCCCTGATGCCCACTACCGATTTAGTGTCACTAATTCTATTAACCTGCATCCCTTTATTTCTATTTGAAATTACGCTATTATTAAACAGATCTTAAGGTCTTCGATAAGGCCATGGGAAAGGTAGTATGGGATTTTTGCAAAATATTGGCACTACGGAGATACTCATCGTAGCAGCCATCATCTTAATTCTGTTTGGGGGCAAGAAGATTCCCGAATTTATTCGTGGTATTGCTGAAGCAATTCGAGAGTTCAAGAAGAATTCGTAATTTTTGACCATAAAACAGTAAAAAAGGAGCTAATTGATCACATATTGATTAGTTCCTTTTTTTTGCCACTAGGCTATTATTAAATGGGGCAGTTATGTCCTTTTGTTATGGTGGCAAAATATAGTGTCGTAGCTATCTGTTTGTGTTTGTGTACAACGCTGTTGCTGCCAGTTTCTTCCGTATCGGCTGCTGCCGAAGAATACCGACAGTGCACCGTCAATGATTCATGTCAAATTGGTGAGTTCTTGTACGATGATGACTACCAACCAATCACCACCGCCACGTGCAGCTTAACAATTCATGATCCGAGTAATGCTGTCTTTCTCAACGCTCAACCCATGAGTTCTCAAAGTGATGGCTGGTACTCACATACCTTCTCAACTACTGGCGCAAGTTTAGGGCTCTACCGCTCAACAATGTGTTGCACACACCAGACGGAGTATTTGTGCACAGACAAGACATTCGAAGTAACTACTTCGCCTTCAGGTATCACCGCCTCTGAGGTCACCGCTGCTGTATGGGATACAACACGAGCAAGCCACGCAACAACAGGCACCTTTGGAGAAAATCTGCAAAATCCTTCCTCAGTATCTGCAGCTGACATATGGGCCTACCCCAATCGAAGTTTGAGTAGCTTTGGTACTCTAGTTGCTGATATTTGGGCGTATTCAGCCCGATCACTCAATGACGTTGGATCACTAGTGTCTAGCATCTGGAGTCGCGATGATCGAACGCTAACTAGCTCAAACTTATCAAGCGGATCATTGGCTACCAAGTCTGATGTCACGTCAATCGACACTACTACTGACGCCACGTCGGAAATTAATACTAAAGTTGACGCTATTTCTGCTGAACTCAGTACACAGACCTACTTGTTGGAAAAATTGGTCAATGCCCCAATTCTCGAGACACTTATCGAGGATACGACTCCAGAACCTCAAGATCTTTCCGCAAAGATTAGTCAAACAAAAGAAGTTGCTGCTCAGTTAGCTCAAGGCACAAATCAACTACAAAAACAGTTGGCGGCTGTTACCTCTGACTGGGAGACCACTTCCTATCAACTAGCGTTGACGGAGCTCGGTACCTCGACGCAAGTGTTAGGCATTTCCACAGAAGTACCTGATCCAGAACAAACCTCGATCAATGCCCAGATCAGTTGGCTGCAGCAACAGTGGAATAGTCCGATCATTACCGAATTATCAACACAAGCGACGGCGGCGGTGACTACCACCAATACTATTTCCAAAGAGATTCGGACCTATGGTAAAACACCAATTTCCCAGGAGTATCTCGGTATTACTACTCAACACGTAACCAAACTCAACACACTTGTCGGTCGTGCTGACGAAAGCATAGCTTCGACCGACACACTCTATGGCTTCATCGCGGATCTCGAGTATAAGAACGACAGTATCGCCGAACTAAATATCCAGCTTCAAGATATATTTGATAAATGGGACACATATCCAGCTGCGGTAAGAAGTGCGAGGTTAGCAACAATAAAACAACAGTTGTTGAAGATCAATGTCATCCCTAACATCGAGCCAATACTTGATAAACGGCGAGATGGAATACACGCGCAGCAAAATCTTGCTCTAGCTCTCAAAGGTATCCTCGATTCCAATTATGCTGTCTTGACACAAGAAGCTGATCAAACTCTCACATCCACTTGGCTGGAGAAAGGTAGCATCGTGTTTCGATCACTTGTCACCAATCCGTCAAGCGCAATAACGCAAACTGTGCCAGTTAAATATGTTCGTCCTCAAGAGATAAAAGCCGAACACATACTAAGAAAAGACGATTGGATTACTATCAGCTATAACCAAGAAAAAAATGCACTTGTGGCAGAAGGTGAAGTCTCGTTGCAACCAAATGAAACTAAAACATTTATCGTTGAAGTAGTTGACGTTTTGAATGTCTCTGAAGAGGAAATACAATAGCTTCGAAAACAAACAATAGCATTGTTTGAACCTATCAAAAACACCTCATACTTTGCACAAGGTTCAACAATCAAGGCAGATATTGAAGTGAACCTTGATAAGGTTGAACTGCTACAAAAAAACACCCAGACACCAGAAGCAAAAATCCGCTCGTATCGAGAGGCAGTCATTGAACTAAATGCTGCCAAAGCAAAACTTGATGATTTGAAAGTCTTAGTGGCATCGGCTGGTTCAGTTGGCACCGTGTTTGGCTTTGTCGGCGGAGTCCAAACGTTGGCAGTGTGGGGACTTATCATTATTTTGCTGGCCGGATTCGTTTTCTTAGCGCTGTATATGAAAGTTCTAAATCCCTCGGCCAAATCAGGCACAAAAGTGGAAAAAGAACCTGATAAACCCATCAAGACAGCTGATAGAAAAAAACCAACACCTTGTGACAAAGAGAATCTGACGTTCTTGGCTTTAATCAAGGAAATTATTTCCCTGTCTCTAAGTAAGGATGGACCTAAGTCCGCTCAAAACGTAAAACGTTCACTCAAGATTGCGTCAATCTCTCTGCTGTTGGTTAGTGTAGCCGGTATCAGCGCTTGGTATTTAATGCGATCAAATGACGATATAATTAATCCGGTAAATCTGGCAACAGAAATTACCCTGCCCCCCACTAAACCGACCCCAATACCAGAACCTGATTCAACTGAACCTTTGATTTTTCCTGAAGATACATTACATGAATTTATACATGTAAGCGCATCAACTCCCAGTGCATCAGAAACCATCTCGGGTGAATCGGCACCCTCAGCAATAGTCGTAGTCGATGCAAACCATCCGACTGTGATAGTCCGCAAAACTTCTTCACCAGAAGCTGAAATCATCTCCCGAGTGTGGGTGACAAAAAAGGCACTTGTGCTCGATCAATCGGGAGACTGGGTCAAAATCAGAATAGACGGAACAAACGAGCAGTCGAGTATTGAAGGGTGGATTTTACAAAGTTCACTATCAACTGATGAATAAAGCCCTGCTGTTCATTGCAGGCTTAGCATTACCCTTGCTGCTCTGGCCCGTAGAGATACTAG
This sequence comes from Patescibacteria group bacterium, assembly GCA_052035325.1. Classification (GTDB taxonomy): domain Bacteria; phylum Patescibacteriota; class Microgenomatia; order UBA1400; family PJMF01; genus JBPOHR01. The sequence goes on from JBPOHR010000007.1 coordinate 28,863, forward strand.
TACCATATCCACACATCATCGAAGAAATCGCCAAGTGGGGTGTGCTAGCTGCGCTACAAAGTGACCACTCGTCTACACAAACCAAACACTGGAAATCTGTGGTCATTTTTGCGCTTGCGTTCGCTGCTTCGGAGACAATGTTGTACTTGATGAATTTCTGGATTCTTGGCAGCGTTGACTCTCTGCTGGAAAGAATCATCTTAACCACCGTGATGCATGTGACTACAGTTTCCATCATCTACTACACCTCGACACGTGGTGTTTTACCTCGTTTTGGTGGATTAGCTGTAGCAATCGTACTTCACTACCTCTTCAACACACAAATCGCCATATTGTTCTGATCTCTGCTACTACACCTAGTCTGAAATGATATAGACAGCCAGCGCAATTGAGGTTATAGTTGCTTAGATGCTAGCAACAGTAGCAAGGAGAACAGTATGTTACAAAATATTGGGACAACTGAAGTAGTCATTATTGCACTAGTTATCTTGGTGTTATTTGGTGCACAGAAACTACCTGAATTTGCTCGAGGCCTGAAAAATGCCAAAAAAGAATTCAAATCGAGTTTCGAAGAAGATACCACCGATAGCAAATCTCAAAAGTAACGCTGTAGTGTGAAGTTGACAGTTATTACCTTAGTTAGAGTGATACAATTTTCTCTGTGAAGACAACTCCCAAGCCAGAAGTGACGTTGATTGTGTCGTCATCGGTCGATGGCTGTCTAGTCGGACGTGATTCGGATCGCTTGGATCAACAAAAGAATTGGAAAGATTTGCCAATCGTCCGAGGAGTAGTCCAACAATTTTACGACTTCGTTAATAACAGTGACGTTTACAACCTCACAACTGCAGATGTGATGATTGGACTTGGTCTTAATAATCAAAGTTTTTCCCCAAAAAAAGATCTGCTCAATCTCATCGTTCTTGATGTCGAAAATGAACTAACACCTCTTGCTTTGCAGAATTTAGCCAAATCAGTTGAAAATTTAATTGTGATTGTTGGTTCAAGCCGACCCACTACACTTGATAGTGCATTACCAAGCAATGTACAGTTGTTGCGGTCAGAACCAAGTTTTGATCCAGTGAAAATTATGAGACAACTCAAAAAAGTCTTTCATGTTAAAAAAGTCACGATTCAATCAGCTGGTCAACTCAATAGCCAGTGGTTGAACGCCAATATTGTCGATTATCTGACTGTAGTGGTGTATCCTTTGGTGGTGAGCAGCAACGGGTCCGCAAGCTTCCCAACTGCAACCTGGCTGAAGAAAATGACCGTCAAACCTCTGCAGCTAATATCTGCTCAAACTTTTGACACGAATTATGTATCATTGCGGTATAGAGTAATTAATACTTGAGTTACTGACTGTATGGCGTACGTTTTTGACTTTTACGAGCAAATAATTGATGTTACTTCACCACAAGTAAATGTGATTGTGCAAGACTTAATTAATGAAATCAGAGTTCAAGAGATGTCAGCATTGGGAATGGGATTCCCCAAAATTGCTGATGCTACGGGCAAAGATGACCTCGGTGGAGGTGTCATGACAGGCATCACGCTTACACTCCAACCTGACTGGCAACTTCGTTTTTGGGCCGGAAACTACACCGCTAGCATCACCGGCGGCAATCTAGTAGGTGGACTGAGCAATAACCCGATTGCGTATACAGCAGGTGTACAAGTTCGTCTCGTGCAGTCGGCGGCTTCAACACTCGTGAGTGGCGGTTCTGCCTTGACAACAGAGGAGCATAACAAACTGATGAGTGGTCTTGATGTGACAGTACCATCGGCGGTATGGGAAGAAATTGTCGCCAACCACCAAACCGCGGATACAACCGGTAAGATGTTGAAAGACATCAAGACCAAGGCCACTCTGGCATCCCTCAAAAACTAAGCTTTGATCCTGTAGAAAAACAGTGATACTATTAATGTAGATTCAGATCTTAGAATTAAAGGAGTGGATATGTTTGCAAACATTGGTTGGACAGAAATAGCAATAATTGCTGTAGTGTTGTTGGTGCTTTTTGGTGGCTCACAACTCCCCAAGCTAGCCAGAGGTTTAGGTGCTTCAGGTAAAGAGCTTAAGAAAGCCAATCGCGAACTAAAAGATGCCCTTACAGAAAAAGGTGACAAGAACTAAACGCACCTATGTTTAACAATATCAGTGGTACTGAACTTATTGTCGTGAGCATTGTGCTACTGGTTCTTTTTGGTGGCAAGAAGTTGCCTGAATTTGCTCGAGGTCTAGGAGAGTCAGCAAAAGAACTGAAAAAAGCCAAAAAAGAGTTCAATAAGGCGCTGAATAGTGAAGATACTGATAAATCTGATTAGTCTCAAGCTGCGATTTAGTCTTTTTTAAACATCTCTAGTGGATCGTGATCAGTGACGTTATCTTGTTTTGCCCTGACTTGAGCTTCTTCAATTTTTTCTTGCATTCGAACGCTAGTCAAGTTGGCATGTGCGGACAACAGCATACTTTTGATAAAGAGATAGACCACAGGCAACAACAGTGCCAAACCTGCAACAGAAATCGACAATGCCCATTCTAGTGGTATGAGTTCTGCATGTGTCGCCACATCTTGATAGGCATACAGCTGCATTGCAATAGACACAATAAATAACACGCTTACTTTGCCAAACCCTCGATCAGAGAAAAAGGATAGCAACCAGAGCGGCGCCAGAAAAACACCCAAAGCTTTGATAAGGATCGAAAACGACGTAAATGGATATACGCTCATGTATGCCGACTGCAAGTAGTGATACGGCGATGGTAAGGTTAGATCGAGTGGTTGCACGACAGCATCCAGCAGATAGGCTGACGCAAATAATCCGATCACAAACAACAAACTATATTCCCTGGGAATCTTCATATATTCCTTGACTAGATTTCTTGGTCATTATATACCACGCCATTCAACACACCCAATTAAGAATAGAAGCTAATCCTTGAAATACATTAGTTCGCACACCGTTCAAAGGCAGGTAGATGCCGCTCTTTCGATGCTGCTGCTAGAGAAGTGAAAACTGTTTTAATATCCTCTTGTGTAACCTCAGGAAGCATCTTCTGATATAACGCATCGTTATCGATCTCAGCAGTCACACCTACCGCACACACTTCCTGAAGTGTAGCTGGCAGAGCGCCAACTTTGGTAGCGTCATTAGGGATAGCGACTCCATATTTATCAAACAGCGATAGCAACATAGAAATGTGCTGCTCTTCCGAGCGAGCAATATTCACGAAAGGCTTCACCGAACCAAACTTTGTCATCGTGGCTTGATAGGTAGCCAGGGCTTTGCGCTCGTCTGCTAAGGCCATATTGAGAAACTCAGTTGTTTTTTCATCAAGAGTGGCAACTGGAAAATCAGCATCTTCAACCAGCAAGCAACCGTCTGCAAGACAATTTTCTTTACTCATTTTTTGCTTGGCAGTTTGAGTGACTGCTAGTCGTGCAGCCCTATTCACACCCATCCACTGGTACACAAGGAGACCCAACAACAGAATAGCGACGATCGATAAGGTCAGGACGAGCGGTAAAGCAAGAGTGGAGGTTTGAATTGACTTCTTCATGATATTGATGGTAAACCGTTTTGTGTCAAAATGTAAGCTATATTCACCTTAACCAAAAAAATTAACTTAATTAATTTCATCCCAAGGACCAGGGAACGGAGGTACTTTCCACAAGTGATATTTCCCCTGACATTGATATATTCCAGTATCAATAAAATCTAGTTTTCCTCCTAACTTGTAGTGAGCGTCTTGGTTTGGTTCAACTGCAAATCGCGGATCAAAGATTGCTACTTCGTTTCCGTCATCGAAAGGCGCATTCTTTCTCCTGACAATTAACGTATACTCATTTGTTTCAGGATAATACTCATATGTCAGAGCTACATTTTCTGTTTGTGGCCCAAAATCTTTTGCCTGAATGTTGATTAATTCCTCTACAGTCTTGGGGCAGTAGCGTCGTGATGAATCAAGATAACAGGTGTTTTTAATTGCCGCATTTAGATTGTGAAAACCAGCTGAGGGCGGGACATGGTCTCCAAATAATAACACAACAAACACAAGTGAGAGGATAATAAAGGCACTAAACCACATCAAGATCCCGCTTATTACACTCAAAATAATGTTGAACAACGTAGATCGTGTGGGCGAAAATTTAAAAAAGTAAATAGACCAAGAAATTGTGCCTAGCGACAGTGCCAGAAGTAGCACTGTGTACCAAGAGCCAGGACTGGTCAATAGATTCCAACTTTTACAAAGATCTTGCATTATTGCTTCACCGCGGAGCATACGGGTCTGGAACTAGTGCGTTTTTATAATGAGAACCAGTTCTTAAAAATAGTTACCAACGATTGATGTTGTTCTTGTATTTTTTTAATATCAGTAAATTCGAGTGTACCTCTAATGTTTGAGTTCCAGTTAATTAGGTGAGTAGCATCATCCATGATTGGTTTTGCTTTTTTATCTTCAATTTCTTTTGCCCCCTTGTGAAGAATTACTCTTATGCTTCTATTCTTGTTCATGAGATTGAAAGTAATTCTATCCACACCTTTATAGTTATAGTTGGGTGCGTTCCATTTAATATTTTCTGATAATGTGGAATCTGCTTCAAGAATATACGACCGAACTAGTATGAAAATTTCTTTTTGTTCTGGGCTCAGATCATTTATAAATTCAGTTGTTGATTTGTACTTTTTCATATTCACTATTCCTGCATATAAACGAACCCCTGTTGGCGGAGGTGGAGGGATTTACCCTCGCCATGCTCACTATTTGTATCTGTCTGTAAGTGGTTCGCTTGGTCGGGCACAAGCCATCCCTCTTTCACATATCATCAATCAATTCTTGTCTTCGACAAGATTGATTGACGATGCGGAGGTGGAGGGATTCGAACCCACGACGCTTTCGCGCACGCTTTCCAGGCGTGTGCCATAAACCACTAGGCAACACCTCCAAGCCTCGTTATTCTAGCCCAGGCAGAGTCATTTGGGAATATCACGCTTACCGACGCTCTGTTAGATAATTCGTCACCACCACACACCCCAGCCACAGCACAAAAATACTTGTCAATGCCGGCCAGGGCAGTTGCTGGTGTGTCGCAGCGTAAATAATTCGCATGGCAGTCGTATGCGCTAAAAAGATCACGTATGATTTTCTGCCAATCCAACCTATTACCATTTGTGCGGGTGCTAGCACTCCCCGGATGACTGGAGAAAGTTTCACCACTGCAAATGTGGAAATGACACTAAAGGCATAGATCATCACTGGCCACCGGGTGAACTGTAGTGCAGGTAGTGGATCAACCCCGGCTCGTACCGACAGCCACCCATCAACACACGCACCAATTGCCGACAACAAACTGGCTGGAACTAGCCACCGCACTACCCACTGTGGCAGTGCACGATGTGCCAAAAAGATGCCAAAACCAAAATAGCCAATCCATGATAAGAAGAATACATATTGATATCGATCACTCGTAACGTGAGCAAGATAGAAATACGAAATCGTGAGGAACTGAACCAACACTGTTACTGTCAGTATAACTGCCGGTTTTTTTCGTAGCAGCCACAGTAACGGAAACACCGCGTAGAGACTCATCAGCATCGGTACAAAATAAAGTTGGAAATCAGCCTGTCCAAGTAGTAACTGTACAACCAATCCTGTAGGTCGACCACCGTATGACCAATTAGGAATTGCCCAAAACAGCACCATTGAACCAATACTCCAAAGCAAGTATGCAGGTAAGAGTTTTGAGGCCCGTTCGAGTAACATCGTCTGCCACTTGAGTGGTTTCTTTTGGTACTTGAGTGCCAATCCATAACCAGACAACATCACGAAGATTGGCACACAGAGCCGTGATAGCTGATCAAGAATAATTGTAGTCAACTGGGTGTCAGGCCGTGTGTAACCGCTCGGTATCGCACCAATAATATGAATAATAACCACCGCAATGATGGCTATACCACGTAGTTGTTGACTGCGTGAAAAAGAGATAGAAGTGCCTGTGACATCGGTAGTGATCACATCTGCACTTTGACACATTGCCAATCAAAAAACAACACTAGTAAGCCTATAGATGGCATTGCTATGATGGATGCAGATTACATCATGGTTGAGATATCTTTAATTTACATTGTCTGTTTTCTGCTGGTTTGGGTAGGTGCTGGATTAGTGGTGTCCACCATTTCCGAGTTATCCAAATCCTGGAAGCTACCTCGATTCCTGATTTCTTTTTTTCTGTTGGGACTCTTCACCTCACTGCCCGAAATTACCATTAGCAGTGTTGCAATCCTCAACAACGATGCCGCCATCATGGTGGGAAATTTGCTGGGTGGTGTTATTGTACTTTTTCTGGGAGTTATTCCCTTACTTGGCTTGGTGGGCAATGGCGTTACCATGCCCAGCCAACTCGACAAAAAACAACTCATCATCACACTGCTAGTAATAGTAGCCCCAGCATTTTTGACAGCGGATCAGAGGTTGGGGAAATGGGAAGCTCTCTTTCTGATCGTGCTGTACTTCAGTCTGTTAGTGATGTTTTCTATCAAACAATCATTTCTTGAAAAAATCAAACTTGGTCTATCGAAAAAGAAACTCCATACGGGGGTGTTGCTGCTCAAAGTAGTACTAGGTATCATTTTACTCATCGTAGCCAGTAATCAAATTGTCAGATCAACATTGCTGTTTGCCAACCTGCTACACATTTCCCCCTTCTTAGTCAGCCTCATTGTCGTGTCACTTGGCACTAACATACCCGAACTATCAATCATTTTTCGCTCGGTTATAACTGGCAAGAAAGATATCGCGTTAGCTGATTACTTAGGATCAGCGAGTGCCAACACGTTATTACTTGGTGTTTTTGCGCTAATACACGGTGACACTATTTCATTACCAAACCATGTGTTGCAACGGTTTATTTTCTTAGCTATCGGGTTGGTGTTATTTTACTTTTTTGCTCGATCAAAAAACACCTTGTCACGCATAGAAAGCGCTATGTTATTCCTGCTATACATCGGGTTTATTGTGTTTGAATTTGTGTTGATTACTGCAGGGTCGTAAGGCTAATATGAAATTGCCAATGCGGAGCACCCGGGTCTGGAACCAGTGCGTCGTTATAACTGTCCCATTCCAGAATCGAGCTTCCTGGGTAATTCTACCAAAAACGGGACAAATCGGACACTAGAAAAGGGAGTGTCTTGTTTTAGAATTAATGCCTTTTGATATATTAACAATCAAATTCTCTCCACTGATTAGCCTTGGCTTCAACCACTGACATCGCTCCTAGGCTTATTCGTTTTTTGAGGTCCTCAAGATAACAAAAATCAGGTGAATTGCTGATCTTGAGTTTATTAAAGATAACTTTAGCAATAGAATATTCGAATAAGTGTATTGATATTACTGTCCTATCTTTCTCAAATTCAGGATAAATTAGATGAAATGCTTGCGGTTTTGGTGATAAAAACAACTCAACTTTTACAAGGCTCTGACCATTCAATATTGAGTCTCTAACTCCGTTAAATGCTTCATCATATATAGCTTTTCCTAGAAGCAAAGCAAGATATTCATAAGCAATTAGAACCATAGCATTAGGCTCAGCAATAGTATTTTTTGTAAAGTCAGGTTTAAATCTATCTCCATCCCACCTTACAATAGACAAGCCTTTATAAATCTGCACTTTTTCACCATTGGGAGTTTCATTTATTTTATATGCCAATGTCTTTGCTGTTTCAGAATCTAGTCCGTGTTCTTGAACTAACTTCTTTTCCATGAAACTAACAGCATGCGCTGTTGGTAATACAGCTTCAGTGCTATCAGTTTTTGGTCTTATATGTATCCCAGAGTTAGTCCTTTCAGCTTGTAGGATAGTTCCAATAGGGCTTTGTGTTGTATATTTCTGTCGCTTTTCTATAGAGTTGAAAATCTTAGAAAGATCATCTTTTAACTTCCAAGCAGCTCGTCTGACCCAACTATCAAATTTTATTGAGGAATAAAGCTTCGATCCAATTCCATGATTGCATTCAGCACACAAGAGTTTGTGCTTGAGCCTTCCTCCTAAAAAATCTGGAATTATATGTTCAGGTGGTGTTAAGTCATCTAATGCTTTTAAGCAAAGAATACATTTATCAAATTTCATATTCTCAAGTTCATCCCGGAAAAACTTTCTAAATCTTGGTAAATATTTTTATTTTTAAAATTGTAAACATTCCCTATCATAAGGGTTGCGTTAGCCATAGGAACATTCTTACTTTTAAAACCAGATAAGCAAGATATGTAATAAAGTATTACGCACGAGTCTGAATCGATGATTTTGTTAACCATGGGCTGGTTTTCAAGCATAAATTCATAAAGAAGTCGATCTAAGCCTGCTAGTGCAGCCTGTTCATTTACTGAGTGATAGATCAAATCATCATTAATTAAAACTTTATCTAGTGATAGAGCAATCGTTGGTATTCCATTGGGAACAGATGGTTTTCTTAGTTGTTTCCAAGCCTTTCTAATGTTTTTTTCAACAGATTTTGCGGAAGATGGTCTTTTACACTCAACATTGTAGGTAAATCGACTCGTAGATACTTGCAAATCAGGATTAGGATCACCTAGTTTAACTTTAGTTCCTAAATTATGTAAAAATGCAAACAAACTAAGTTCAAATGTTGTGTTCCTAGCAGATGTGTCTTCTGGATTCTCTTCCGATAGCAAATAAGTACCGTTAGCGAGATCTAACAATTTATTTTTCACTAGATTAGTATCTTGAGTTGTTTCCTCTAGTGCTTTAAATATATTAAAAATTTCTAGTGCATAATATTGGCTATAGTAGTATTTAGCCTTATTTTTTTCTAAAAAGTCATGAAATACCTGATCACTTTTTGTCCTGGCCGTATCCAACTCTTTTAAGTACGAAAAGTATTGGCAAATTCTAGATTGATTATTGAGTGGAATCTCACATTTAGAAAAGATTTCTTTAACTCTTTCCTCAGACTCTATGATCTCAGAGAACTTGTATCTTTTCATAACGGCTCACTTTTTAGCATGCTTTTTGAGAATTTTTCAAATTGCAAAAAGTCTTCTTTTTTATAAAGTTTGTATTCCTTAGCGAAAAAACGCAGTAATACAAAATAGATTTGGTAAGTAATAGACACAATTCTTTCTACCTCATCTGGAGAGCCATCAGTCATCAACCTCTGTTGGCCATTTGCGTCAGTTACAAAGAATCTGTTTAAACCGGAGCTGTTGAGATGTGCTATCTGTGAAAAAAACTTGTAATATAGAACATAATATTTCTCTAAACTTTTCCTCTCAGAGAGATTCTTCTTCTTTTTTAAATGCTCGTCGAAAATAATTGCTCTGCCCCTGATATCTGGAATCTGCTTCGGAATCTTATACTTATATCTTTTTGATATTTTCTGTATTTCCACTTCTTTTTCATTTATAAACTGATCCCAATCACTAGGAGACTTAATATGTCCAAAGGTTAAATTCCATTTCGGATATTTATTCCAAAAACTTCTATGTTTTTCCGCAAAATCTATTTGTTCTTGTACAGAATCAATAATAAATATAAATGCATTTCTTTGAGTTCTCCCCGAGTATATATAGTTAATATTAATAAATGTTTCAACAAGTGATCTGAACAATACCTCTGAGGCCTTGTCAAAATACGGCTCATTTCTTAATAATTTAAAAATACTTTCACTATAGCTTTGAGCAGCGCATAGGACTAGGAAAAGCAGTTGTTTTTTAAATCTTACCTTAGTGAAATTAAGCTCTGTACTGCTTAACAAAGTTGAACCGAATTTAAGTATTTCTCCGAATTGGTTAACAAGGTTTTGTTGTTTTATATCTAACTTATTAGTCATATAAGCATTTCTATTTACGAGGATGATCCTTAAGAAACTTCTCGTTCTCACTCACCAGAAACACTGTCCAGTAAACATGTCCACTAGTATCTTTCAAATCTTTTCCGACCAGCATACCTTCTCGTCTTAATTTCTTAATGGATGATGGTTTTATACCTCGTTTTTCAACGTCATATTTATCAAAATACTCTTCCTCCCACCATTCTTTATCTAGATCGAGAACAGGAATTACTCCTTCTTGGATATTTCGCCAGCAGTCTCGGCATCTCAAACCATCTGGTCGCCACCAAATATCTTCGCCATTGTTAGATCTTCTGCAAATGCCACAAGTGTAGCCTCTACCACCATCATTGAGGAAGAAACCGTCTGGTTCATCCTTCAGCCTGCGAGTTCTAATACGTTTGGTTGCAATGTATTCAGCGTCCATTCTGGCTAGCTGTACGAGGTTGTGGTGTTCGTATTTGGCTCTGAACTCTGGATCATGCTTGGATTTAGGCTTCTTTGGTTCTTCTTTACCAAACAGCTTAAGCAAATCATCCTCAGACTCATATCCTTTGAGCTTGCCACTGAGAAACCCAAGCCGATAGCTGATCAGGTCTTTTGGTGCTCGCCAGTTGGTATCCTTGAGTGTTGTTTTCAGTAAGTCGTATAAGTCTGAGATGCTTTCTTGATCACTTCGCTTGGTTTTTGTTTCTTGAAGGGTAAATGGCACCAACACATGACGATCCATATCAGGATTGCCAAAGGACAAGCGAGTGAAACCACTCTCTTCTAATGATTTGTTTACTAGCGGTTCCAAGTCAGTGATTGAGATTTTATTTACAGCCAAAAGTTTTTCATGGGCAGGTGTATCCATTTCAGCTAAGACTTCTTCTTTGACTTCATGGGCTACTTCCATAGCTTCAAGAGTTTCAACATACTTTTGACCTTTTTCTTCTGATAAGCAAAATTCAGCTCGGTACTTCTCTAACAGTTGTTTGTCTTCGAGCTCTTTTTTAGCTTGTTCTTCTTGCCACTTTTTATGTTCCTCATCACTTTTCTTCAGGTCATAAAGATCTTTCTTGGAGTATCCACAGTGTTTGCAGTTGTAGTGTGTAGTAATGACTTCATCTTTTTTACTACTTTTTACGTCAAGCTTTTGTTTACAGTCAGGACAGAAGTCAGACTTAGAAACATAAATCTCACCATCATCATAAACACCTTGGCGTTTCTTGCACTTAGGGCAGTTTAAGGTAAACAATACCCTCATGGGCTTATCATCATCCCAATCAACTAAGTGGTGAGAGCCGTCATCAGTCATAGCACTGCCACACTCAAGGCAGTTGGCTTTGGGAGTTGGAGTATTGTCTTGCTTGTCCTGTTTCATGCGGTCAGACTCAATCCACTCAGCAATCGTTGAAGCTCTGTTTTTGTGCCTTTGAGCCTGGATGAGAAAGAGCATCCTGCCTCTAAACAAACCCATGTTTCGTTCCTGTTCTGATTCTGGATATCGCTGAAATTTGGGCTCTTGCTTCATTTTCTCGCCAACAGAATCAACCATGTCTAGAGTTTTTAAACACTCTCTGATGGTGCCAACGTCATAGCGATCTTCGTAGTGTTGTTTGGAATTAAGATACTGAAACATACTGATCTATTATGAAATAAGGCATAATGCTAGAATACCCCTTATGAACTCAACTGATTTTATTGTAGACCAAGTTTCCGCTCTGCAAAACTACTTTGACCCACGTACTTTAAAAAAACTCACATCAAGACTTGAGCGAGTAAGCTTTAAAATTGCGCCACTCAACAACCTTACAGGCAACACTCAAACAATGAATCGTTGGGAATTAAAAAGTGATCATCCTCACTTTGCAAGTGAGGATGAATGTCAAAGAATATTTGCAAAGCTCGTTGATGAATTAGTAGGCTTAATTAGTAAAAATGCGGAGAAAGTACTTGCTGCTTTCAACGGAGATGACAATGTACTTAATAAAGAGATACTCATCGAACAACTAAATTCCAGTTCTAGAATCGGCAGTTCAGATTTACCAATCTGGTACAAAACTGACCTATCTCAGGGTGGGAAGCATACAGTAGAGAACATCACATGGACGAACACATACCCTGAACTTTTAATATTGAGAAAAGCAATCAGGGATAAAGCCCTTATAACTAAAATTCAAGTTAAAGCATATTTAACAGACAGAAGGCAAACTGGAGAGTATCAGACAAATAGAGAAATTCGATGGGAGACACTCCCTCAATCTCCTCAGTATTCTTCAAAAGTTGATTGCATGGAAATTGAGGCAAAGTTATTGGCACAAATATTTACCTTTACAGGAGCTCCCTCTATACAAGAAGACATCTTACAGACAGTGGAAACTGTATTAGGGCAAAAATATTATGCTAATAGCTTCCGTTGTCCTTTATCCGGGAAAGCAATCCTATATAATGAGTTTTTAGAAAAAGTAACTAGTCCAACACACGGCAGGTCTGGTTATCAAGTTGGTCATCTAAGCCCTCTTGCTTCAACAGGTCGTCATGATGCTGGAAACATTTCATGGATTACTGATCTTGGAAATAGAGTCCAAGGTGAAAGCTCACTTGAAGAAATTACTAATGATATTTTTTTCATGGCAGATTTTCATAGAAACAGACTTAACTTAACTTGGGATCAAGTAACTAAAATTGCTAAATCAAATGAGAGTTAATTTGTTCCATTAGATGATTTCTTAAATTCTTGCTTTCCATTTTTAAATCAATAATCTTTGCAGTCTTTTTACTAATTTCTTTAAGTATCTCTGGATCTTTAGGAATGGCTAGTGTAATTCCAAAGAGCCTTTTGCCTAAAGAGTCAATAATATCTTGAGTTAGCTGCTTTGATTTAATTTGTTTATATACAAAATCAGAGCTCATCAAAGATAGTAACGAATAACCATCGAGACCATAATCGTTGTCTAAAACTCTTATCTTAAAAAGGTGACTTTGATATACCATCTTAACATCTGAGTCAGTAACGATTGCCACATTACCAATGAGGTATGTTCCATCTTTTACTAAGAGTAAGTCCCCAGCTTTGACGTCTTGTTTTTTCTTGTACTTTTCATAAACGTCGTTAGCAAGTTTGTGTTTAGAATCAGATTTTATTTCCCAATCAGAGATATCAGAGGTTCTAATAAAAGAAATAGAACCTGTTCCATAGGCAAGTTTACCAACTTCATCTCCTGTGTGGATGTCTAAAACTTTCTCATCAACAAGTTTTTGCACTTTTATAAAGAGATACTCTTTTGATAATTTATCTTCCACACTTTTAATCTCATTTGAGTAGTATTTTGGAGCCAGAATAAAATCTTCTATGCCATTTTGATCGAATTCAAAACACAACTCTGATTTAATAATTCCTTTATCTTTATAAATTTCATAAGTTTTTAAAATATCAGGGACATCATTGTTTGGAATTTTGTTACCGCGAGAATCATGACCACACCATTTTGCATCGCCCATAAATATTTTATTATCGTAAGTTGATTTCCCCTTTTTAAAAATTAAAAGTGAGGTTTTTGTATGAGTTCCACCTCTACAAGAAATTTTAAATAATGATTCAGGCATACTTATAATGGAGTCAATTGAGCCTTGAGAAAGTAGATATTTAACAACATGCTTATAATTTCTATTAGAAATCAAGCTTTCTGGAATAACTGTAGCTAGAATCCCACCTTCCTTTAATAATCGGATATTTCTCTCCATAAATAATACTTGTGGAGGAACATTTGCTTCTAATACATCACTATTAATATAGTCACCATTTACTAGTTTCCATTTGTGACCCAATGCATATTTTTTCCTTGTCTCAAGATCCGCAGATTTAATTTTTGCTCCGAATGGTGGATTGGTTATAACTAAGTCAAATGAATTATCTTTAATTTTCTCGATCCCAGGATCACCTTTCATTGAAAGCGAGTCAGCACTTAATATATTTGCGTTTGAATTAAATAAAAATGTTAAATGGATCCTCGCTAAACGAGCAAGTGATTTGTCTTTATCAATACCAAACAAATTGTTTTCTAACGGCTTTATATCTGTTTTTTTGGAGAGAAAATAAAAATATAGTGAGCTTAAAAAACCACCAGCTCCACACGCTGTATCTATGATTTTCCAGTTCTCATTTGGCTTAACGGCATTAATTAAATAGTCGATTGCTACTTGGGGAGTAAAAAACTGTCCTTCTTGTCCTTTTATTGCATTTCCAATGAATATTTCATAGCTATCAGCAATAAGGTCTCCTTGTTTATTGTCCTCAATAAAACTAAAAAGCTCATTTACAACAAATTTAATTGAAGCTGGATCAAGTAGAATCTCCTCATTCTCTTCGAAGAGAGTTGTAGTGCTTTGTTTTATTTCAGAAAATAAGTTGCGAATTACATTATGGTCTTGTAATTGCTTTTTTGTGAGCTTCTTTCTAAGACCATGCTTAAGGGTAAATATGATTTTTATCAGTTCTTCCAATAATCCTTCATCACGAGTTATTCCAAGCGATCTACCTGCAAGAAAATTGCGAACCTCTGTCAGAGCCTTCTTTTGATTTTGATTTGCATTGAACAATGTGAATTGTGTCATTAGCTTAATAAGAACATAAATTACAGATTATGTAAAGAATCAGAATCTTCACATAATCTGTGACATCTGGTTACATCTTAAAAAGCTCTGTTAGTGAAACTTTTAAATGTTTTGCAATTCTTCCAATGTTGTCTAAAGAAACATTCTGCTCACCTCGTTCAACTGCTCCAATGTAAGTTCGGTGAATATTTGAATTAAAACCAAGCTCTTCCTGCGAAAGTCCAAGGCGCTTCCGCAATTCACGGACTCGTATTCCAAATTTCTTTCTTAATGTTGTGTCTGGGGGATTGTATTGGCGCATACATACAGACTAAATATCTGCAGTTGATAGCTCTACAGTTGATGACTAGCATTTACTGATTTGTCCCGATATAATGATGTCAATAAGTAGCATAAAGAAAGGTGTCTATATGTCAGATAATATGGAAAAAAATGGTAACTGGTTCATGCGCCATAAGGTAATAACCGGCATCCTTGTAGTTGTAATTGGCCTCATAGCAATGTCAGCGACAGGTGGAGATAAGTCCGGTACTTCTACTAACACGCAATCAAACTCAGGTCAGACACAAGCGGAATCCCCTAAAGTAGCTAAAATCGGTGAGATTGCTCAGAGTGGTGATCTTGCCTTTACAGTTACAGGTGTAAAAGATGCGAATACCCTAGGAAACTCCTTTACCCAAAAGGATGCCCAAGGAATTTTTAAAGTAATCAACCTAAAAATCGAGAATACCGGAAAGGAAACGAGAACCATAGATGGCTCGATGATTAAAATGACTGACGATCAAGGCAGAACTTTCGAGCGATCAATTGAAGGTCAAACAGCAAAAGGTATGAGCCAAGGGAAAGTTGATCTCTTCCTACAGCAAGTACAACCTGGGTTATCAGTTAATGGAGACATCGTATTCGATGTACCTGCAGATGCAAGTAATCTTACCCTGATGGTTCAAGGTGGATTACTGAATAAGGCCACGGGAATCAAACTCGAGTAGCACTCAGAAATACTCAATATCAAGAAGGTGCTCGCTTCCCTGCCTGCACCTTCTTTTTTATGAGAGTTAATGAGAGTTTGTGAGAGTTTATGACGATTGATCAATCTATTTACCATTGACAAGTGTTTGGAAATGATCTACAGTTAATTTGACCCACATATAGTGGTGTTCTGAGGCGTGCTCAATAAATGACGCGTTTCGAGTTGGAATTTAGGTTCCCGCTCGAAGCGCGTTTTTTTGTTAATAAGGAGGAAAAATGGAAACAAATCAAATGAAGGTTGAACACCTTAGTGTTAGCTCACTAAACCCAGCTCCCTACAATCCTCGGAAGTGGAGTGAGGATGCTCTTAACCAGCTTGCAGAGAGCCTTACTCGCTTTGGCTTTGTCGATCCTGTGATTGTTAACTCTACTCCCGAGCGTCATAACATCGTAATTGGTGGACATATGCGCTTAGAAGCCGCCAAACAACTTGGTATGGCTGTAGTACCAGTTGTGTTTGTTCATATCACTGACCTTGAAAAGGAAAAGGAGCTCAACCTTCGCCTCAACAGAAACACTGGTGAGTTTGACTGGACACTCCTAAAAGACTTTGGAGCAGAGTTATTGACTGATGTGGGATTCTCCAGCGAGGAGCTCGATACCATTTTCAATTTCGACCTAGATACACCTGAACAATTCGATCTACAAAAAGAGTTGGAGAAACTCGATATCAACCAGATTGAAATAGAAAAAGGAGACATCCTTGAACTGAACGGCAGTCGATTATTGTGTGGCGACTCAACTATCGCTGAAGACTTTGTAAAACTCATGGGCGATGAAAAAGCAGACATGTGCTTGACTGACCCACCCTATATTTTAGATTACTTGCACGGCAAATCACGTCATGGGAAACCAACGACTGGCTTTGGAGCAAAGCGTGATCGGCGCTATTTAGAAACTGATTCGTTGCCTCCTGACTTTACAGAAAGGTGGATGGCCAACATAGCTCAATTCCAAAAAAAAAGCTTTTCTATAATCGTATACGAGAACTGGAAGAACATTCGCACCATCTGGGACGAGATGGAAAAGCACTGGCGAGTGAAAAACATGTTAGTCTGGCATCTCCCTAATCGACATCAAGGATTTAGTGCCAAGTACAAGTTTTTCAGTAAACATGACATTGCCATGGTCGGAGCATCAAAAGAGGTCGATATCCCTTTCAACCTTGAGCCAGAAATTGATGGTTTGCAGGAAGAATACGATACCGCTCTCTATGCTATTAGTGGGAAGCCACATTGGGAGGGGTATGAACACGGCAAAAAAAATCAACCCACTGATTTCATTGAGTATGTCGCCTCAGATGAAAAACATTCTGGGCAAGGTGTGATTTTTGGCACTAAACCAGTGGAGATTTTAATTCCGTATATCAAGATGTTAACGAAGCGAGGAGATCTGATTGTTGAACCATTTTCTGGGAGCGGTAGCACGCTCATCGCCTGTACGAAGATGCAGCGTCGTTGCTTTGGTATGGAGAAATCACCAGTGTATGCAGAGGTCATTCGCAAAAGATGGGAAAAGCTCACTGGACTGAAAGCGGTTATCCAAAGGAGGGCGCATGTCTGAAATTCCCCAAACTCGTACGATTCAAAATCGACAGTTGCTGCTCGGTCATCTACGTAAAACCCCGATTACACAGGTTGCCTGTGAAAAGGCAGGTGTCGCTCGATCAACCTATTACAGGTGGCGAGAAGCAGACTCTGAATTTGCCAGACAGGCCGACCAAGCTCTCGCCGAGGGGGTGGCTCTTATCAATGATATGGCCGAAGCACAACTGCTGAATGCAATTCGCGACCGTAATACAAGCGCTATTTTTTACTGGCTAAACCATAGACATTCAGCTTATGGCAATAAAGTTGAAGTAACAACCAAGTTTACAAACGAAGTTCTTACACCGGAACAACAACAACTTATTGAACAGGCACTTGAAAACGCCAAACTTATCATGAAAGGAATCAAACATGAAAACACTACAAAGTGACGAGATATTGAACCAAATTACATGGAATGAAAATTTCCGAACGACGCTAACGAAGCGAAGCATACTTCATTTTGCTACCATATACTTTCCTCACTACTTCAGTTATAGATTTGCTCCCTTTCAATACAAAATGTTGGAACTTGTCGAAGACAAGGATTGTCAGTTTGCGGTTGTTATCACTTTCCGAGGGTCGGGAAAATCAACATTGTTTACGACAATTACCCCACTCTGGCAGATTATGGGTTCAGAGGAAAAGAAGCATGTCGTCATCGTTTGCCAGACTCAGGAGCAAGCGCGAACACATTTAGGCAGCATTAGATCAGAATTGGAATCAAATGAATTATTATCAAACGATTTAGGACCGTTCAAACAAAATGAGGACAGATGGAGTTCTATGTCATTAGAATTTTCCAAATACGGTTCACGAATCACTGCTGTTTCTCTTGAGCAAAGCATGCGTGGGTTACGGTATAGGCAATACAGGCCTGATTGCATCATTTGCGATGATATTGAGGATTCCTCATCAGTTAAAACTAAAGAGAATAGGAGACGTGTTCACGAACTATATAGTAGCGAGATAGCACCTCTGGGCGACCTTAACACAAAAATTATCCTTGTCGGAAATTATCTACATCCTAGCTCTCTGTTAGCAACATTATGTTCATCTATTGATGCTGGCAAATTGCCTGGTCGAAGTATGTTTGTACCACTCATAAATGACGAGAAGCAAATCGCTTGGCCATTAAAATTTCCTGACTTTGACACCATTCGTCAATTAGAAAATCGTGTTGCCAATCATCGTGTGTGGATGCAGGAATACATGCTCAAAGCAGTTGCCGATGAAGATCAGTTGGTCGATTTTGGCGACATTCACAAATATGAAGAAGTTCCCAGTGGTTGGGAACCGTATTTCCGCTTCAGCGCTGCTGGAGTTGACTTAGCTATTAGCAAAGAAACCAATTCCGACTATACTGCTGTGGTTTCTGGAAAAGTTTATTATCATGGCGGTGGTTGCCAAATCTTCATCGACCCAAATCCAATCAATAAGAAATTCAACTTTCGAGAAACGATCGATTATTTTAGTTCATTCAAAAATGCGAATCCTGATACACATCTCTATATTGAAGGCACTAGTTATCAACGCGCTTTGGTCGAGCAACTCACAGAGGAAGGTATCCATGCCCATGAAGTTCAGCTGGGAAATCTCAGTAAGCAAGAGCGATTAGCGCTTATCGTCCCTTGGATTAGAAGTGGTCAAATTTGCTTTCCCAACCATGGAGCTGAAGATCTGATTAATCAAGTCGTGTATTTTGGAACAGAACTTCATGACGATTTGGTTGACGCTTTAACATTATTGGTAAATCAAGTTATGCTATTAGCTAGAAATCATAGATTCCCCTCAAAATCAGGAAAGGGTCATTCAACAGGAGGTTCTATATCATATGCCGGGATGTATAGAGAAATATCTAGCGACAGCAGTAGCTATTCAGAC
>JBPOHR010000041.1:0-13301 GCA_052035325.1 Patescibacteria group bacterium
CCTGTAAAATCAATGGCATGCTTGAAACCAAAAAACAATAGAGATAAGAGACCATGGATAATCACCATTCCCGATAGGAGAAAATAGAGGGACCGCCAACGCATGAAGTTAAACACGAGGCACCTCCTTCACATGTGGTTCGGCAAGAAATAGCCTGAGTAGTGTCCTACTCACAACAATGCCAGTGAATAGGCTAATCACGATACCAATCAGCAACGTTACACCAAATCCACGAACCAAACCACTGGTGTTGAGAAAACCAAAATTAAGAGGATTTATCAATATAAGTGCCGTCATAATTGTTACTACGTTCGCATCTTTAATGCTGTTCCAAGCTCGACCAAAACCTAATTCCATCGCTTGCTTAAATGGTCTTCCCACTCGTAGTTCTTCCTTCATACGCTCAAAAATCAATATGTTTGAATCTACCGCCATACCAATGGACAACAACAAACCCGCAACACCAGGGACTGTCACCGTCACACCAAAAATCTTGTACACCGCAACTGTCAGAATCGCATAAACAACTAAGGCAAGGTCAGCCAAAAAACCTTTTACACCGTACATCAAGACCATGAAAAGCATCACTAATCCCAATCCGATCAAGCCAGCTCGTACACTAGAATTTACAGAATCTTTGCCAAGACTGGCACCGACTTGTCGCTGTTCGAGCACTTCAATGGGTACTGGCAAAGCTCCGGCGTTGAGCTGAATAGCCAATTGCTTGGCATCCTCCAGGGTAAATCCGCCTGTCATGACCGCTTGGCCATTCAAAATCGGTGTATTGATACGGGGAAGTGCAACGGGGAAGCCATCAATAAAAATGCCCAGTGCTTTGCCCACACCATGAGTGGTCAAGTCAGCAAACAGCTTGGTACCATCACCGTCAAACTCCAGACCGATGACTGGTTCGTTTGTTTGGGGGTCAAACTGGACTTGAGCTCGTTTCAGCTGCTGGCCTGTCAATCCCGTTTCGCGGTAGTTTTGAAAAAATGCCAGCGCAGACATAGTGGCCTCTGGGCCCAACTGAGCAGCAGGCGTCGACTCGAGCCGAAAATCGAGTTGGGCGGTCTGACCCACCAGTTGAAGAGCTTGACTTGTGTCTTCAACTCCCGCCAACTCAACAATCAAGCGATACTCATTACCAAAGGTGCTTGTTTGAATGTTAGGTTCATTGACACCGTACAAATCGACACGACGGGCAATCACTTCCTTGGCTGACTCAAGCGCCGTTTGTCGATCTACCTCAGCTATTTTTGACATATCAGCACGAAGTACCACTTGCATACCTCCCTGAATATCAAGACCTTGTTTGAGTGGCAGTTCTAGTGACATCGGCTTGCCAGCAATTGAAAACAACAAGCTTGGTCGTTGAAGATTAAAGTGAATATTCTTCCCAAACACATTAAATTGAATCGGCAAACTGGGCGGTAACGAAATCAAAGCCGCAATAACGGTCACGATAATAATGGCAACGAACGTAGTAAGTGTTTTACGCACCTCGACATCATACCGCAAAATGAAACAAAAAAAAGCTTAGCTTAGACCCGGAATCACCCGTTCGGCAAAATCCTCTTCGGCACCAATCACCATGACTCGGCTTCCATATAAAATATCCATGATAAAGGGATCGCGTCGTGTTTTGCGAAAATTAAATTCTTCCAGCGGAAACACACCATAGTTTATTTCCCGACCAATGCGCTCTTGTTCTTCTTTGATCAATACATCTAATTCTGGCAACACAATATCGCCAATAATCAGCACATCGACCTCATCAGGGCGAGGCCGAATCCCTCGGACAAACTTCGCGGAAAACATCACAAACTCGACAGTACCTAGTTTCTTTTCTAGTTTACGAATCTTACGACCAAGACCAGTACTTTTGGCTACCATCTGCTGCAATTCTTGAAAATACACATATTTAGTATTCAAAAAGTAGTACAAGCGGTTGCCTCGCTGTTCACTACGTAACAAACCATATGTCAGCATTCGATCAAGTTCTCGTCGCACCGCATTTATTTCTTCTTTGGTAGCACGAGTAATTTCGCGCACATAGTACATTTCATTGGGGCGCGTGAAAAATAACTCCATCATCTTGACGCGAGTTTTCGAAATCATGAAATCCTGCATTTCGTGCATGCCTGGAATATACCACAAAGTGTACTCAATTCTAAAGAGCAGATTTTGTAGTAACTTTGACCTGCGACTAGTACGTCACAGGGGCACCCGTTGCCAACACCGAGATCCATGTCAAACCTCGGTTGAATGCAACAGCCTTACCCTTGCTGTCAGCAAATTGGAGCTCAGATTCACGTGTTTTCTTGGTCCAGGTAGCCTCAACCACATCACCGTCTTTGAAAATAAGCGCCTTGCCGGTACCTGTAGTCCCATACAAAAGATGCTTCTTTTCATCAATCGGACCCTTCTCGGTTGTCAGCAATACCACGACGTTCTTGGCTGCGACTTGCTCGCCATCATTGAGGTCAGTATGTGCCTCACCACCTTGCGATCGTTTGTAGCTGTTGCTGGCAGCATCATATTGCCAGGCAACGTTGAAGTCATCGTACCCTCCCATAAAACCATAGCTAATCGCAGTCGTGCTGCCACTAGATGGAGCTTCTTTGTCACTGAACGTCCAACCGGTATAACCATCTTTCCAATCGGTACCAGTAATCACTTTTTTGCCAGATTTTCGATCAGGAGACATGTTGGTCCAACCACGTTTAGTGGCGACAGCCCATAACTTCTCAGTAGAAGTCACCATTGTATGCTCTGTGGCAATCTCCTTGCCCTCTATTCTGTTGTAATCTCGTACAAAGGTGGGATACCCAACTGAAAACTGATTTATGTCAGTTTGGCCATTCCATCCATACTCAGCGATCTGGCCAAGAGCATCTGCTGGGCCTGGCAAATTGGCTCCACCAACGTGGACATACATGGGTAAATTAAAACCAGATGCCCAATCCACATAATAGGTACGTGCCGAACGAATAGGAGCAAGTGTCGTATCCTTGACTTGAACTCCACAATAAAACAAACCCATGAAGCGAGTAATACCACCTTCTGCAACTGCTTCAAATACGATATCAGCATCACCAATACCTGACTGTGGACGTGCATCAAGGGTATTTTCGATCATGACTGCCAGGGGACGTTTTTTCTCCCAAGCAGCTTTCTCTGTAGCTGTGTAGTAGCGACCGTTCAATGGACACGCCTGATCTTTAGCTTCTTGCGGATTGAGTTGTAGCAACAACCCAAGTTGAGATTCATCATCACCTGCAGGTGCTGTCAGGTCGGTCGGACCGGCAACCGTACCACTACCCTTGCCCAGATAGGAAAACGCACCGAACGAAACAGCGGTCGCCACGATATATAACGCCAGAGCTAAAAGTAAATGTTGTTTCGACATGCAACCTTTCAAGTTACGGAAAAAAGTGCGTTTATTGACAGTGGTAGTTGTACCATAAAGTGAAGTTATCGCTCAAGTAGTCAACGATAACTGATATAGGTAACAATAGCTAACACTATCAAAATGAAGACACTCACCATCACTGTCCTAAGCAAATCACGATATACCAAGGACACATCGTAGCCAAAAACATGCATTTCTTGACGAGTTCTCTCTGTAGAAACCGTAGAATCTGTCGGTGATTTTTTGACTGGTTTATTGGACTCAAACGTATAGGTAACCGTTTCTCGCTTGAGTTGTGCAGCTATTTTGTCGTGTTTGGTGCGATGTTGTGCCATAGAGTATCTGCTAAGCGCCAGTAATGATTCTAAAAATATCACGCGCACTGATTAAAATCATTAAGGCAATTAATACAATAAACCCTACTTCATTTGCATGACCTTCGACAATATTGACCTTTGTCCTACCAATAATTTTCTCAAGCATGATGAACACCGCTCTGCCTCCGTCAAGTGCTGGTATTGGCAAGACATTCATAATTCCCAAATTGATCGAGATTAAACCTGTAAACAGCACCACATTATCCCATCCAGAGAGTAGTATCCCTGACTGAGTAGCTTGTTGGGCAATGCCAATTGGACCTGCGAGTTCCTGCGGAACTTGACCGCGCGTGGCTAAATCCTTGAACATCGTCCCTAGTGCTGACACAACAGCCACCGATAGCTGCAAAGCTTGACCACAGCCAAAAAGTACACCTCGAGCAATTTGCTCATACCATGGATAAAACACCATAAACTCTCGAGGTCTGATCCCGCTCAATGCTTGCTCGTTGTCCTCAACATTCACTTCATCAGCTGACGGCAACGAAAAGGTGTAGCGCGTGACTTCTTCACACAGTTGTCTATCACACTGAGCTTTGGTCACAAGTGTCACCTGTCTACCCAGATTTGATACAAACAATGGGCGTAGTTCGCTCCCCGTTAAAATCGGAATCGTCTGGTCACCAATCTCTACATCGGTAATTACGACACCGATCGGTACACCTGCCTTGAGAGCTGGTGTTCGTTCGGCTATTTCGGCCACAACTGCCCCTCCAGGGATACCTATCACTGAAAAAACCAATGCAAAAGCCATCATGCCAAAAACAATATTCACGATCGCGCCAGCAAGAATCACAATTAATCGTGCCAATGCTGGTTTCTGATAGAAGGGAGCCCCTTCCGCTGCCGCACTTCGTTCAGCAGGTGCATCCTGTGGACCATTCTCACCTTCCATCTTCACAAAGCCGCCAAAGGGAATCCAGTTCAAGGTAAAATCTGTCCCACGCCAATGAAATAGTTTTCTGGCAAGCGGTGGATACCCCACTCCAAACTCCTCAACATGAATACCTTGCCACTTCGCGGCAAAATAATGACCAAGTTCATGAATAATGACCAAAAAGGATAAAATCAGAATAAAGAGGAGGATGGAAATAATCATACAAAAAAATTATATAGTCATCAAATCCTGCTCTTTGCGTTTACTCAAATCTTCAAGTTGATCCAAATATTGTTTGACAAGTGTGTCGAGTTGCGCTTCGTCAGAGCTGATCGTGTCTTCGCTAATTCCTGGTTGACCTTTTTGCGCTTCGATCGCTTTCTTAGCATCAGTGCGGACATTGCGCAATAACACGCGTCCACTTTCTACTTTTTGTCCCAAGAGTTTCACCAACTCTTTTCGCCTTTCTTCAGTCAAGGAAGGAACCACGATTCGAATAGTTTGGCCATCGACTACAGGATTAAGATTAAGCGCTGCCTCATTGATACCTCGTTCAAGTGCCGCCAACACACTTTTATCCCAAGGAGAGATCACAATCATATTTGAATCTGGTACAGATACATTTGCCAATTCAGTAACCTTCATGCGGGTGCCATATGCTTCGACACTAACCGCGTCGAGCATTTGGGCTGACGCACGACCGGTGCGCAACTGGTTAAGTTCGCTCGCAATGTGTTCCATTGCTTTCTTTGCTTGTGCGTGAAATGAAGTAAAGTCGAATGCCATAGAGATCTTTCTAGCCTGATTCTATCAAATCCGGTATACTCGCGCCATGTGGCAACATCGTATTCGAGTGTGGTGGTCGCTCTTTAGTTCACCGAGATTCTTTTTCCAGGTTACGTTATGGCCGTGGCGAATCGTTTGGAGCTACTACCTAGTGGCTGCCCTTGTTCTTGGTGTAGCATCAGCAACATACTTTACATCGGTAGAACTACCTCAAGCACATCGCTGGATTTCCCAAGCCGGAGCTGAAGTACAACAGTACTTTCCTCCTGATTTGGTTTTGAATTGGACAGGCCAAGAACTACTTAGCAATACAACACAACCACAAACTATCTACTATCCTAGTTTCATCGAAGCTCAATCGTATGATCTGCCAGAGCGCCTTGCCTTCTATAGTCCGGTAGTTACCACACCACAAGCCGTCATTGAACAGCTATCACTATCAAGTTTGGCAGTGATCACCCCAAGCACCCTCTTCTTGACCGATTTCCAAGGTGGTTGGTCAGATTTACCTCTCAATACGCTAACAAACATAGCGCCCACTCAAATAGATGCACAATCAATTCCAGAGATTGTCGTAACACTCCAAAATGCTGCTCGTCAGGTCTTGGAAATAAGCCAGTGGCTTTTGTTTGGCCTTTTCCCTATCAGTATTGCCACCACACGTCTTATCTCTGCTATCCTTGATGGTCTGTTAGCATATATTCTGATTCGCTTGCAAAATTACCGCTTCACATATGGACAAGTCCTCAAGCTGTCGTTGCTCATTACCATGATAGCAAGCAGTGCTGAGTTTATCGCCCAGTTAATGTATAGACCGTTGACCATACCTATTTTTAGCATCGTCTATTGGTCATATTTAGTGGTTATCATTCTTGCTGCTCGCTGGCGAATTTCAGAACTCCAACGTCCACAAGAAGAGAATCAGCGACGTTAGCGCTATACACATCTGGCCAACCTGATACAAGATCGCTACTTCATTTGACCCCAACCATTTAATAGATCGAAGGAGTGGAGGCACTTCGGATGACTTTACAGCTTGATGATTTAGCCAATAGAGCACTTCATACCCCGCTCTGACAGTCCAAAAAAGAAATATAATTCGGGCTACGTGTATAAGTGATAACCAGTGCGAGGCAATTGTCACACCCATCCACCAAGGTAACAAAACCACTGCATCACCCCATACAAAAATACCAAACACCCAACCCAACGGTGTCTCCTGATAAAAATGCTGTGCACGACACTGACGTAGTGAGTACCACCAAACGGCAGCAAAAATAACAATGGACAGCAGACGAATTACATCAGTCATAGCATTTAACGGGTTGCTTGCCCTGGTGGGTCCAACGGCAAATCCATAAGCACAGGCGGAAAGGGCAACTCTTGGTTAGCAGGATCAGCTGCCTGCAATTTGTACTGTAGTGTAAGAATATACTGTTGCAATGGATCAAGGTTTGCTGCCGCTTTCGGCGTGGGTGAGGGCTCGAAGACCTGTTTTTGTTGGCGAGGCTGAAGCAGAATTGCTAGCATGAGCACAATTACGATGATGACTAGTCCGATTACACCCAATATCACCGCTGGACGTTTCCACCATGGCTTAACACTCAGAACTGGGGCATCGGGATCAACAGGTAGTGATTGATCTAGAAACAAAGCTTCTTCAGAGGCAAAACCTGTTTGATCACTGCTGACGTCGGTGGTTGTTTCATCTTGTGGCGTAATCATACGTTTAGTTTGTAACAAAATTACTTGCTAATTCAGCTAAAAAAGCCAAACTTTGACTCAATCCAGCATACACACTTGTCAGTTGGCGAACAAAACCACTGTAAGAGCTTCTACTAAACTCTTTGTCATCATTTTGCATAATTCGAAAGGTCATCTTTTGTAAATCAGCCCTCACTACTTCCAGAGATTGACGTGTTTCAGTCAACGCTCGTTGACGTTGCGGCTTGGCTAATGAGTCATCCTGACTATCCACTTGTACCGTCAACGCCTCGGTCACTGACACAGCTTGATCAAAAATTGTTTGCAATTTACCTACGGCCAGCAACGTTTGCACTTGATACGCTGTCGCTTCGATTTGTGGGCCAAGTAACAGAAATTTAGCTCGTACTTCATCGAGACTTTGCCGATTGGTAGCATCTGCAGCAATCTCATTAAAAACTACTAGCTCTGCCAACCGATCAGTGAGCTCCGCTAGATACTGTTCTTTCAGCGAAACTTCAATCCCTGTTGCGTCCAGTAACTCCAGGTTGAGGATCGTTAAATAGGCGGTGAGAACTTCATTTCGAGCTAGTGTTGTTTCCCGAGTGCTTTGAACTGCTGCCTCCAGAGCACTCAGCGTCTGTAGTTGCTGATACTGTCCAATCTGGACCGTGTACTGTCGTTCTACCTCACGATACTTCTCAATTGCCTGCCTGTACTGCTGCTGCGTGGCAGCGATTTCATCCGCATGCACAGGTCTGGATACTACATCGTCTACTATCACTTCTGCCGATACAGTTGCAGTTTCTTGTGCATGTACAGGCAACACAACACCACCAGCTAGAACCAGAAAAGATAGAATGCTAAGTAGTAGCTTGTTTTTTGACTTGATCACGAGCAAACACAGTAGCAGCATACAAGGACTCAAACGTTCCCGTATCGAGCCACTGCCCTTTGACGAAGGCAACATCCAAGGTGCCTTCACGTAGATAGACATTGTTTAGATCTGTAATCTCCAGCTCACCACGAGGTGATGGTTGTAAGTTTTTGGCTTTTGATACGACAGTATTGTCGTAAATATACAACCCAGTCACTGCAAAATTGGAAACTGGTTGAGTAGGCTTCTCAATAATTGATAACGCTTTCTTATTTTCATCAAACTCCACCACGCCAAACCGCTCTGGATCGCTGACTTCTTTAGCAAAAATGCGGCCCCCACTAGTGAACGATTGAATGGCCTCACTGAAATCATCCTCAAATAAGTTGTCACCAAGGACCAACGTCACGTTGTCATCACCTAAAAAGTTTTTTCCAATAATAAATGCTTGAGCTAAACCCTCTGGCTTATCCTGAATCTCATACGTAAATTTGCAACCAAACTCTTGACCACTACCAAGCAATTTCAAAAAGTCGCCGGCATGATCTGGTGCAACAATAATCAGGATATCGGTAATACCTGCTTTCCGCAGTGTCTCAAGTGGATAAAAAATCATCGGCTTGTCGTAGATCGGCAAGAGCTGTTTACTTGTAACTTTTGTCAGGGGGCGCAGGCGTGTACCCGAGCCACCAGCCAGAATGATTCCCTTCATATGTTCCTTCCAGGCAGTCCATCTAGTGTACCATTTTTTGTCAGAGTGTAACTAACAACAACAACACCAAAGCTAATGCGCTCACGCTCAAGTACTCAGCTACCACTCGTCGAGAAATTGTTTGCGTGTGAAGATGCGTCATAATTCCCCAAGCAGCATAGAAAAGTGATATAGCTAATGCCACCAACCTTTGCAAGCTCCTATCGGGCCAAATAGCGACAAACAACACCACAAAAGCCAGCAGGCCACCCACCAGAATCAAATAAGCCCATCGATGTTCACAAAACTCTTGTTGCATTATCCAAGTACTCCCCCTCTGAATGAGATTAACAAAAACGCTACCACCGCAAACAATATGACGTGAGCCAAGTTATGGCCAACTAATCGCATTGTCGAGCGATGTCCGATCACAAATGAATCGTACGTGAGAGTCAGTGTCAACATAATGACTAGCGCCAAAAATATTGCCTTCAAAATCTGCAAAGGTGTAAATAAAGGTGGTAGTCGTAGTTCACCATTCTCTACCAATGTACTAGCCAATACCAAACTGTGCGGTTGCGCAATTTCTTCTAGCGATGTTTGTACGAATGCTGGTACTGTGGTTTCTCCTTGTCTCGGTGCTACAACCGCCTGTTGTCCGATGTCTGCAACAGCTGCACCTCGAGGTGCACCAAACATTTGCACCACAAGTGTGGTGTCCACACCTTGAAGATTGCCATCAATGACAGCAATACCAATCTCTTGATATTTTGCATTCATAATGTTCGCCCGGTGGGTAGGTGAAGCCATCCATGCCGCTGTCATGCTCGTGGTATCAGAAAAGTCTCTGGCTAAATTTTCACCTGCAACTTGATACCCATACCCTGCATCACGGAAAAACTTCCACGGAGTTGTTCCATCTGGCGCGGTATGTGCCCAGTACTGCTTCAAAAACATATCCTGACCTTTCGCTAAAGCCGCAGCAGATAACTGCGCGTTAGCTGTCAAAACTGGCAAACCTACTTTGGTCCGTTGTTCGTTAGTTTCCTGAATAACCTGCGACGGAGTAATACTTGAAGCAAATCCCAACACACTCCCCAGTCGACCAGGCATCCGCTCTATAGCATTCATGGTGGTAAAAACACCCACCATCAGCATACAAAGTATTAGTAGTACCTCAGGGTGAAGCAGACGTGGCCGATGATTATTGGACCGTCTGGGATGAAAAAGATGCGCTAAAGTTGTTCCAAGAGCCATACTACATTATGAGGGGTAAGTCACTCAAAACTCAAGGAGTTAACTAATCTTTGGCTCAGGGGGTACTTCGTGATTCTGAACAGGTTTAACAGGTTTCTTGTCGACTTCTTCCATAAATGCGTAATTAATCACCTGTAAGAGAACTGTCATCACCATACTTACCAACCAGTACCATCGGCAGAGCCAAGCCAAAAAGCTCTGAACTCCATAACAATCACACTCTCTCAACCAATAGAACAACCCTATAGACCCAAGTGTCACACCAACCGCAAGTACTTGTTTCCACCAGGTCTGACGGTGGCGCATCAACCAATCGATAGCAATAATTAGTACTGCCTGGGCGATGAGCAGAATCCATGGGATGTACTGTTTCCAGTCCTGGCATGGTTCGTCACTTGCACCCGCTACTTGTGGTTCCAGTAGGGTGTTGGTATCTTCCCCCAGAACTAGACCTTCAGAAAAACCAGGAGGTGCCTCTACAACAATTCCTTCTCCCAAAGTTTGGCCTGGAGTCGATGCTTCATTTGACCAAGTGCCAGGAGCACAGTCGTTGATTCCCAATACTTTGAAGTAGTACCTCACACCCGGAGTCAAGCCCGTCACTGTATAGCTCGTTACATTTCCCACATTCGCCCCATATAGATATTGACCGGGTTGTGTTCCAAAGTTGATCGCATAGCTGGTCACCGGTGATACAGCTGACCAAGATAACACCACATTACCATTTCCATCAGCCTGGGCACTCAATGCGGGAGTTCCGACAGGCGTGGTTGCACTACACACGTAGCCTTGCACACTGCCACCTGGATTGTCACCGCCTCCCGGGTTACCAGGGTTTGAACTAGAACTTGGTGTGGGTGTCGGTTGCGGCGTAGGAGGCACACCACAGGTTACTTGTAGTTGTACGTCAAAAACAGAGTGCTGGTTTTGATATTCATTCCCTGCCCACCAGTCAAACAGTGCGTGCCAATCATATGAAGTGGTTGTTCCACCAGCTACTGTGCCTAATGTAAAAGCACCATCTGTATAGAGATCACGATAACTATACGCATCCGTGGGTAAACCAGCGTTGAGCACACCTTTGTAGGTAGTAGAACCTTTCGTAACAGCTGCCCACATTCGACTGGCCAGATCTGTTTCTCCAGATGCATCTGTTTCCACTACAGTCACTTCAATCTCACAGGTATCTTCTGCCTGATTTATAATGTTCACGTGTTGTAATCGATAGTCACCTGGCGCCAAATTTCTTTCATCGAAAAGAGGTGTGTTAGCCGGACTAACGGTACATGGTCCAACACTCGCACACGTTACTGTCAGATCAGAACCGGCAAATACAGGCACAACCAGGATGGTAGCTAGCAAGCTCAAACCAAGAATCAGTACACCAACGCGGAGGAAACTACGCAACATACTATGGTCCTCCTTGGATAACTGAAAGAGTGCGATCGGGCAGGCCTTCGCCAGTAAGTGTTACTGTCACTGTTGCCTCATTCACATCTTGATGAGGTGTACACACTTTGCTCTCATCTTCACCTGAACATGTTCCAAGATACACTGTCTGTTCTTCTTCATCATTAGCCAACACAAATGAATCCGTTACTGATTCAGACACACTCTGTCCATCTACACTATGGGTATACTGCAACCCGAATGTAGCTAGCGAGAACATATCTACACCCGTCAATGAAATGATAGCTGCAGGCTCTTCAATGAACGAAAGTGTTACTTGTGGATTTAATACTTCACTTAGCAAAAGTGGGCTAGTATTGGTCATATTAAACGTGGAGATCTGCCCCCATTGCCCTAACGCATCCCAAGGACGAACTGCAATCATGTACGTTGTAGCAATTTGTATGGTTAACGGCACTTCATCCAACTGCATACTAATCTGAGAAGATGTCTCAACCGCTAAGGAAGTATCAGCAAGTGGCAAGAATGTAGGCAAGGTATTCCAATTGGCATCAGTAATCACATCGCCTGTAGTAACGTAACGTATGTCGTACCCTTGAGCACCATCAACTGGAATCCAGGTGGTAGTTAGATGGGCAGAATCTGTAGCAATTGCTGTCAAATCAGTAACAGCTACATCAAATGGAGCTGCCGCCACAATCCTATTGTGTTTTGTTAGTTCAGTTACTGAGTCTGCAGTAACGCTCCAGTAGGTGAAACCTGGTTGAGCGAGCAACGATATTGGTGACACATCTAATGATCTCAAACTAGTTTGATCACTCAGCGCATCAGCTTCATGAAGATGAATGGTTGCGTTGGCATCGGTACTAATGAGTTTTGCCGTCGTCTCAGGCAGCACACGCAAATCGCTCGTGCTGACACCACCTAGCTCAACTAGTATAGGTGTCTCCACACCAAATGATTGCTGGGTTACCACAAATTCGAGCAGTGGATTTTCCACCATGGTCAAGTCGATTACGACTGTCTTCCATTCATTGGTTCCCATAGCATCATCAGTTGGCCGACCGGTGTATGTAGGTTGACCATTTGCTGACACTGATAACATGACCTGTCCAGGTGTCAACTTGGCTGCCTCCGTAGCACTCACAGAAGTGCCATCTGCATGTACAAAGCGATACATGAAACTTAAAGGCAATGTCTCAGGGAGATCATGTGGAATTACTGCGCTAAGTGAATGGGTACTTCCACCACTGGTTGTACCAAAACGAACGAGTTGTGTGATCGCCGGTGTGGTAGGCACACCAAGTCTTGGCAAAGATACTGGAAAATCAACCAACTCAACATCATCTGATTTGTTCCAGTCAGCAAGTGACAAGTAGGCGTCAGATACTGTTGGTGCGCTGATTTCTAAGGCAGTAAAAGGTACCGTCTCTTCCTGATTTGTGGCTAGTTTCTCATCCGATGCACCAAGTACTCTTGAAAATAAACTCCTATCGAGTTCAGGTGTTAGCGTAAAAATATCATCCGTCCAGACAAATGCTATGGCATCAGCGACTACACTGCTATCCGCATCACCAGACACTTGGACTTCTGCCTGACCATCGATAGCAAAAGAACCTAGTTTCACCCAATACGTCTCAGATGCAGGATCTTTGGACATGCCACAAGGCAACCCATCTTGTGTTTGTAGCGACTGATCGACCTCAATCGGGGTCAGATTTACCAAGCTACCACCACTTAAAATGTTATATCTAGCTACACCTCTGCTCGCGTCACAGACATACGTGGTGTAAATGTCGTACACACCATTTAAAGAATCAGTGGTAGTCCAAGTAGCCCTCGAGTCATCACCATCAATTTGCACATATTCACCCCCCACCGCAAGACTCGCAGGCAGGTATACATTCTCG
>JBPOHR010000010.1:0-15063 GCA_052035325.1 Patescibacteria group bacterium
CGAGCACCTTCTGTTTTGCCTTTGTCGCCACCTGAGGTGATCCATTCTATACCACCCAGGATTAGGTAGAAGAAAACGAGTAGAGCAGCAATTACGAGCACAAAACTGAGAACGCCATTGAGTAGTCCGCCAAAACTGGTGGCAAAACCCTTTGGTGTGTCAATTTCCACATCAGAAAGTGTCTGAGCAAATGCTGGTGAGGCAGCACTCAGAAGCGCAACTGCTGGAGTAACGATCTTAATTAATGATTTTTTCATGACTCTCCTTATATTCTGTATGTTATAGTATACCACCTCAGGTAGTATAGCAAATTTGCATTACTGTTTTGTACGAGTCTCCAAGCGTCTTCCTAATGCGCCTTGGATAAGATTACCCGATGATGGTGGTCCCCCAGAAAAATTAAGCAAGCTCACACCCAAAAATGATTGGACAAGCGTGAGTATTGCGACGCTTGCTGCTAATACGATCAATCCAACAATTGCTTGTGTCATCTTATCTCGTGCTTTTTCCGTTTTGCCTTTATCGCCACCAGAGGTAATCCACTCGATTCCTCCGAGCAGGAGATAAAAGAGAACAAGTAATGTGGCGATTAAAAGTACGAAGCCAAGAATTCCACTAATAAATGAGCCAAACCCTGCATCTGGCTGAGAGTAATTTTCAGCGTAAGGAATGACTGCCTGAGCAGCTTCTCCAATTGGTAGTGAAATACCCTGGTTATCCATATGCTAGCTTTGTTTAGTTAATACTTGGTAACGTCAGATTAAGTAAATCAAAATTGTCACCAAATAGCAAACGACTCAGAAACGCAACGATAGTGAAGGAACTGACAAGAATAATAAGACCAATAACAGACTGTGTCATTTTATCTCGAGCTTTGCCTACCTTTCCTTGGTCGCCTCCCGCCGAAATCCACTCTATAGCACCCCATATAAAGTAGAGCAGTACCATCAGTGCACCGATGGTAATAATTGCTCGCCAGAGATATATAAAATAGGTCATGAAGGTTAGGCCTGAGTTTGCTCGGATAGGACTGTTGCCCAACTCACCTATTGCTAAATTCCTAATACCTGTGTCCCCTGTGGGATTGCTTGTAACAGTTTGAATAAAATCACCTTGCGCATGAACTGTCTTAGCTAGTGATAAAAAAGCACCAATACTAAGGACAGCATGTGCTATTTTTTGTGTCATGTGAATGAATTTGTACTTATTTGTCATTTTCTTATGGACGAAGTAACTTGATAATTTGTGTAGCAGGTTGCAAAATATTTAGTCCAACCACTGTTCCGATGAGGCCAACTATCCCATATGCAGCAACCACAACAATCATTCCGATCACACCTTGTATCATCTCATCTCTTGCCTTACCGACTTTGCCACCATCACCACCTGCAGTCACCCATTTCAGAGCACCGAGGAAGAAGTACATGAGGAAAAATAAGCCGCCAACAATGGTTAGTACGCTGATACCAAGCGAAATGATCTTTTCAAATTGTAATGCAACTGTAAATCCACTTGAGTCTGTAACAATACTAGGATCGCTAAACCTATCTCCGGCGCCCTTAATCGGCTGACCAAAGTCTGCTTGTGATGGGACACCACCAGTTTGTGCGATCAGAGATGAAAGTAGCGTTAGCATATTAGGGGGTCGATCCACAGCCTGTGGGACCACAGATCTGCGGGTTTAATATATATCCAGGATCTCCAAAGAAAATAAAACTAATTAATGCTACGACTGTATATGAACTAACAATAACAACAATGCCAATAATGCTGTTAGTCAGTTTTTCTTGGACTTTACTACCAGCCTTGCCATCACCAGCAGTGATGTAGTCATATCCTGCAGTGATAAAGTTGAAGAGTACGTAGAGGCCAGCAACAATAGCGCCAATCTTTATCAAATTGGAAATGAACAGGATTAAACCGATGCTACCACCCGAATTGGTGTCGTATGCAACAACACCAGCTGGAGGAGTAATTGTTCCAAATATATCAGCTTGCGCAATTAAACTTAGCATCTTGAAAATTATACCACTTTTACCATTTAGAATAAGATCTGTTGACCAATTAATATTTCGATAATTTTTACAACCCAAAAAGCACAGAACATAATAACTAGACCAGTTAGGGAGTTACTGAGAATATCTTTGGCTTGATCTTTACCTTTACTTGTGTCTGAAATAAATAAGAACCCAGAGTATAAAAACATAGCAAAAATAATGAGTCCAGCAAAAATAAATGCCACGTTTAAGAAAACATTAAGCACATCGGTTGGCGTACTATATATTTGTCCGACGCTTGTGCCAGGAGCTAACTCAATACAGTCAGCTAGGTTCAAGCCATCTGCTGTGCCGGTGTTAGAACAAGGTGCGCCATTTTGGGCTAGAAGTGTCAGTACAGTAAACATACAGTGTATTATATGCTGAAGAAAAGTGATTGACCATGTCGAGTATGAGACAAAGAAATGAGCTCGAGCTGCTCGAAGAGTTGCGCAGAGGTAATGCCAGTGCTGTAGCGAGTTGGTATAGGGCGTATTACGCAGTTGTACTGGGGTTTGTAGCAACCAAAACCACCCACCCTGCCGACGCCGAAGAAATTACCCAAGAAGTCTTTATCAATGCTCTTCGTCAGCTACCACTGTTTCGAGGGGATTCGAGTTTGTTGACGTGGATGATGAGCATTGCTCGTCATGAAGTTGCGGACTACTACCGCAAAAAGTATGCGAAAAAAGTGTTGCAACTGATCTCCCTCGAGGTAGTGCCGGAATGTGGGATGCCAAGCACATCAAGTGACGCGCCACTTGAGCACATTGTGTCTTCTCAGGTAGATGATGTTTTATCGCAGCTGCAACCCGATCATCGCGAATTGTTGTTCCTCAAATATGTGGACCAAAAATCGGTTTCAGATATAGCTCGTGAATTATGCCGGTCGATCAAGGCAATAGAGTCTGATTTGTTTCGTGCTAGATCAAGATTTCGAGATCTGTATATAGCTTCTTATGCCGAAGAACACTAACGCTGCCAGTGCAACAAGTACTACTTTTTTGGAGCGACTCCAGACAGAGGCGCTGAAGCAGTCATATTTGCAAAGATATCGTTGGTTACCTAAGCAGGCTGATGTAATTACATCCTACATTGGTCAACACACCTGGCAATTTTTAGTGCTGTCTAGCATCATTGGTACGTTGTTACTGCAAATACTGAAAGTAAGTGAGATATGACCGTACGAATTAGTCAGCGCATGCTAAATCTGGTATATAGTGTTAGCCGAATAACGGGTGGGCTGTTTTTTCATCCGTACCAGACGATGCAGTCATTGATAGAGGATCGGCAGTTGGTGTGGTTGGCCGCCTTGCCGACCCTGTTGCTTGCTGGACTCACATTGATTTGGAGAAGTGTCGTTGTTCCCTTTGTTCAAATATTTACTTCCTGTGCCCGAGTGCCTGCAGTAGTCTGCGGATCAGCGGAAGTTGCGTCAGACTGGGTGACAGTGCTGATGCTGTCTTGGCAAGTACTATTGCTCTATTTGCTGTTTCGCTTCAGATGGATCAAGTACAAATGGCAACATGATAGTCAAAAATGAGCGGATGTGCATGATTTGCTAGGGAAATTGCGACTATTCTAGTGCAATGACTCAAATCTTGGATCAAGTAATTCTCGTAAATGATGCTGATGAAGAAATTGGGGTGATGGATAAGCTCGAGGCACATCGAGGCGAAGGGCAACTACATCGGGCAATTTCAGTTTTTTTGAAAAGGGCGGATGGAACGTGGTTAGTGCAGCAACGAAGTGCGCAGAAAATTGTTGGTGCGTTGCAGTGGGCCAACACCTGTTGTGGCAATGTTCGCCCAGGAGAGAGTGCGCAAGAGTGTGCCTATCGGCGACTCCGTGAGGAGCTTGGTATCACTCAAGTTGAGATTACAGAAATCTATTCATTCAAGTATTTTGCCAGGTGTAATGAGGAATTTAGTGAACGGGAAATTGATCATGTGTTTGTGGGCACATACGATGGTGATGTGGTGCCTGTTGCTAAGGAAGTTGCAGATTACCAGTGGTTGCCGATTGTTGCAATTCAGGACAGTTTGGGAGCTCAGCCAGAGAAATGGGCGCCGTGGTTTCGCATTATGATGCAAGATGAAACATTACTAGAAATCCTGATTGCCACAAACCATGTCAATTGAAAAAATTGAGGGTGTCTACTGTCTGCTCAAGAGTCCTATGACGGACGAAGTTCTCCTCACGACATTGCCACAGGAGGATTACAGGCTGCAAAGTAAGAGCGAGGGTAGAACCGAGTCGGATCTGGCAAAGCTGCAGGCAGGAATGTGGTCCGTACTAAGCGAAAAAGTACATGGAGTTGTCGGAGAACGCTTCCGAGTGTCCAACGATCCACAACGATTGGCACTTAGACAAGGTTTTAGTCAGGAGTTGGGGCTGGGAATACCTGATCCCTCTCGTTTGATAAAGTTACCGATCGATGCTTTTACCATAATACAGCAAAACCACAAAGGATTATTTGCTATCGCTTGTTATGGCTATTGGTATGAGATTACCTCGGCAGAGGTACTAGAGCTACGAGCTCGAATGGCCAGAAGTGGTAGAGAGGCGAAGTGGATTGACTTAGCCACACCTTTACCCGAAGATATGATTCCTCGTCCTTTTTTTCGTATTCTGTTAGAACAATTAGCAGGAAAGTGGCCGCCACATGCATAAATCGAAATCAGTGATGCTCATCAAGTTCGGTGGAGCCGTGATAACCAATAAAGAAATCCCCAATACTTTGCGGCCTGAGGTGTTGACAAGATTGGTGGCTGAATTGGCGGAAATATGGAAACAAGATCGCGATTACGTCGTTCTGGGAAATGGTGTAGGTAGCTTCGCTCACGTGCCAGCAACACGATATAAGACAGTGCAGGGTTTTATCGATGACGAAAGTAGAATTGGCATGGCCATCACCCAAGATAGCGCTGCTCAAATTAACCGATTGGTAGTAAAAGAGTGTCTGGATGCAGGGTTGCCGGCTGTTACTGTTGCACCGTCAAACTCTGTGGTGACCACCAACACCGCTCATCACACATTTTATGCTGATGTCTTTGAAGAATACATGCGTAAAGGCATGCTGCCTGTTACCCACGGTGACGTGCTGGTGGATACGGAAAAAGGGTGCAGCGTGTGGTCGACCGACAAGGTCTTCACTTTTTTTGCACAAGAGTTTGTTAATCGCGGATGGCATGTGAACAACATCATTCATGTCACCGAAGCAGAAGGAGTCTGGAAACGCAACCATAATGAATGGGTACTCGATAAGCATGGCAATAAAGTCATCTATCCAGTCATTACACCTGAGATGCGCGACGAAGTTCAAAATGCCATGGTCACCACTAAAGGTTTCGATGTTACCGGAGGAATGTGGCATAAACTAGAAGAAGCACTACGTCTGACTAAACTTGGTATCACCACACAGATTATTTCTGGTTGTGTGCCTGGAGCGCTCACCGCAGCAGCTCAAGGTGACACGAGTATTGGTACCATTATTACTGCAGGATAATCATCCTATATGCAAACACCTCAACACATTGGCATCATTATGGACGGTAATCGACGATGGGCACGCCAGCATGGGTTAGAAGTACTACGCGGCCCTGAGTACGTGGCAAATCAAGTGATCAAGCCACTCGTAGAAGAATGTATCGCCCAAGGTGTGAAGTATCTGACTCTCTGGGCATTTAGCACTGAGAATTGGCATCGAGATAAGGAAGAAGTAGCAGGACTTATGGCCCTCTTTCGCCAGGCTTTCCAGAAAAGTGCGGCTGAGTTACACGAAAAAGGAGTACGTGTGATGGTTATTGGTGATGTCCGCCGATTTCCGGAGGATTTGCAGCAGTCTATCGAGCAATGGGTAGAGGTTACTAAGCAAAATACTGTTATTACGGTACTATTTGCTTTGAATTATGGTGGCAGAGATGAAATGGTGCGAGCAATACATACCCTCGCTGAATCAGGAACGGAAATGTCGGCGGTCACAGCAGATCAACTTTGCCAATCACTTGATACAGGACGACAAGGTGTCCCTGATCCCGATTACATCATCAGGCCAGGTGGTGAGGTTCGTTTGTCTGGCTTTATGCCATGGCAGGCAGTTTACGCCGAACTGTTTTTCACTGACGTCTTGATGCCGGATTTCACGCCAGAACAGTTGCGGGTGGCACTAGCTGAGTTTGGACGAAGACAGAGGCGCTTTGGTGGATAGAGTGGGTGTGAGGCAAGGAATCAACTAAGACAGATGTGTTATAGAATTTTCGCTCCAAAAATAATCTCAATTATTTGTATTAACCAATACGATACGAACAGTAACAAAAAGCCAAGTAGAGCTGCAGTTGCGCGTTCTCTACCGGCATCCAACGACTTTTTGTTAGTTGCTCCAGACACAATTTCAAATCCTGCCCATAATAGCATCACAAACAGAATCAATCCGGCTAAAGGAAAAGCAAACACGAGTATTCTATTAATAATACCTGCGGGAGTGTTAAGCTGGTCACTTACGCCAGCAGTACCGAAGTTGCTAATACTTAACGGATTTAGCGCGTTAAAGTCGGAGATACGCAAGCTCTGTGTTGGGTTGAGGTATTGTCCACCACCGTCGATTTCATCTGCTTGAGCAAACACAGATGTGACAGCTGATGACATGCAAATAAATGTCAGAGCAGGTATGAATAGTGTTTTTTTCCACATAGCTTATACTCCAAAGCCAGGTATTTTTAAGATACTGACGCCTATAAATTGCAGTATAGTGATTGAGAATACGATAAATAGCAAACCAATTAGGGCGGATGTGATCAATTCACGAGCCTGACCAGTTTTCTTCGGATCTCCTTGAGATGACGAGAATAAGAAACCAGCGGCTAGAATCATGAGTAGTGCGATACCGCCTGCCATACTCAAACCGATTGTTAAAAACTCTTTGACGATACTACGTGAGTCTGTTTTGATGCAGCCAATTGCTGTCCAGACACCACGGACACCGAAGTTGTCTGGAACGGAACATGTTTCACATGCACTTTTGGCTACTTCATTTGATGTAGGTATCTGGCTACAAATGTTGAAGTCTTTTGGACCTGAATCTTGAGGTGGCAGCGGTGTGCATGTTTCACCAGGTGCAGCAACACAAAAACTTTTTCTACACGAAATAACATTTGATAGCTGGCCTTGTAATTGTGCTGCTACCGTTACCTCGACAAAATAGCTTCCTATTAATGTCGGGGTAAATGCAAAATCATTATTTCCAATAATCACTGGTTCGCCACTTAAAACACGATCGTTCGGATCAATCAATTGATAAATATAATAATTATATTCATTTGTGCAAGCCAATGTAGAAAAACCCGAATCTAAATTGATTTGCAAAGTTGTGCTCTGGTTAATCTCTGGACTTGCAGGTACTATATTAATTCCTTCACAATTCTGTAGTGCAGTTTCAGCAGTTGTACAAGCTGCTCGATCCTCCGTCACATTTCGATCAAATCGCGCAGTTATCCTTCTACAAATTGGGAGTCTGTCTGCACATGCAGCAGCACCACTTGGATTGCCAAGCTCTATCTCGATTCCTGACCCAGACTGTGACCATGCATCACCATTTACGGCTGTAATTATCCCTTCGTAGCAATTTCCATTTTTAGAAAGGGTAAAATCTGGCCAACCACCTAGTGTTCCGGGACTTTTATCGATAGCAGCTACAAATGGTTGCGTGCCATTATTGATACAAGAATCAATAGTGGGGGCATCATAACCACAAACCCTAATTGGATAGTAAAACTCATTTCCTGCTTCGTTGGTATTTGCTGCTGTTATTGTAGCTGTGTCGCCTGGTATAACGGAAACACCATTGATGGTGATTTCGCAAACTTGAGTGTTAGGATCAGTATTATCTGCATGAGCTATCCCAGATGATGCAGATAAAAGACAAAATAACAGTACAAGCAACAAGAGTTTTTTTTTCATTTGCTAAGGGTATTTTATCAGTTTTTGTGATTTTAAGGTTGAACGAAACACTTATGTAGCTTGCATTCCATTTATACTGAGAAAACGCACCGTAAAGTACTGTAAAATGTTATGAATGTTCAAGGCCATAAAAATTACCGTTCTTATGTTTACGCTTTTTTTTGGAGCGGTATTCTGTAATTCTCTCATTTTTCCTAACTCAGTTTTTGCCGTCGACCCGGTAGATGACCTCCAAAACCAGATAAACGAGCTCGCTCACCTCAAGGAACTTTCCGAAAGTGCCACCAAACCACTTGAGGGCCAGCTAGCTGATTTAGACAAAAAAATTGCCAATGCCCAAGCAGGCATAACGCAGGCAAAGCGTCAGGGTGAAGAGCTTTCTAAAGATATTGATCAACGTGAAGAAGATCTGGCGGTCCAGTATGAGCTGTTGGCTAAGCGAGTGGCGGTGGCGTATAAGCGGCATCGCACGGCTTCGCCGTTTCTCATTTTTCTCTCAAGTGGCGATGCCGCTAATCTCACCAAAGACCTAGCATATCGCAGTTCAATTGAAGCACAAGACAAACGGATCGTGACCGATATCGGCAATGAAATTACTCAGCTCGAAACTGACAAGCAAAAACTGGAATCAGATCAAGTGAGATTGGCAGCTCTGCAGAAGCAACTTGATGAGCAAGCGGTGTTTTTCCGGACAGAAATTGCCAAGGCCAAGACCTATCAACAAGATCTTTCCGGGAAAATCGCCAGTTTGACCGCTCAGCAACAGTCGATTATCAACGCGAGATCGGGAACTTTTACGACTTCAGTGGGTGAGGTCCCGCTGGCCGACGATTTCAATGCGTCGATCGGCTACAAGAGCCAGGCACCAAGCAACAGTTTTGCGGTGTTTAGTTTTGGTGCGTACACGCATCGCAACGGCATGAGTCAGTATGGAGCCAAGGCTCGGGCAGATGCTGGTCAGTCGGTGGAGGATATTTTGAAAGCATATTACCCGAGCGCCAGCCTAAAAAAAGACTATGCGGCGATGGATAACATTAGCGTCCAAGGTACGGGCACGATTTCGTT
This sequence comes from Patescibacteria group bacterium, assembly GCA_052035325.1. Classification (GTDB taxonomy): domain Bacteria; phylum Patescibacteriota; class Microgenomatia; order UBA1400; family PJMF01; genus JBPOHR01. The sequence continues at coordinate 9,060 of JBPOHR010000010.1, forward strand.
TGAAGGTCTGTATTTGCAGGGGATTTACGAGATGCCTGGGAGTTGGAATATCAATGCGCTCAAGGCTCAGGCGATTGCAGCGCGGACGTATGCCATCAAGTACACGGACAATGGTAAGAAGTCGATTTGTACTACCGAGGCTTGTCAGGTGTTTAAAAATAGTAAAAAAGGTGGTGCTTGGGAGCAGGCAGTAAATGAGACAAAGGGTTGGGTATTGGTCGATGGTGGTGGTAGTCCGGTCTCGACGCAGTATGCCTCAACCCATGGTGGATTTAGTAATACGGCGGGTTGGGATACGACTGATGGTGGTGGTGGTGGCGACTGGAGCAGTAAGGCCTGGGAGCAAAAAGCAGGCTCGCCATGGTTCTATAAGTCATGGTATCGCAGCGGGTATAGCTCAAGTGGTCCAAACTGTGGCCGTAGTCACCCCTGGCTTTCACAGGAGGAAATGGCCGATATTATCAATGCATGGTTGGTACGCAAAAATCCCAATGGAGCGGATACGAATCGGATAGTTCCCGTGACCATCAATCAGTGCAATGTTGGTGGCGGCGGCGGTAATCCCTATAGCATGGAAGAGTTGCGCAACATGGCAAATAACGCGGGAGGAGCCGTCACGTCGATTAGTGGGGTGAGTGTCTCGCATGGCAGCAACGGTCAAACGGCAAGTGTTCGATTTTCTACCAATCGAGGCGATATCTCTATTCCTGGCGCAGAGTTTAAGACGACGTTCAATTTGCGGGCACCAGGCTATATTTCGATTCCGCAGAGCAGTTTTGCGTCATTTAACATTGAGTTTAAGCAGTAGGTGGTGAGTAGCAGACTTTAACCGTACAATACCCTGACATGGCAGATCTTAGAATTTCACATCTCCAGTTAGAGCAGTTTCGCTCGTATCCAGGACTCGATTTGCAGTTTACTGCACCGGCTACAGTGATTGTGGGACCAAATGCGCTTGGGAAAACATCGATACTTGAGGCAATAGCCTTGTTGAGCACTGGTGCCAGTTTTCGGGCAGAAAAAATTGAAGAAATGGTGCGGTTTGGTGCGGAATTATCACGCGTAGTGGGTAAGACGGCAGAAGATGAGCTGGAAGTGATGCTGACGCGCGGAGTTGTGCAAGGTAAGCGCACCCAACATCGTTTGTATAGTGTTAACCAGATCAAGCGCCGTAAACAGGATTTTGTGGGCAAGTTCTACACGGTGGTGTTTCGGCCTGAAGATTTGCGCCTGGTGGAAGGTTCGCCAAGTCGGCGACGTAGCTGGTTGGATACGCCACTGGCGATGACTAATCAGGAGTATGAGCGATCACTATCTACCTATGAGCAAACGCTGGTCCGCCGCAATAAATTGCTCCAAGCTGTGCGCGAACACGAACAGCCTGCCAGCGTGCTGACATACTGGAACATGACACTGATTAAACATGGACAGGTTTTGACCGAAGCGCGTCGAACATTTCTGGGCAGTTTTGTTGGACTTGATTTTCCCATTCCGTACAGCGTTGAGTATCAACCATCGTTGATCTCGGCGGAAAGAATCGAAGAGTACCAAGGCAGAGAAATTGCCGCTGGTCACACCTTGATCGGTCCCCATAAAGATGACATTGTGGTGCAGTTACCATTTGCTTGGGCCCAGGGTGAAAAGCAACCAGTCGAGACGTATGGTTCTCGAGGTCAGCAACGATTAGCTGTCTTGTGGCTGAAACTTGGTGAGTATGCCTATTTGCTCAATCATGCTGGTGAACCCCCACTATTATTACTTGATGATATTTTGTCGGAACTCGACAGTGATAGTCGTGCCCATGTGATGTCTTTGCTCGGGCGAGGTCAAGTGGTGATTACTACGACCGAAGCTAGCTTAGCTGAGGATATCAATCGTGAAGTTGACCGGGTACAAGTGGTAGACTTACTCCAGTATGCACATGTCACCAGTTCTTAAGCCATACGTTGCCACGTTGAAGTTACCGGCAGCTGATTCACATAAAGGTCAGAATGGTAAATTACTGATAATTGGCGGCTCTGAGTTGTTTCACGCGGCCAGTAAGTGGAGTCTAGATGTGGCATCAAAGTTTGTGGACATGGTGTTTTACAGTTCAGTACCTGATAACAACGACTTGATCAAGCAAGCAAAGGGCGAGTTTTGGAATGGGATCGTAATTCCGCGGAGTGATATTGAAAAATATATCGAGGAAGCAGATGCAATTCTAATTGGACCAGGGATGACCAGAACGGAGGATACTGAGGAACTGACGAATAAACTGCTGAAAAAATATCCTTCCAAAAAATGGGTTATTGATGCGGGCGCGTTGCAGATGATGGATGTGACATTACTTAACGAACACATGATTCTGACGCCGCACCAAGCAGAGCATGATTTACTTCAATCAAAAACGACTGACTTTCGTGGTGCAACCATAGTGATTAAGGGTCAGCTTGATGAGGTGAAGCAAGGTAATACGACACTCACTATTGAAGGCGGTAATGCCGGCATGACCAAAGGTGGTACTGGTGATGTACTAGCTGGCTTGATTGCAGCGCTGTACACGCAAAATGAAGCACTGACCGCCGCGGTGGTGGGCAGTTACGTCAATAAAGCGGCGGGGGATGCTCTGTATGCCAAAGTTGGACCTTTTTTCAATGCCAGTGATTTGGTGGAGGAGATCCCAAGAGTGATGTGGGAGGGGATTTCGACATCATGACCCAGACGGTGACGAAAGAACGAATACTTATTTCACAGCGCCAAATTAGGCGAAGAACACTGAAGGTCGCCAGAGAGATTGCTACTGATTTTAGCGAGAAGAAAGTTGTAGTTGTAGGTGTCCTAAATGGAGGAGCTGCTTTTGCTATAGCTTTACTCCAAGCTTTGTATGCAGAAGGAATGGATGTACCAATTGATTTTGTTCGCATGGATAGTGGGTATGGTGAACAAAACACGCAAGAAAGACCTCCTTCTTTAATTGGCAAACCAAAGTTATCGTTAGAGGGTTCTCATATTTTGTTGACTGAAGACATTATTGATAGCGGAGACTCATTAGCAGCACTTATTCGGATTTTAATAGAAGAGTATCGTCCAGCTAGTATTTCAATTGTTGCATTACTCTCAAAAGACTCGAAAAGAAATCCCAACGTAGATTTACGTGAATATGAAAAATACGTATTGTTTCGAATCCTTGATAAATGGGTATATGGTTTTATGATTGACGACAATGAAAAAGGTCGAGGCGCAAGGCACATTATGTACAAAAGCGAAGAAAGGCAGTCAGGAATTGCTCGGTTTATCACTTCGATCAAGCTTGCGTTGCAAGGTCGTAAGTTGCATGGTGACTAGGACGGCGACTACCGTAATGGCAACAGCGTAGATGAGCATCGAGAGTAGGCCACCATCTTTGCCGATCAACGGATCTAAGTACTGACTAACCACACGTTGGATTAAGCTATTCCACGCCAGGGCAACTACCACACCAAACCCACTGGCAGCGAGCGTAATCATATTGCCGAGAATGGCACGAGGCAGATCGCGAAAGGATTCAGGTGTATCAACCATACAAGGCTCCAATATCGCTAGTATACACATCAACCCTCACTTGGCAATCATTGCAGATTTTGCGTTAATGGGTACAATCGACACTAGATGTTCACCCCAAAGTTTTCCATCACTAATAACTTGCTCACCTATATCTCGAGAATTGAAGCGGCGAAGGCAGTAATTGATCACTCGCCGTTGGTGCCGGCCTGGGAAGCGAAATTTCGCGATGATGCGGTGACCAGAATCGTCCACTTTGGTACCAAGATTGAGGGCAATGACTTGACCAAAGAGCAGGCGCAACAAGTGGTGGGGTTGGCCGAAAATACAGATGCACAGTCGGCAAGCCAGAAGACGGGTATCTTGGCTCGCGACAGAGATATTCAAGAAGTGCTGAATTATCGTCAAGTGATTGGCTGGATCGATAGCCAACAAATCGCGCCAACACCAAATGTACTTTCAGAAGAGACGCTCAAAACCCTTCATCGGTTGACGATGAAAAGTCTCATTGAACCAAACTATCTGGGGAATTTCCGTGACAAACAGGTTGTGGTAAGGAGTGCGGCAAATGGAGATGTGGCGTTTCGTCCACCTATTTCTGTCGAGATTCCGTATTTGTTGGGAGATTTTTTCAGTTGGATCAATGACAGAAATACCACCGCGATGCATGCGATTTTTCGAGCAGCTATTACCCACTATCAGTTGGTGTATATTCACCCTTTTATTGAGGGAAATGGTCGAACTGCTCGGGCCATGGCTACATTGGTGCTCTACACGACTGGTTATGATTTCAAGCGATTTTTCTCGATAGAACAGTACTTTGATTCCGATGTGGAAGCGTATTACCAAGCATTGCTGTCTGTCCAACAAAATCCCACCCATGATATGACATATTGGTTGGAGTATTTTTGTTATGGTTTGGCGCTGGAAATCGATAAAATTCGCAGTCAAGTGCAGCGGTTATCCAAAGATCTCAAGATGAAGAACCAGCTTGGTCAACAGGTAGCCCTCACAGAGCGACAGTTAATTTTGCTGGAACTCTTGCAAAATCAAGGTGAGATGACTTCGCAAGATGCCCAAGCGGTGTTGCCAAATGTGTCTGTGGATACGATTTTGCGTGATGTCAAAGATTTAATTGCCAAAAATGTGATTGAGAAGCGCGGTGTCACCAAAGGTGTCTCGTATCGCTTAATTAACTAGACATGTCACAATAGGTAGTATGACCTTTCACGACTTTGCTAGCCAATTACTTACCTTAGAAAACACCGCTTCACGTTTGGCAATGACCGAGGTGCTGGCAGCACTTTTTCGCCAGTTGGCACCTGCTGAAATTGCTCATGCCTCTTACCTTCTTCAAGGACAACTGCTACCCAATTATGAAGCGACAGAGTTTGGTGTATCCATCAAGACGATTCTCAAAGCACTTTCGACCGTAGCGGGTAGAGATGTGACTGCGGAGTTTAAGCAACAGGGTGATGTGGGAGAAATTGCTGCGCAGGTGATTGCGGGGGAGGCGTCGGCTCGAGGTGTGGGTGAAATCTATGCCGATTTGTTGGAAATTGCCAAAGAAAATGGTGAAGGTTCTCAAGAACGAAAGCAAGCAAAATTGGTAGCGCTACTTCAATCGAGCGATCGCACCAGTGCCAAGTTGGTGGTGCGCATGATCATGGGTAAACTTCGTCTGGGTTTTTCGACGATGACGATGCTCGACGCACTGTCGTGGGCCATGACTGGTGATAAACGTGAATCAAGCATCCTTGAAGATGCCTATCAGCGGCGCGCAGACATTGGTTATATTGCTAGTCGTTACCTTGTGGTGGAAGACCAAGAACAGCGGGCACGAATTCTTAGAAATCTCACCGTCGAAGTTGGCACTCCTATTTTGCCGGCTCTGTGTCAACGGCTCAACACCGCTGCAGAAATTATTGAAAAAATGCACGAGGTCATCGCTGAGCCAAAGTTTGATGGTCTACGATTGCAAATTCATATTCACAAAACCAGCGAAGGAATAACAGTCAAAGCCTTCACGCGCAACTTAGAAGATGCATCTCACATGTTCCCCGAATTGCTGCAAGCCGCGGAACAACTGCAGTGCCATAGTTGCATTTTGGATAGTGAAGCAATTAGCTACGATCCCACGACCGGTCAGCTACGAACGTTCCAAGAAACCATCACCCGTAAGCGCAAGCACGACGTCGCCGCTACTGCAGAGCAAGTACCGATCCGTTGCTACGTCTTCGATGTCTTGGAGTTAAATGGCGAATCATTAATTGGTAAAAAACTGCAAGAAAGAAAAGAGCTATTGAAAAATATATTTATCGATAATGAGGTATTTATTAAGGCGCCATTTATTGTCACCAATGACCCGAAGGAATTGCATGATTTTCACACCCAACAACTAGCCGAAGTTCTGGAATGGGCGGTGATCAAAAAGCGTGATTCTGTCTATCAAAGTGTAAGTAAATGTTGGATCTGGGTGAAG
>JBPOHR010000009.1:0-4840 GCA_052035325.1 Patescibacteria group bacterium
ATAGGATATCTCTTTTTTTATAAGGGATTTGAGATTGGTAATGTTTCTGTCGTTTCTGCCGTAGTCAATTTACAAACCTTGTTTGTCATTGCCATTTCAGCTCTCCGCGGCCAAACACTGACAGCCCTACAAATCCCTGCAGTAACCATGTTATTACTGGGTATTTTTTTGGTGGCAGTTGATCTAGAACAATTGAAAAAAGGTTCATTATCATTACTCGTTGGTGTCAAAGAAACCCTTTTAGCCACGATCTTTTTTGGTGTAATTTACTGGCCATTGAATGAATATATAGTCGAACACACCGAGTGGTTAATGGTGACACTACTTGTCAAAATGATTGGAGTCACAACGGTTTTTGTAGTTAGTCGTTTGCAAAAAAAAGCCCTGGCGCTTCCTACCAACAGTATCAAGCTTTACATGACTATTGCCTTTGTTGGCATCCTTGAAGCGGGTGGGGTACTTAGCACTGTATTTGGCCAATCATATGGCGATGGTATCATTGTTGTGCCTATTTCCGCTGCTTTGACGTTGGTAACCGTGTCTTTAGCTGTTATTTTCTCCCACGAAAAGATTTCTAAACTTCAAGCGTTTGGGATTGGTTTGGCGATACTAGGAATTGTGCTGACAGCTATTTAAGCAATCTTCATTACTAAATTAATTGTGCCGATGGTGGGACTCGAACCCACAATCTTTGCAGAACACGGTTCTAAGCCGTGCGCGTATACCAATTCCGCCACATCGGCGGCACAGGCTGTATTTTAGCGCAATTTTCATCTCTTGGCGCGGGGAGTCCAAAACGTGTAGTATGAAGTGAGATGGTTGACACATCATCCATTGACTTGCCCTCTACCACCTCCGCACAAACTATAGATTCTACAGTTAGTGGTGGTAATGCATCATCAGCTCAAGTAACAAAGCACAATGCTGGTTCACCCACATTTGACATCTTTCAGTTGCCAGACGCCGCCGCCATGCTGCAACAATTAGAGTCTGCCAATGCACTCATGCCTGAAGCGATTCCTACGGCACTTGTCACGTTTACTACAGCACCTATTGAAGTGCCACCCACCCCGATGCCAACAGTACCTATTCAACTGGCGAGCACTGCACCTCAATACGTTGTCGAGCATGGTGCGGGCGACTGGTTGCAACAAAATACCTGGAAGTGGCTAAGTTGGATATTTGTAGGTTTGAGCTTGTTAGTAGTAGTCATGGTGCTTGTGACATTTTGGCAAAAAGGTATGCGCATCCAAGTGTTGACTACTTCTACAGTTCCAAGCTTCCAAAGTGCCAGTTACAGCTATTAATTTCTCGTAAAATCAGCTACTCTAAGTCCCTTTATGGAGTATGAACACCTCATCTCGACAAGATCTCGGTCGCTACGACTTAGAATTGCCAGTGATGGACACGTCATTGTTTCAACCCCACCGCGCACACCACAACGAGTGATTGATGATTTCGTGACAGCGCACGAAGCGTGGATTACGAACGCTCAAGCTCATCTTGAGAAACGCCCTCGACCAGTCCAAAAAGACAAAGTGATGGTTTTTGGCACTTGGTACAACCTAGATATACATCGAGAATTGACGGCACAAACAGGAGTGCATCTGGAAAAAGATCAACTTGTCATAGCCCCAAGTGATCCCAAAGCAAGTGGGGAGGCTGTTACAAAAATAATCACTCGTTTCATCAAGACAACCGCCGAAAAATATATCATCCCTAGAACTCATCAATGGGCAGGTGTCATGGGTATTGAATTTCATGCTATCAGTTTGCGTGAGCAAAAAACCAGATGGGGAAGCTGTTCAAGTCGAGGTAATTTGCAGTTCAATTGGCGACTTGTGCATTATCCAGCTGAGGTAATCGATTACGTCATCATTCACGAATTGGCTCACCGCCGACAAATGAATCACTCGGCCGCTTTCTGGAACATTGTCAAAACCTATGACCCAGCGTATCTAGAACATCGGGGCTGGCTCAAGCGAAATGGTTTCAGCGAAGGTTGAGGCACAAACAAAACTAGCAGTCTGATACACTCTAGCTGTGACAGTGACTGTACTCCACGGAGATGACTTGGTCGCATCGCGTGCTCGACTGCAAGCGATGATTGCTACTGCGCATGCAGCAGGGCAAGAGCTCCAACGAATTGTCGTACCAGAATATGGTCTGGCCGAGCTGAAAAATGAGTTGGGGACATCCTCACTCTTTGCACAACCAACTATTGTCGTGCTTGAAGAAACTACTAGTCTGGGTGCTAAACTTCCAGACATCATTCCTTTGATCGCGGCCAAAGCTGAACACCATCAAGTAATAATCTGGGAAAAGAAATCCCTCTCCAAGAAAGCGCTCGAGCCATTCTCAAAACTCAAACCAATCCCTGTGATTCAAGAGTTCAAACCCGCCCCTGCCGTGTTTACCTGGCTCGACTCACTGTCACCCAAGTCACCTAAAGCCCATCAATTGACATTGTTGTACAAGGCTCTAGAACGAGCCGATGCCGGGCTCTGTTTTGCCATGCTACAACGCCAAGTGAGATTGTTATTGGAAATCCAAGCTGGAGGCCAACCAGGGGGTCCCCCATTTATGATTAAGAAACTCGCAGGCCAAGCCCGGCATTTTACTCAGCCCCAACTGCTAAATCTGCATACAAAAATGTTAGCAATCGATATTCGCCAAAAAACCAGCGTGGAGTATCTCACACTAAGTCAAGAACTTGCACTGCTGATCATGCAGCTGTAGGATCATCTGATTGGAGGCAATTCTATGCAAGCAGATCCAGGTATTTTCAAGGCGTACGACATTCGCGGCATTTATGGCCAAACACTCAATGAGGACATCGCTACAGCTGTTGGTAAAGCGTTTGCCAAAATTATTCAGCCGACCACGGTCGTCGTTGGCCAGGATGGTCGTGTGTCTAGTCCAACCATGCAACAAGCGTTAGTCGCTGGTTTGACCTCTGTGGGTGTCAACGTCATTGACGTCGGCCAAGTTTCGACCGATATGTACTACTACGCCTGTGCAACTAAACAGTTACCCGGCATTATGGTGACTGCAAGTCACAATCCCAAAGAATACAACGGCTTCAAGATGGTGCGCCAGATTCCGTATCTGCTGTCAGGTGATGAAGGTATTCAAGACATTCGCAAGATTATTGAGACCGATGATTTCCCCGCGGCGGCGGCTACACCTGGTACTGTAGAGACATGGAACATCATGGAGGGTTTCATTCAAAAAATGTTGTCCCTCGTCGATGTCACACAAATTAAACCCATGAAAGTAATCGCCGATACCGCTAATGGTATGGTCGGTCCATCACTGCGTGAACTTTTCAAACACCTCCCCCAAGTGCAACTCACCGAAATGTACTTCGATGTCGATGGTACCTTCCCCAATCACGGCGGTGACCCACTTCAAGAGCCAAATCGCCGAGAACTCATGCAACGTGTCGCTGCAGAAGGGTTTGACCTTGGTTTTGCCTTTGACCCTGATGGTGACCGCTTTTTCTGTATCGATAGCAAAGGTCGCTTTGTATCCGGTGATTTCCTAACAGCAATTCTGTCTAAGTACTTCTTAGCAAAGAAACCAGGCTCTACCATCGTCTATGACATCCGCGCTTCGTTGGCAGTACTGGACACTATCACTGCTGCGGGTGGTCGCGGACTTTACAACCGAGTGGGCCATGCGTACATCAAGAAACGAATGAGCGATGAAAAAGCTGTCTTTGGCGGAGAAGTGACCGGTCACTACTACTTCACAGAGTTCTTCGGTTGTGACTCAGGTGTAGCACCAATGCTGTTCATCATGGACCTTTTATCGCAATCAACACAAACCCTTGATGCAATGCTCGATGAGCTTGGCCAAAAATACTTCATCTCTGGTGAGATAAATAACAAAGTACCTGATGTCAAAGCAACTATTGCAGCTATTAAAGCTAAATATGCCCCAGAAGCTCGCGAAGTGATCGAAATTGATGGCGTTACCTGCGAAATGGGTGAATGGCGCTTTAATATCCGTGGCTCCAATACTGAACCACTGATCCGTCTTAATTTGGAAGCAAAAACTGCTGAACTCATGGCGCAAAAACGCGATGAAGTCTTGGCTATGATTACAGGAACCTAAATGACTAAACCAACCATCCTCATTCTTGCTGGCGGTGAAAACTCGCGTTTTTTTCCCTTGAACACATCTGTGTACAAGGGCGGCATGAGGATGGCAGGCAAGCCACTCATCCAAGACACCCTCGAACAACTAGTTGCCGCTGGTTATGATTCAATGGTCATTGTAGGCAGTCCAAAAAATCTCAACGATCAAGGCCTGTCGCATTTGCTCGATGATACAGCCCTGAAGCATCACATCACTTGGGTAGAACAACCCGAGGCACTGGGAATGGGGGATGCCGTCTTGAGAGCACGGCAATACCTTGGAGAGAGTGTAGTGATCACCGGAGGATATCACCCTCATTTGGTCAGACTCGTGGAGCAGCTACTTGCCACTAAGCATTCAAATGCAGTGATTGCCACTACAACGGATAGACCATGGGAGTTTGGCATTCTCAAGCTACAAGATGGCCAACCTGTCGGTCTGATTGAAAAACCAGCCCAAGGAACTGAGCCAAGCAACCTCAAACTGAGTGCTACCTACCTAGTTGATCAGCATTTTTTGGATATTTTAGCCAAAACAGAACCAGGTCACTACAACTTCGAGACAGCACTTAACGAACTAATGTCGAACAAACAAGTTGGTTTGATTGAGTTAGATCATCCTGTACCAAGTCTCAAATACTCTTGGGACTTATTTGCATTCTGGGAAACGCTGCAGACAGAGTTGCCGTCATACCTAG
>JBPOHR010000028.1:0-11865 GCA_052035325.1 Patescibacteria group bacterium
ATTCTTCAAAAGTGCGATGGAACCAATTCTCACGAAACTTCATGTTGAAGTTTTCATTGAATTTGTGCGGAGAATTCGCAAAGGCGGGAGTTGCCAGCGTGAGGGGTAAGAGGAGAGCTGCAGCAATAGCACCAACTGCAACTTGTTTAAAGCGCAACATACAAATCCTTCATGTATCGTAACTACTACAAGCGAAAGATATCTCCCGCCTTGAAAGTACCATGCAAAAAATATGTTGGTCAATAGACAAAATGTAGCTACTACATCCTCACCCATCCTCTAAACCCTCGTGCTGCATAGTACGAATCCGCACCGTTGTGATATATGAATACATGATTGTAGCGGCGGTCACCAAAGATGGCACCACCGAGCTTTCTGATAGCAGTGGGAGTTTTGATCCAACTAGACGTCTTGGTATCAACAGGTTGGAGTTGCTGTAAAGCCTGATACTGTTCTTCAGTCAACAGCTCAATGCCCATCTCCTCTGCCACATCCATGGCTGTGTTGGCTGGTTTGTGTTCTTTGCGGGCTTCGTGAGCGGCACGGTCGTAGCACAGGCTGCGGCGACCGGATGGACTTTCGGTGGAACAATCGCAAAATACGTAGTGATCACTCGATGCATCAAGTAGTACGACATCGGGCTCCCCACCTGTTTGTTCCATTTGATTGAGTGTCCATAGGAGTGCGGGTGAGGCTTCAAGTTTGGCTTGAACGATTGTCCATTCTAGGTGGGGATGACAATGTGGGTGTTTTTGGAAACGCTCGTGAAGTGTTGTGAGGAGACAGTCGTGCTCTGTTAGGGTTAACTCTTTGTGATTAGGGTTACTTTTTGACATGGGTGTATGGTAGCGCGGAAGGCATGTAGTGTTAAGAGGGAGGAAAAAATCCCCACCCGGATTCACCCCTTCGAGTATTTCTCAGGTTATCCGCTTTCAGCGTCTAACTTGATGTGCACGACTATGCGCTATCGCGCAAGTTCACCCGTCAGCGATCAGACACAAAAAAAGATGGCTAATGCCATCTTTTTTATGTGTGACCCCACCCGGATTCGAACCGGGGTTACCAGGATGAGAACCTGATGTCCTAGGCCTCTAGACGATGGGGCCGTCTTCTCAATACGAGAACAGCAATTATATCGAGAAGATCAGTAAACAACAATCTCGAATACTCATACTCACTTTGATCTAGTGCTCATGGCTTGACGGACTTGGTATACTGGGACAAATACTAAGTTTTTAGGAGACACATGTCATCACTTAAAGCCCGCCTTACTGATGCTGAGGCAATGAAGATTATCGACCAGGTTGGTGACGTCTTCAAATCACTACCAAAGCTTCCCGAAGGAATCGTTGAGTTCTTCGTCAAAGTTGCTCCCTATCTGGCTTTGATTGGTGCAGTACTATCTATCGTTGCTGGTCCATTGGTAGGCTTACTAGGCTCGTTTGCATCACTGATTACCTTGAACCCGTTGTACTTCGTCATGACACTTGTCTCGGTGGTGTTGATGCTCGCACAAGCAGTGTTGTTGTTCATGGCCTTCAAACCTTTGAAGGATCGTGAACTAAATGGCTGGGTATACCTATTCTGGTCTGAAGCACTTGGTGTCGTTTCCGGTGTGTTGAGTATCGTTAATGGCTCAGTGAGCTCATTAATCTTCACCTTGTTCTGGGCTGCTGTCTGGTTCTACGTCCTGTTCCAGATGAGACCGTTCTACAAGAAAGCCTAAACGCTTTTTATGTTGCATGTTCGCACAGCACTGGTTAGTTTTCTAGCCGGTGCTGTGTTTGTTTTAAGCGCGATTTTGACCTGGCAACACTTTGACACTAGTAGCGATCAGTTACTGCCAAGTTTAGTTGCACCCGTGCCATCCCCAAAACCGCTGCTTGCCTACACAATCCCCACCTTGCAAGCACGCTCATATACACCCCGCGCCTTAACCATTGAATCAGTACTTGAAGAAACAGACACCCACATCAGTTATCTGGCCGGTTTCACTCCGCTGGACCGTCAGATGTCAGTGGTACTCAACGTCCCTAAGCCAGTCCCGACATCTGCCGCGGCCATCGTCATGATCCGCGGGTATGCACCAGTGGAGAGTTATACTCCGGGTACTGGTACAAGAAATGCGGGCCGAGCGTTGGCAGACGCTGGATTCGTTACGGTCGCCCCAGATTTTTTTGGCTATGGCGAGAGTGATCCAGAACCAACTGATACATGGCAAGCACGCTTTGAGAAACCAATAGTGATTATTGAATTGCTTCGTGGACTGCAAATTTTCTCCCTGACACTCCCAGAGGGAGAGACCATTCAAGTAACTCAACAGGGTATCTGGGGACACAGTAATGGTGGCCAAATTGCATTGACTACACTCGAAGCCCTGCGTGAACCCGTTCCAACAGTGCTGTGGGCACCAGTGACAGCGCCCTTTCCCTACTCTATTTTGTACTTTAGTGATGAGAATGATGATGAAGGCAAAGAAATGCGGAAATATGTATCGCTGTTTGAGAAAGACTACGATGTCTTTGACTTTAGTTTGACAAAGCATCTTGATTCTCTTCAAGCATCACTACAAATCCACCACGGCACCGCCGATGATTCGGCTTTAAAATCCTGGTCGGATGAGTTTATCCAAAAGATTGACCTTGAAAATCAACGCCGCAGTGACCTTGCCGCTATTGCTGCGACAGGATCGGCGAGCGCTACTGCTTCAGCGACACTTTCCCCAATAGAAGTGGAGTATTTTGGCTATCCTGGGGCCAATCACAATTTGACGCCAGGCTGGCAAACTGCCATGGATAGAACCATTGAGTTCTTTCACAAACACTTTTGAAACTACCTAAAGCAGTGGGTTGGGGGTTTCTATCAACAATTCTTCTTTACCCGACTGTAGCTGACCAATCTTGTCAATTCGACGCTCCATTTGTCGCACCCGAGTCCCACTGATCTCATCATAATCTGCTTTTAATGTATCAAGACTGCGACCGTACTTAGTAAACTTTTCTTTGAACTTGCCCCACTCGCTAGTAAACTCATCAACAGACTTAATAACCTCCCGCAATTTATCGCTCAGCATGAAGTTGCGATAACTTTCGAGCATAGTGCGCGCCACAATCATGAAAGTGAAAGGTGACACCATCAGCACTCGCTGACGAAATGCCAAATCAACTACCTCAGGTAAGTTTTGATTGATGTACGAAAAAATCAACTCATTGGGCACAAACATAATGGCATAATCGAGGGTGTTCTCAGAGGGATTGATGTACTCGGCAACTTTGTTGACTTTAATTTTGATATCCTGCAAAAATTGCTTCATCAGCATCGATTTCTCAGCTTTGGACTCGGCCATCGCGACCTTTTGCATCGCTGCGTACGGAAACTTCACATCAACCGGCACAATTCGTTTGTCGGGCAACAATAAGGTAATATCGGGGCGAAGTACGCCAGTCGTTTGAGCTTGTTGCTTGAGATAATGGACACCCTCTACCAACCCATTTGCTCGCATCAATTCTTCGATGATGCGCTCACCCCACTCGCCTCGCATTTGATTGTTTGACAACACACTGGCGAGTTGTTGCGTACTGACTTTGAGTTCATCGGTCAGTAGCCGATGCTGTTCAATGGCAGTCGTCAGTTCAGAAAACTTTTGCGTTCGATCGCGCTCGAGGGTACGAATCTCATCTTGTCGGCCTTTCATGTCGTCTTGAAGCTGCTTGACCAATTTTTCGATGACGCGCTGCTTATTGTCGAGATCTGTTTTGATGGTTTCTTTTTCACTGGATAAAATTTGTTTACTTTGCTCAGCAATTTTTTGGGCACTCATCCCAAAGACTTGATTCACAATGTTCTGGACTTGTTTTTCATCAAGACCTGAACTTTTCTGTTGCTGCTGCCAGATTAGGTATACAACCGCACCAATAGTAGTCAGCGCAAACACAATTTGGAGGATGATTTCAATCGACATGACATCCAGTATACTGGACTAAGTCTATCTCTGCCTATGCCAGAACGCGCCCGCTCTCGTCTTGCACCACTACCTCCTGTCACCACTCCTGTGACAAGTCCTGTAGAGATCTACCCCTCTGCTCGAAAGACCGTAGCTGAAACCGGATTGTGGTGGCAGTATGTACCCTGGCTTGGCGTTACAGTTGCATCTGCCACCACCACCTATCTGGTACTTACTCGTGTGTCTCCCACACAAGCAGCAGATATCCTAATCCCCGATGGTTTTCTGCCGCTCCTGGTGCCCCTAGCAATGACTATGACCTCTCTCGCTGTCGTCCTCTGGCGTCATGTGCGTCGAGGTATTCTGACGGGTGTAGCACTGACATGCCTGATAGTCCTCAAGTTAAACCAAGTGGTGTTAGGTTGGCAACTTGTAGGTGTGATTCTGATAGGCTTTGTTATAATTGAAGCAGTGAGCTTTGTCTTGGATCGCCTAGGACATCCTACTACTCCACATCATGCCACCCGCGAAAAAACACACCACCGACGTTTCGACTACCGCCAAGCGCAGCCTGGCTGATGGCCAACGAGCTACCGCCACCACTGAATTATTCGAGCAACTTAGTATTCTGTTAGCTAACTTGCATCGTCCTCGTGAAGTTCGCGCTTTTCTTGAGCATTTTCTGACACCTGCAGAGCAGGTTGCCTTCGCCCGTCGCTTGGGTATTGCCAAAGAACTTGGTTTAAATAAGTCATATGAAGCGATTGCCAAAGAACTAAAAGTATCGAGTGCAACTATTTCCAGTGTGGGCAACGCTCTCAAATCTGCTCCTGTTCAATCTGCCATGCGTTACTTAGAGGCGGAAAACTGGATGCGCCGATTGCTCGGTCGCGCAAAGTAGCCCATACTCAAAGTGATAAAGGATCTATGCGCACGTTTTACCTAACGACTGCTATTCCCTATGTCAACGCCAAACCGCATCTTGGCCACGTCCTTGAGTGGTTTCAAGCTGACACAATGGCCAGATTTCAACGTCTGTCTGGAGCAGATGTCGCCTTCACGGCTGGCACTGATGAGAACAGTCTCAAAAACGTCCAAGCAGCAGAAAAGGCTGGCACCAGTACTCAAGCATGGCTTGATCAATATGCCGTCGTTTTTGAAGATGCATTCAAGTTTTTCAACATTTCACTGACCCATTTTCGTCGAAGTAGCGACCAGGCACACCACTGGCCAGGAGTCCAAGAAATCTGGCGACGCTGTGCTAGCGCAGGTGATCTCTACAAAAAGAGCTACCAAGGCTTGTACTGCGTGGGGTGTGAAGCTTTTTACACACCGGAAGAACTCATCGACGGCAAATGTCCAGAACATCTAACAACACCCGAAGTCGTCACTGAAGAAAACTACTTCTTCAAGCTATCTCGATACCAACAGCAACTGGAAACATTGATTACATCTGATCAGCTTCGAATCGTGTCAGATCAGTACAAACAAGAAATGCTTGGCTTCATCCGTCATGGCCTTGAAGATTTTAGTGTTTCTCGATCAGTCAGTCGCGCTCGAGGTGTAGGAGTCCCTGTGCCCAATGACGAAACTCAAGTTATGTATGTGTGGTTCGATGCGCTTGCTGTCTATCTCACTGCGATTGGTTGGGGTTTTGATCAAACGCATTTCGAGAAATACTGGCCAGCTCAAGCTCACGTCATTGGCAAAGGTATCAACCGTTTTCACTCGGTATACTGGATCGGCATGCTGCTTTCAGCAGGATTGGCCCTACCTGCTACCATCAGTGTCCATGGATACCTGACCGCAGATGGTGTCAAAATGAGCAAATCACTGGGTAATGTCATCGACCCTGTTGAACTCGTCAACACCTACGGTCTCGAACCAGCTCGGTACTATTTGTTGAAAGAAGTGAGCACACATGGTGATGGTGATTTTAGTTATGCCAAGTTCAAAGAAGTCTATACTGCTGATCTTGCCAATGGCCTAGGCAACCTTTGCTCTCGTGTCGCCAAACTTTGTGAAAAATCTGGCGCAACCTCGCAAGTGAGCGAGCCCACCTGGGATGATGAGTATCAACAGCTTGTTGATGCTTGGGAACTTGATTCGGCACTCAAACTTGTGCTGAAGTGGGTCGCCCAAACTGATGGCTACCTTAGCGAGCAAAAACCGTGGACACTGACTGGTACCGCTCAGCATGAAGTACTTCAATCTGCGGTGGATCACATCATCAAAATTGCCTTCCATCTTCGGCCTTTTTTGCCTACCACAGGTACGACCATTTTTGAGCATTTTCACCAAGAAACAATTACTGCCCTGTCACCTCTTTTTCCTCGAATAGCATGATCATCGACACGCACTGCCACTACAATTTACTTCCGGAAAATTCGTGGTTGTCTGAATGGGAAAAAGCTCAACAACATGGTGTCGTGGGGAGCGTAGTGGTTGGTGTAGCTGAAATCGAAAACACTCGTGCTGTCAGCATTGCAGAATCTAACCCCAATCTGTTTGCGGCTATCGGCTTTCATCCTGAAAACTATGTGGTGATGGATGTCGATCAAATAGTACCAGACATTGACCAACACATGGCTTCGCTCACGATGTCAATCTCACCACAGACGATTGCTGTTGGCGAAGTTGGTCTCGATTATTTTCGTCTGCCCACATCACCAGAAGCACAACTAGCCACTCGTGATCTCCAAAAAGCAGCCCTGACTGCACAAATCGCTTTTGCAGAAGAACGGAACTTGCCGTTGATCTTACACGTCCGTGATCAAGCAGTACCCGAGTCACCCACACCTGACAATGCCTACTGGGATCTGCTAGACCTGCTTCGCCTTCACCATGCAGGTCATCAACCTTTTATTCTCCACTGCGTCTCGGGTCCACTTTCATATGTGAAAGCAGCACTGGAAATGGGTGCATACATCGGCGTGGCTGGTAATGTCACCTACAAAAACGCTGATCATATTCGTCAGCTCGTCACTGCAGCACCACCAGATCGTCTACTGCTCGAAACGGATGCACCTTTTTTGCCCCCAGTTCCTCATCGTGGCAAAGCATGTGAGCCGTGGATGATTAGCCTGACTGCTCAGTACCTCCATCAAGAACTCCACCTGGATTTACATAATCTCTACCAAAATACGCTCACGCTCTTCCCGCAGTTTGACGGAAACGTGACATAATACTTCCGTGATTCGCACCTACTTTCGCCGCCATCCCATCCGCACTCAACGAGCGCTTGAGATGTTGCCTGGTCTTGTCTCGTGGTCACTGATACTGTTCCCATTCTGGGGTTCGTTGGTATTGCCAAATCTTGTGGCCTACTACGTCATTGGTTTTGCCGTGTATTGGTTGTATAGGTCAATCACCTTGGCAGTGTTGTCAATTGCAGCTCATTTAAAAATCAAAGCCTCAAGTAAATTTGACTGGATGCACGACTTACGCCGACGTCTTGGCGACAAAGCAGATAGTATTGATCACATCATCGTCATTCCCACATACAAGGAACCACTAAGCACCTTGCAAAGGACACTTAATGCGCTCAGCAAACAGAGCTACCCGTTGAAGAAAATACACATCATGTTGTCTTTTGAAGAGCGAGAGGGCAAGGATGCACTCGATAAAGCCCAAGCACTCAAGAAAGAATATGGCGCCTTGTTTGGCCACATTTGGACCACGCAACATCCTGACATCAAAGGTGAAGTCAAAGGAAAATCATCCAATACGAGTTGGGGAGCACACCGAGCCAAAGAACTACTGATTGATCAGGAGAAATATGACGTAGAGAAAGTCACTATTACCAGCGAAGATGCTGATGCCCTCTTTCACCACCACTACTTTGCAGCATTAACGTATTCATTTTTAACGATTGCAAAACCCTTTAACCATATCTGGCAGGGAGGGATTGTGTTCTATAACAACATCTGGACAGTACCCACACCTGTTCGGGTGATGGCAGCAATTTTTTCTGTCACCCAAATGTATATTTTGATGCGTAAAGATCGTTTGGTTAACTTCTCAACATACTCAACTTCACTCAAACACATTGTAGATATTGGGTATTGGGACACCGACGTAATCCCCGAAGATTATCGCCTGTTCTTCAAGTCTTACTTTGCCAAAAAAGGCGACTTCGAAGTCGAACCCATTTTTCTACCTATCTACGCTGATGCCGCCGAATCAAATGGCTGGTGGCCAACAATGAAAAACCAATACCAGCAACTGCAACGCTGGGCTTGGGGTGCTAGTGATGATGCCTACATTATTCGTCAATATGTAATGACCGAAGGCGTGCCATTTTGGGATAAAACAATTCGAGTGCTCAAAGTAATAGAAGACCACTTTTTGTGGCCGGTTAATTGGTTTGCCATTACTGTTTCTGCGATCCTACCTCCCTTACTGAATGAAAACTTCACCCGCACTCAGCTAGGTAAAACACTGCCGCAGACTGTATCGGCTCTCTTGACGTTATCACTCGTCTCCATGATTGTGATCTTTATTATCGATGCAATCAATCGACCTCCACGGCCAGGATCACACTCGATTTTGTCGTATGTTCGCCAACCAATCGAATTTCTGTTATTACCCATCATTGGATTCTTCTTCTCTGCACTACCTGGCATTGATGCCCATACTCGTCTGATCCTGGGCAAATACATTGAGTACAAAGTGACGGAAAAAGTGTAAACTGACACTACATGTCGGCGACTTCTCTTCTATCTTGGTGGCAAAAAATAGTTAAGCAGACCGATCTGCTCTGGTTGGCGCATTGGCCAGTCATCATCGGAATTGTGTTGCTTGTCGGACTTCGACTACCCAACTTCACCGAACCATATTGGTACGGCGATGAGGGTATTTATCTGACGATTGGTCAATCACTGCGATTTGGTGAAAGGATGTATGCCGAGATTGTTGATCATAAAACACCTCTCATTTATTACTTAGCAATGGTTCCTAATCAACTCGCTTTTCGTTGGTTGCTTCTCGGATGGATGATCGTGACAACTGTTCTTTTCTATGATTTGACGCGAAAAATCACACGCTCACGTGCAGCTCATCTGGCAACAGTGATTAGTTTTGTTTTGCTGACCACATTGCCACGCCTAGAGGGAAATATCCCAAACGGAGAATTATTTGTGATGGGATTTATTGTGGTGGGCCTCTGGTTGATCGCACGAACAGCGTGGTGGCACAGTATTCTTGATCTTCCTCTCGCTGGTCGACGCACAACCCACCATCAAACTGTATCTGTACTGCTGGGAGGTACCTTCCTCGGGTTAGCAATTTTGACCAAAGTACCCGCCCTATTCGATGCGGTCGCAGCCTGGTGGGCGGTCTGGCTGGCCACTTGGCAGGTATTTACTCAACGATCTAGTCCTTGGCTAAAAAAGATTCATCACGGACTTGCGGTAGTCCTTCCATCCTTGTTGGTGGGAATTGGCCTGATCGCGCCCATTATGTTGTCTATTGGTTATTTCTTTATACGCGGCTCTGGAAGTGAGTATGTAGAGTTTGGATTGCTCTACAATTTCCACTACGCTGGTAACTGGAACCTTCCACTACAATCTCCGCTTTTGCTATGGCTTTTTACCCTCCCTGGTAAAACAGTAGTAATGGGCTTGTTGTTGATATGCTTGACCCTACTGCAAGTTAAGCTTACACGAAAGTGGAGCTGGGTACTGGGCTGGCTGGTGCTAAGTGTCTTTGCCTCCCTCCTGTCAAATCGCCCATATCCCCATTATTTTTTGCAACTTATCCCACCGCTGACTCTGCTTGTTGGCCTTAGCATCGAGACAATTGGCGAGACAATCAGCAAATCAGTATCCGCCCCTACTGTATTTTTTCGTGCAATTGTTGTGAGTGGCTTCGGGGCACTACTTACCGCAATTTGGCTGATACTTGGCGTCTGGTACTATCCCACCTTGCCATACTACACACGGTGGTGGCAACTGATGACGCGTCAGATCGATGTATCGGAATATCGACGTCAATTCAACCCATTGATGGATGACAACTATCAGGTTGCACAGCGAATCAACCAAGATCCAGAGCCATATTTATTTATATGGGGTACTAATCCTACTCTGTATGCTCAGACAGGCAAAATCCCTACTGGTCGCTTTACCGTTTCTTTCCATATCAAAGACCTTGGTGTATATGAGGAGACCTTTGCCGATCTGGTGCGACGCCAACCGAATTTTGTGGTTGTAATGAATGACGAACAAGATACCTGGCCCGAGTTGAACGCCTATCTTAGTCAGTGGTACCTCCCTGACAGTCGCTATACCTACTTTACACTTTGGCGACGCGTTGGTAGCAACGAACAGCTATAATGTCATCATGCGACTAACCCCAACCGCACTTTTTTCGTGGTTTAGGACACCAACAGAACTCCGACTACCCTGGACTATTTCATTTGTGCTCACTATCTTGGTTACCTTCTTCGTGGCCATACTCTACCGAACATTACCACCGGTGATTCCTTTATTCTATTCACTACCACAGCTATCTCAGCATCTGGTCGATAAAAACTGGATCGCCTTGTTCCCAGTCTTACTCATTACTATCAGCTGGGTACACTTGAACATCGTCCACATATCAAAAGACTACCAAGTACTGTTACTTCAACTATTTAGTTGGACAACGGTAGCGATTCAGGTGCTACTTAGCTTGACCATTATTCGTAGTATGCTGCTTGTTATATAACGCGTATGGAGACAATATTAACTCCACTTATCCTGACTGGCTTAGTTAGCCTTGTGCTAGCTAGCTTGATAGGGACGCTCGTAACGCCATTGATCGTGAAGCTCTATATGAAGCAAAAATGGCTCGACGATCCCAATACAAAACATGTCAAGAAAGTACACGATCGGCCACTTCCACGAGGTGGTGGACTGGTCATCGGGGCAGCGCTGTTTGCCACAATACCGCTATTTATTCCACTCAATGCGCAAGTGATCGCTATCTTGCTGGCTTGCGCTTTATTGGTAGCAGTTGGAACACTTGACGATATTTTTGATATCCATCCATTTTGGCGTCTCGGTGCTGGCCTGGTTGCAGGCTTGCTTGTCGTACTCAATGGAATCGGTACAGATTTTGTTTCTAATCCATTTGGACCTGGTGTCCTCTGGCTGAATCAATGGCAACTACAGCTTGGCAGCTTCACTTTTACTACCTCACTGCTACCTTCATTACTAGCGATCATATTCATTATCTGGAACATGAATATCGTCAACTGGTCAAAAGGTGTCGATGGTCAAATGCCCGGTTTTGTGGCAATTTCTGCCTTGTTTATCGGGCTGTTGTCACTTCGATTTGCGCCAGATCCTAGCCAATGGTCGGTGTTTACACTTAGCTGCATCGTCGCAGGTGCATTTGTCGGATTCTTGATCTGGAATTGGTACCCTCAAAAAATTATGGCCGGCTACGGAGCAGGTTCACTAGCAGGTTTTCTACTCAGTGTATTAGCAATTTTATCGGGAGCAAAAGTCGCCACAGCCTTGATGGTGCTAGCGATACCAACCGCAGACGCTATTTTTACGGTAACCCGTCGGTTGTGGGCTGGCAAATCACCATGGTGGGGCGACCGAGGTCATCTCCATCATAAATTGATGGATGTTCTCGGGTGGGGACGACGGCGTGTGGCTGTTTTCTACTGGTTAACAAGTTTGGGGATGGGCGTCTTGTCACTGATGTTAGATACTACTGGTAAGATAGTAATGATTGCAGTCTGCATGGGGCTCGTGTTTAGTTTCCTAATCTGGGCCAAATACAAACAGCTACATCATTAATCACGTATGTCTTCATCACTTTCTCTACCGATTGCTCTGCTAAAGACAGCACGGCCGCGACAGTGGATCAAAAACTTAGCACTCTACGCTGCGTTACTTTTTTCTGGTTTTCTCTTTTATGTTCCCGCT
>JBPOHR010000036.1:0-46810 GCA_052035325.1 Patescibacteria group bacterium
GTAAATCAAATGAACGTCTGCCCCTTCTAGGCCTGTGGTAAACATGCGATACAGTAAGAAGAAAATCAACATCTGAATGACCAACGACACTATCTCGCCCGCAAACACTTTGCGGCGACTCGCAAATAACTTGCGTTTGGCAGCTTCAAACTGAATGGGATCACTCGCGTACACTCGAGATAATTCTCGCAATTTTTCGGCAATTTCACGCCGATCTGCTTCAGATTCATGAGCAGACAGTGACATCGGCAATAACAACACTCGAATCAGAAGTGTCAAAAAGATCACTGCTACTCCCATATCAGGAGTTCCTCGAGTAATCATGCCTTCAGCCCAGTAGAAAAAAACCAAGATATTGAAGAAAGGCTGGTAGATAACAGTAGTGAAGAGGGAAGCCAAGAACATCATCGGTAGTGTAGATGATACCGCGACTACGCGGTAACTACTAGCTGGTCTAATTAGCTGGTCAAAGTCCGCGAATCATCCATAATACTGCGCATGGTGGTCATCACATCGCGCAGTGATGACACATACTCCATCGACATCTGGAGCGCTTCAGAATCAAGCTGGATGCCATCCAAAGCGAGCGTTGAATCACTCACAAAATCCTCAAGCATCTCATTAATAAGAGTTTCATTGCTCTGAAGCCATTCATTGCGTTTATCACCGTTCATCAACAGCACTTCGCGCAAAGAAGCCTGGAGTTGCTTCAGTTCACGTGTTTTCACAAACAAACCAAATTTCACCGCAGACGAAGAAGAAGTAGTGCTGGCGATTGAATCAAAATCTTGATCGAAGCTCGAAACTGTATCGGTAATCACACATTCATTATATCAGAACTATGCAGCCAGAATCACCTCTGGTAAGGTATAATACTCGAGATGCTTATCCTGGCAATTGATACTTCTTGTGACGACACTTCAGCGGCCGTAGTACGAGGACGGCAGGTGCTATCTAATGTGATTGTGTCTCAGACGGAACTTCATGCGCCGTATGGTGGCGTTTTTCCTACAGTCGCCAAACAAGCGCATCGAGACAACTTAGCCGGAACAGTGGCGGACGCACTTTCATTGGCAAAAGTAGCGTGGAACGACATTGAAATGATCGCCGTCACCCAGGGGCCTGGTCTCGCGCCATCGTTAGAAGTAGGTATCACCGGTGCGAAACAACTTGCTACTGAGCATAATTTGCCGCTCGTACCAGTTAATCACTTAGAAGGTCATCTATGGTCCGTCTGGGCAGATGTGCCAGATGAAGTGCAACCAGTTTTTCCCGCACTAGGGCTGATCATATCTGGAGGAAATACACAATTTGTGCTCGTCGAGGGTGTAAGTGACTATACCATTCTTGGCGAGACAATCGATGACGCAGCAGGCGAAGCACTGGATAAAGTGGGGCGGATGCTGGGCTTGGGCTATCCGGCTGGTGCACAAATTGAAGAGTTAGCAAAAATTGGCAATCCTCGAGCATACCATTTTCCGTTACCCATGACCGAAAGTGGTGACTATAACTTGAGTTTTGCTGGCATGAAAACAGCCGCCAAGAACCTATTTACCAAACTCACTGCTATCGCTCCTCTTTCATCAACAGAAGTGGCAGATTTTTGTGCAAGTTTTCAGACGGCGATCTTTCGGGCGGTCACCTATAAACTAGAAAAAATCCTGAAAAATGAGTTTTTGGACGGCGATGTAGATATTTGGCTTGGTGGCGGCGTGGCAGCAAATAATGCCTTGCGTGCTGCACTCGGAACGCTGCCGGGCGTTGCTCGTGTACTCGTACCGGCTAATCTTGATCTCTGTCGGGATAACGCAGGGATGATTGGAGTGGTGGCAAGTGAAAAACATCTCGTGCCTAACAGCACTTTTGAGCGAAAACCAATCTGGCCACTTTTTAGTTAGGGTCGATCAACACGTTTACGCTTGACTAGTTCAGCTAGAGAAGTCGTGCCTGTATACGAACCTGGTGGCATGCCAGCTTCCGCAGCTTCAAGCCTTTTTCTCGCCTCTTCCAAAATTGCTGTATCATCAAAATGTGTAGCAGGCACTTCATCCCTTTTCTTCTTTTTCTCAGCAATTCCATACTCTCCAGGAATTACTCTGCTCCTGAGCGTAATCAAAAAACGGACTTCATCCCTACTCATAAACTCATCAATGACACTCGTTCTCTCAACCTTTCCTCTAGTGAGATAGTATGTCCCCAAACGTGGAATACGAATAGGCCGTTGCTTAGGTAATTGTTTCTCTTCAAGAAGTTCATACAATTTACTTACGAATTCGTCTTCAGGAAGCTCGAACAGTTTCAGTAAATCAAGCATTGATTCATTATTATCTGTACCAGCTCTATGCTCTATCTTCCTTCCAATCCCCAGAAATCCTCTACGAATGAGGATATCTATCCCACGGTAACTAGCATTTGCAATTATATCTATTGCTTTTTCTATTCGAGTTTTTATGTTTTCTAAGCTCGATACTTTTTTTGCATCTAGGCTATGAATTGTTACCAACTCTTCAGCGTCAGGCAACATAACATGAGTCATATCAACTCCCTGACGGATAATAACCTTCTTTTGCTTCCTGCTATTCTCTAGAGCATCTCCATACCATTCCGCTTGTAACTCACGAAGGCTGCTTTCAACATATTCGGCGGGATTTGTGCCATCGAATCCAAATGCCTGTCTAAGTATCGATTCCTGATACCATCGTCGCTCGATGGTTGTTGACCTTTGCTCTGCAGGTTCAAGAGGGTTCCTATCTGCAACTAATTGTCTGATTAAAGCTTGCTTACCATGATGATCCAATTCCTGTTCGGAAATCACTGAAAAATATTCTTTTGCGATACCAGCCAAAAGTGGGTCCTGCAACCGTAGGTACACGTTCGCTGAGTTGCTTTCACTTCCACGCAATGTCAAAACACTCATAAAAAACGGCTCACCATTCACTTGCAAAAAGACAACTTTTCTTGAGCCATGGTTTCCCAAATCATGAGGCAATACGACTGTCAGTCTGGGTTCACCCTGACGCGGATGTAGATCTATTTCACTTTCGTTGTATCGTTCTTTCCCAGTGACTCCTGACTTTCCTACAGACATAACCCTCGGTGGAAACTCAACATCACCATTCACAACTTGTCCAGGAGAAGAAACTGTGGGACAAAGCTCTCCCATCGCTTTATCAAAAAGTATACTCAACGTGACGTCGGAATAATTGTCCCATGGTCGAAGTTGTGTGAGATCTACCGAGGCTATCCCATAATCTGCGAGACTCCCACCCTCATAAGCCAGAGTGGCTCTCTCTGAGCCTTCCTTTTTTTTAGCAATAGGCACGCCTTGAATTTCTCGTGTATCTTCCCCTGTTGGATCTTTATCGGCACGATCTGCCAAATACGCGTATGAATCGCTGAATCTTTTGAGCTTTTCAACTCTTTGTAGTTCTGCCTCCTGCTGTCTTAACAAATTCCGGAGGCTATCAAATGCCTTAGCTACATCTGATAGCGAACCCCCACCTCTAGTACGTTTTTCCATCCTTGCTTCGAAATTATCTGCTTGTGCCACTACTGCACCTCGTTTTTTCTGAGCAAAATATATTGGTGAACTATAATTATTGTTCCAATCTAGACCGATGTATCTATCAGACTCAACCATAGAACCTTGAAATGGATTTGCCTCACCAGATCGTTGTCCAACTATTCTGATTTCCTCAAGTGATTTCTCAGCGATTGCAGCAACCACTTCTGCAACTTGTAGCTTTCTAACACTCGGATCAGAACTTATTTCTACTATTCGTCTCTGAACACCATCACCCGGATAGCTTACTGCAACGATTTCGCCACTCTTTATCGCTTCAATAATATCTTGGGCTATACCTACATGCTCGAGGTTTGCCTTCTGGGCGACAACGTGGCGAGATTTTTCTATATCGAGTTGCGGAACTAAGTCCTTTTTCTGCGCACTTTCTTTCCATCTGTTCAGAAGTCTCTCCGCGTCCCATACAGTTTCAAGTGCTTTTGTGGCGGTCTTCTGCCGCTCTGACATGTTAGGATTCTCAATTAGTGTTTGGCTAACTCTTTGGAAATAGTTCTCGGCTGTTTCCCCTTCATTCGGTAATGGTAATGGATCCGCGAAAAAAGAATGATCAGTGGGGTGTGTTTGTTCATACCAGGCCATTGCTAGTAGTAGCTTATCCCGATAATCATCTGCGACTGTCCCAAGTTCTCCTAATTGAGTAACTTGCAGATCAGCATGCTTAAGGTAAAGTAGATCCTCATCGATGCCTTTTAGGACGATCGGTGAAATGTCTTGGGGATCGTGCTCTTCATCTTCTCTTCTTTGTATCAGTTCGCTTCGCTCATTATCTTTTTCTGGAGAAAGCGTTGTGCCAGGATACAGCGTACTCGCATCACAAAAATCACTAACATTTCGAATCAATGCTTCTAGGTCTGTTTTACGCTGTTCTGGAGTTAGCTGTTCAGGGATTTCACCCGCTTCAATCGGCATAGCTATTTAATTGTAGCAACAAATTATGAATGTCTCCAGGCCACTAAACAAATCGTTGTTTGCCCTGGGGCTATCAATGTCGACAATTAATTAAGTATCACTATATCGGACACGCGCCACTTTCGCACTTCAAATGCTCATAATCAATGTCCTCGAAGAGACTTTCGTCCTTTTCAATTTCATCGATCACCCGCATGAACTCAGAGATCGTCACCGGTTGCTCGGGTTGATACTCGTAGGCAGTCATGTCCTGCTGCGGCATGACACTGCAACACTTAATCAACGCTTGGTACTTGGTCACCATTTCAGTGAACTGCTCATACGTGACCACTTTGGGATTGTACTTGAGGGTATACGAAACTTGGTTGCCCGTGTCCTCCATAGCTTGGCCTTGTTCGTCAACACCTACAATCCAGTATTTCTCGAGCAGCATCAACCATTTGTACTGCTCTTCGGGCGTGGCTTCGGCAGCGGTGACGAGTTTGTCGCCCATACCGAGCCGGCAGATCAACGGCTGGGTTGGAAATCCAACAGCACTTGAGCCGGTATAACTCTTGAGATCTTTGACAGGATAACCTTGGGTTTTATACTTCTTCACCATGGGATCGTCAGAGCGATACTGCACCCAGCGAATATACTCACGCATACTCGGCAAGTGAGCACCCTCAGTCAGAGCAAACAGCTTCGAGATCGTGCCAGACGGCTTGATGGTGGTATTGGTATGAGGAACGACTACACCAAGTTTGTGGGAGTACGTCTCGGCTTCATCCACCACTGCTCGTTTGAAGCGAGCTATGGCCTGCCAAAATGGTTGAGCTTTTTCCTCATCGATCAAGTCGCGGAAAGTATAGCCAAAGTTATTCCAAGCAAACTCGTGAATACCGGTCATCCCTACGCCAATCCGATTGGTGCGACGAACTTCACGCGCATACAACGAATCCATGGTGTTGACGCGAATCAGCGCTCGAGTCGCAGCGCGGAAAGCTTCTTCAGCATCATCGAGAGTGGGCGCAAAGTACGGCACCACATCAGCGATCACACAGTAGCCACCCAACATGTTGAGCGAGATTTCACCACAAGGGTTAGGAATCTGGGAATAAACCTTGGCACCGGCGTTGCGAGCTAATTTGGACAGCATTTTTTCAGTACGTGTCATGGGTTTGTACTTGAAACTCTCGGCGTACTTACCATCTTCATAGCCCTCATAACCTTCGTCATTCTGGACCAAGCGATGTTGGTTGATGAAACCTGGTTCACCCGTCCCATCATGGTAACTGGCATCCAAAATTGCTTCGAGGACTTTGCGAGCATGACCATTGCGCTGCTTCCAAAACTTATCATCAACGGCTACTGAGTTATTGGCACTCCACAAGAAGCCCCCACGCTTGATGTTGATAAAGTCGAGAATCTCGGGATCTGACCAGTTCTTGGTGGCAATCCGGGCACTGCGCCGCGCGCCGCCGACGAGCACACATTCTGCCAAGTAATGATCGACAAACATCGCTTGCTTCCAGGGAGAAAGCGCGGCGCCTTTGATAGTCGTCACTTTCTCGATTGCGTTCATGAGTGGTTTAGGCCCAGATGAGGGACGATTTTGCATCCCTTTGATAGGCGCGCCTTTGGCGCGCACTTTGGTGAAGTCCAAAATCAGCACATCATCCTTGAACCGCTTCTCGTAGGCCATGATTTCCATCATCTCAATTGCCTGCGCCCAACCCTCGCGGCTGTCCGGCACTTCAAACCAGTGCACTCGATCGGTATCAACATCGCCATATTTATGTTTGGCATCACGGACACTTTCATCGAATCCCCAGACAAAATCGGGATGTGAATCATCAATCACACACCGGACGTTGGGCAAATTATCCCAGTCAACGATACACATATCGTCATCGTAAGGTCGGCCTACACCAGATCCATTCATCAGCAAATAAAATAAAATATATGAGCTAGAAGCCGTACTACAATTTGTAAACACTTCTTCGTTTCTCTCTGGTTGAGTTTCATCACCATGTTGGAGATGCCGACCAGACATCAAGAGCGACCCATTGCTGATATGTCGCTTCATGATCTCGTAGTCTTTTTTCATGTCGGCAACAAACTTTTTACCATATTTCTTGAGCAATAAGGTATTGCCTTTTGCCACCCGATCAGCCACTTCTTCCCAGCTCTCCCAGTGTTCACGACCCGTTTTAGGATCCATAATTTGTCGCAAATACGTGCGTTTGGCCACTGCCATGCCCATACCACTATCTAGTTTGCGGTTGGTGAACTTCATTTTCTTGATAGGAAAGCTGTCAGCGGGTGACATAAATTACTCCTTTGTAGTTGCCGTGTCGTGGTCACTAACTTCACCCGAGTGACGAGGGTTCGCGGTACTGGAGCAATACTCTGGCACTGTCCGGTCATCCCGAAGACACGCCAACTCACGCTCAAAGTCCTCAATACTCGCGAAGTCACGATAGACGCTCGCGAATAGTAAATACGATAGTTTGTCGACTTGTTTTAGCCGATCGATCACTAAATTGCCGATTTCCCAACTCTTCACCTCGAGACCTTGCTTGGTCCGTAGTGTCCGTTCGACCTCGTCAATTAGCCCTTCGATGTCCGACATTGAAACTGGACGTTTCCAGGTTGCTTTGACGATGCCACGCCGCAGCTTATCTCGACTAAAATCCTCTCGGCGACCATCTTTTTTCATCACCACCAAGTCAATTCCCTCAATTCGCT
Source organism: Patescibacteria group bacterium (assembly GCA_052035325.1). Taxonomy (GTDB): domain Bacteria; phylum Patescibacteriota; class Microgenomatia; order UBA1400; family PJMF01; genus JBPOHR01. The sequence goes on from JBPOHR010000036.1 coordinate 7,223, forward strand.
CATAGGTAGTGAATCGTTTATCACACTGATTGCAGCCGCGACGACGACGAATAGACGTTTGATCATCAGCCTCTCTCGAGTCGATAACCACCGTGTCAGCTTGGCCGCAGTAGGGGCATTTCATAACAATGTTTCTTTTCGCTTTGTCAAGAACCAAAAAACTATAGGTAGTAGTTTGGTAATAGCAAAACCACTAGATGTTGTGGTTTTGAATTAAGCGGATTACTACCATCTCACGGCGAACGGAAAGGTGTCAACCAATCAAACTACATCAATAAACAGGAAAATACGGCGCGAATTACTGAGCTGTTGCAACTTCAGTTTTTAATTTAGCGGCTACTGCGCGCAATTCTTCTTGATTTGAGTCAATAACCGCACGATCAGCATCACCAAATCGTTGTTTGGTTTTCTGCAGTTCAGCCTCATAAAACTCAATCGTCCGCAGTGTAAATTGGCGGACGGTATCAGAAACTTCTAAGCGATTATCAAGTGCACCTTGACCAGCCTGGAGCCAATACTTTTGGGCTTTGGTCATGGTGGTAAGTGCCAAATCAGATTTGTTTTTATCAAGTAATGCTTCAGCTGACTCATATCGACGTTGCCCGTACTCAAGTTGTAGGTAGATGCGATCACTTGGCTCAGCTGTTTCGATTTTTGCCCGATCCACAGCCATGAGAACAGGATATGCAATATGGTCGGGTAACATTTCACCAGACCAATATAGCTGTTTTTGGCTCGTTTCAAATGAACCAGTCGTAGACCACACTTCAGAGTTACTAGCCAAAAGGGAGATTCCCAAAATAGTCACCGCGCCCAGAAGGGAGGCGATAATAACGAACGCGCGAAGATAAAAGCTTCTCACAGACCTCCAGTATAGCGTATCTTACACTTTTACTCAAGTGTTACATACTTTTTGAGTTCTAAGGCGAACTAAGATGCACCAGCAGCACCATTCCCCACATTGCCTGAGAAAGCACTAAGGCATAGGCATTGCGTCGCTGATAGAACAACAGCGCTTGACCACCAGCAAAAATTGCCAGTAGTAATATCAGGCGAACTGCCCCTAATGGCGGAAGTTGTAAAAAGGCATTAGGAATATGAAATAAGGAGAAAACCAAAACAGTTGCTGCCAGCTGTTGCCAAACAGGCCAGTCACGGTGCTTATCTTGGATAACACCCATAATCCAGACATAGAAAAACAGTGTCTCCCAAAATCCCGTCACCATTGCGAGCCAGAAGTGACCCCAAAATAACGGCTGGGCAAAAAATGGCACCGGAAAAATAACAGCACCAGGTTGGACAGCTTTCATGATCATAACAACAAATCCATACAGCCCACCCAGCGCCACTCCCAAGAACAACCCAGAGATGATTCGTTTGGTATCAAGCGGTGCCAAGAGTTTTTTGCCATTCCCTATACTTATATACAGCCATACAGGCAAACCAAAGAAAATTGCTTTACTAATGATTTCGTCAAACCAGACCTCCACTCCACGGAAAATCAGTCGATACGCCACCCAGATCACTAACATCACAAATACCAACGGCCAGAACGCTGCGTGATTATCGGCATCAGCGGTGACCGATGTCAGATGACCAAGACGAGTGGAACGAGCGCGAGTAGTTCTAGCTGAGGGCATTCAGGACAGTCTCCAGCGTTTGCTGCTGGTTGGTACTGTAAGTATCTATCACTACATCGTAGAGAGGTGGCGTCCAAAAATCAATTGGTGCATCCGCTTCAACGGTCCCTGGTACTACTACCCAGTCATGCCATTCTTGTGCATACATCCTTGACCATTTGGCCAAGTTTTTGTCATAACGATCTTGAAGGTGTTGTTTTGCCTCGGTCACGGTCACTTTATCGCGATTAACAATGCGATCAATTCGCACTGCATCGTCGCTACAAACCAACAATACTTTGAGCACATGGTCGACACCTTGTCCCAAAAAGCCTGACAACCATGATTCCAAAATCCACCCTTTCTCATCATGCAGCTTCTGGCGCATCCCCATATCGACCTGGCGATCAAAATCATCCGTATAGACAGTGGCGTCATGATGCAGAGCGTTGTTATCATCAAACAAGCCTTTTTCAGCTGCATAGGCCCGCATAAACTCACCACCACTAAAACCTTTCCATCCTTCGAACTGCAAAGATTCCTTCAGCAGTCTCAGCAACGTGGTAGAACCACAGCCGGGAAGTCCCGAAATGGTGACATTGTGATACGTTTGGTGGGTGTGTGCGCTCATCGTCATGTCGGTAGTATACGAAGTCTTAGGCTTCTCGTCTAACGGCACATGCAACAGCTTCATCCATCACGGCAAAAATCGTCTGGAGATGAGTACCTGCCTGTTGTAGGGTGATCCCCTTCTCCTTATCTGGAAAATAGTGAAATAGCTGATTCCGGCACGTCAACCAAGCGTCCCACATCTTGCGAGCCAAATCCGGTCCACACACTCGGCTCACATCATCATATATCCAATCTGCATCGCGTTGTCGATAGCTCACATCTGGATTTAAAGCTCGCCCAATTCGAAACTTTCGGCTACGAAACGTTGCTTCAGAAATAAGGTTAAACTGCCATAAATATGTTTTAAGGAAACCTTCATACGCTTTTGCCATCGGAAAAACAACAAAAGTGTAGTCGAGAAATCGTGTCTGGGTGCGATATTCTCGCTGCCACAACGTAAATGACAATCGAACTAATTGTTGTTGCCAGGCATCCAAAAACATGAAGGCGGGTTGCTTCTCGAGGGAGTCTAGAGGTTGCATCGATAGGGTCATATCAGGGATAATAAGAGATTCGCCTGTTTGCGCCACTTGTGTCATCGTACACAGTAAAAGAACTGAATGCCACCACTATTGCCCACTCGCCCATCATCAAGATCATGGCGAAAAACATTTGAAGAAAAACACCAACGTAGTGCATCTGTCAAAACTGGCGGCAAACTACCTGCTAAACACAATAATTCCGTTGATCATCTACCACATTGGTTCCAACCGTTCGGCAGATTAGTCATCAAACTCATTCGAGTATTTACCCATCCAGTTGTCGGCCTTGGTCTCTTAGCGATCATCTTAGTGTGCTCAGCACTAATTGTGTATGTTTCAAAAGATATTCCTTCACCTCGACGCTTGACCTCCCCAGAAAACTTTGCTGTCAGTACCAAAATTTTCGATCGAAATGGCATTTTGCTTTATGAGATCTATGACACTGAAAATCGTACCCCTATCGAGTTGCAAGATTTACCTCCGTATGTCTATCAGGCAAGTATCGCCATTGAGGATAAAAGTTTTTATCACCATTTTGGGTTTGACCTTGTGGGGATTGGCCGGGCATTGGTGATCAATCTCAAAGGTGATGAAGTAGTCGGTGGCTCAACTATTACCCAGCAACTCGTAAAGAACGCATTATTAACGAATGAAAAGTCACTACAACGCAAACTCAAAGAAGCGATATTGGCAGTTATTACTGAAGTCATTTATACCAAAGACGATATCCTGGAAATGTATCTCAATTACATTTCGTACGGTGGCACTTCAGTTGGCATCGAAGCCGCAAGCCAGCGATTCTTTGGAAAATCAGCCAAAGATCTTACACTTGCTGAAGCTGCTTTGCTTGCTGGTTTGCCTCAGGCTCCTACCCGCTACTCACCATTTAATTCTGAACCGCAAACCGCCAAGGATCGGCAGGCTGAAGTACTACGCCGAATGGCAGAAGATGGTTACATTACCAAACTCCAAGCCGAAGAAGCCAAGGCTCAAGTACTGACCTACAACTTAGATCAAACGGACATCAAGGCGCCTCACTTTGTCTTTTTTGTCCGCGACTGGCTCTACAAAAAATATGGTGAAGCCAAAGTCGAACGTGGTGGCTTACGTGTGTACACCACTTTAGATCTATCACTTCAGGAAGCAGCTCAAGCGTCGCTTAGTGCCGAGGTCAATTCTCTGGAACGTTATCGCGTTGGTAATGGGGCAGCATTGGTTCTCAAACCAAACACCGGCGAGATTCTGGCTATGATTGGTTCTAAAGACTACTTCAACACTGCTCAAGATGGTCAAGTCAATGTCACTCTCGCCCAACGACAACCTGGTAGTTCAATCAAACCGATCATGTATGCCACAGCCATGCAGGAAAAAATCATCAATCCTGGCACTGTACTACTTGATGTTCCCACTTGTTTCAAGGTCTCTGGCCAAAAAGATTACTGCCCCAAAAATTATGATGGTTCTTTCAAAGGCCCTGTAACTATCCGTCAATCAATTGGCAACTCTCTCAACATCCCTGCGGTCAAAACACTCAAAGCCACCGGCATCGCAACCTTTATTGCTCAGGCCACAAGAATGGGAATCACCAGTTGGGTTGACCCTAGCCGATACGGCTTGTCACTGACTCTTGGTGGTGGTGAAGTACGGATGATTGATTTAGCCCAAGCGTTTGCGGTGATCGCGAATCAAGGTGTGAAGGTCCCCCTAACTCCAGTACTGCGAGTCGAAGATTACCAAGGTACTGTGTTGGAAGAAATGAAACCAGATGAACGAAAAACAGATCTGGCAACCCTGACCACTTTCGATGATGAAAGCACACAGGGTGATGCGCAACGAGTGATGGATCGTGCACCTGCTTACTTAGTTTCACATATTATGCAGGACAACAATGCTCGACTTGCTGCATTTGGGGCCCGCTCAAAACTAGTTATTCCTGGTCAAGTGGTTAGTGCTAAGACGGGCACCACGAATGATCTCAAAGACAACTGGACCGTCGGTTTCACTCCAGAGTTTCTCGTCATCACTTGGGTAGGAAATAATGATGGCAAACCAATGAATCAATCATTAGTCTCAGGTATTACTGGAGCTGCACCTATCTTTAATGACATTATGCGCTACGTACTGCGTGATCAGGCGCCAGTCCTACCCGACAAACCAAATGATGTCCTTGGAGGTCCCGTTTGTGCTAGCGGCATGCCTCCCACGGCTGGAAAAAGCTGTACTGCCTCAGCCAACGAGCTCTATTGGAAAGATAGCCGACCAAGTGCGTCCAAAATCGAAACAAAAGAAACGTGGATTCAACCAGAAACCGGCTTACCACCGCCACCAAATCAACACGTAGAAGGACTCGTCTTACAAAGTCACACCTTTTATAGTGATCCTGTTACCGAAAACTATTGTGCAGATTGTGCGCGTCCTGTTACACCTGAAGGTAAGGTAATATACGAACAAGCTACAATTCAGTAATGAGACGTACCCGTATCATCGTCACGTTGCTCCTCATCCTCATTATCGCTGGCACGTTGACTGTTGTTCTTTCTCGAGCTGAGGATCCTACCTCTCCACTTACTGCATCACCATGGTTTGGTTTTGAAGTGCCACGGACATCGCCCATACCAACATCAGAGTTCAAGATCATAGGATATCTCCCTTATTGGAATATCAATAAAGTCAGCCTCCAGCCAGAGTTGACACAGCTGTCATATTTTAGTCTGAGTATCGATGCGGATGGCACAATCAAGACAACAGAAGATGGAGGTACAGCAGAACCTGGTTACCATCGGCTGACCTCCGACACCTGGTTGGAGCTTGCGAACCAGGCAAAGGCACAAGGTACTACCATCGAGCTCACGTTTTCTCAACTTGATAATGCTTCAATCGATGGCTTGTTGTCATCACCCACTGCCACAACCACTTTTTTGTCTGCCCTTGATTCCGCTTTGCTCGCCTATCCCGTGGGCGGTATCCATATCGATATAGAGTACGCGGGTTCACCCACCGCTGCAACTAGACAACGATTCGTGGCCTTTATCAAGGCCATAGATCAACACCTAAATGAGCGTTATCAAAATATGCCGTTGCGAGTAGCGATTTATCCTGGTGCTGCCGAAAAATACCAATTGTGGGATCTTCCCGCCCTTGTACCGTATGTGGATTCATTCATCGTCATGGCCTATGACTTTCATCGACCAAGCTCTCCAGTAGCAGGGCCTGTCGCTCCACTGTTTGGCAGTGATAACTATTGGGAGGGTGACATCACCCATTATCTCCAAACTATTCTTAAACAAGTTCCTAGCAACAAACTACTGCTGGGCATTCCCTTTTATGGATATGAATGGCAAACAACTGCGCCCGAACCACTTTCAACGACTTTCCCCCGTACGGGAGGTACCGCGAGCTATGATCGTGTTCAAGAACTCATTACAACGAATGAAGTACCGACTATTGAGGGCTGGGATGACACAGCACTCAGTCCCTACCTCATCTACACCGAACAAAATCCTGTAGCGCATTTTGTTATCTACTATGAAAATAGTCGTTCAATTCAATACAAATTGGAATTGGCTCGGCAACTCGATTTAGGTGGCATAGCCATTTGGGCACTAGGTTACGAAGGCAATCGTCGTGATTTATGGGATAGTATTGGCAACTTCACGTTACCATCACCATCAAAATAACGGTCATTTTCTCACTTTCCCCTACGAAAGTGCCTTCAACTACAGCTTGTGATTTGAGAAATCGGCACGTATACTTCGGTCAAGTTTTCCAGACTCAACTAGCTTGCCCACACCTCGTCATTTTTCACACTTTCATTGATGAAATCGACTTGGTGGAGTACTGTATGCCACGAGCTACTTCAACTCGCCACCAGCATTTTCGAAAAAACACTTCATCGTCCGCAGTTGTATTGGCTATGGTGTGGGCTTGGCTTGGCACACGTCGGATCTTCCATCAATTGAGACGCTGTGTGTTGATGGCTGCATTTAATCTTCTACATCATCGCCCAGTCACTGCTCCACCTACAACATCATTTCACCCTCGCATTGAATTTGGCATGAAGATGTCGGTGGTGTTTTCAGTGATAATTACTCTGGGAATAGGGTCTCTCGCACTGGGCACATATTTCTGGATTCTCAAAGATTTGCCTTCGGCAGAGGCGCTGACTACCCAACACCAACCCCTTACCACGAGTATTCTTGATCGAAATGGGAATGTGCTCTACCGCATTTATGATGAGGAAAATCGTACCCTTGTTCCTCTCAAAGATATTTCCCCTTATTTACGTGAAGCAACTATTGCCATAGAGGATCAAAACTTTTACAGCCACTGGGGTTTTTCTGTTCGCGGTATTTCTCGAGCAATTCAAAGCAACATCAAAGGAGAAAATGTCCAGGGTGGATCTACCCTAACTCAGCAATTAGTAAAAAACCGCTTATTATCAAACGAACGTACGATTCGCCGCAAAATCCGCGAGCTAATACTGGCTATCATGGTTGAACAGCGCTATACCAAAGACCAAATCCTGGAAATGTATCTCAACTCAGTGGCGTATGGCGGTCCCACCTATGGTATTGAAGCTGCCTCAACTACCTACTTTGACAAACCTGCTAAAGATTTGACTCTTGGGGAAAGTGCCCTGCTGGCGGGACTAACCGCTGCTCCATCTGCCTACACCCCCTTTGGACCTTCTCCAGAACTGGCACAGTTCCGTCAAGCTGAAGTGTTGAGGCGCATGGTGGAAGATAGCTATGTTTCCCAACAACAAGCTGATGAGGCCCGAAGTGAGACACTCGCCTTTCGCTCGGATACCACCGACATTCGTGCTCCTCATTTTGTGATGTACATTCGAAAATTACTCGCGGATACCTATGGTGAAGACATTGTCCAGACCGGTGGCCTAGAGGTGAGAACTACCCTAGATCTAGGACTTCAAGACGCTACCCAACATGAAGTCACTGATGAAGTTGCCCGACTTAACAAATTGCGCATCAAAAATGGAGCAGCACTCGTGACCAATCCGCAAACCGGCGAAATCCTCAGCATGGTAGGAAGCGTCAACTACTTTGACTTTGCCAATGACGGTCAAGTCAACGTCACACTGCGTCCTCGTCAACCAGGCAGTTCGATCAAACCACTCACCTATGCACTAGCGTTTGAGCGAGGTATGTTCCCTTCCAGCACCATTGACGATCAAGCCATTACCTTCTCGACACTCGGTAGTCCTCCCTATTCACCAAAAAACTACGATGGACGATGTCATGGCAGGGTGACCCTGCGCGAGGCACTGGGGTCTTCCTACAACATTCCAGCGGTCAAACTGCTCGCTCAAGTTGGCATCTCATCCTTGATTGATAAAGCCGAAAGTATGGGTATTACGACTTGGCAAGATCGCTCGCGATTTGGCTTAGCATTGACGCTCGGGGGTGGTGAAGTCTTGATGACTGATATGGCCAAAGCCTATGGCACTTTTGCTACCGGTGGCTATACGGTTGACCTCAACCCCCTGCTTGAAGTTCGAAATCAGCAAGGGGAGGTACTGTACCGCAATACCTGCGCCCTTGATCACACTGGCTGTAGTCGCAAGCGAACTCTCGAACAACGAGTAGCTTTTGCCATTACAGATGTACTCAAAGACAATGCAGCTCGGACACCTGCCTTTGGCCCTCGGTCTGTACTTGTTATACCCAATCAAGAAGTTGCGGTTAAAACTGGTACTACCAATAATTTGCGCGATAACTGGACGATAGGCTATACGACTGATCGACTTGTGGCGGTGTGGGTCGGCAATAATGACAACAAGCCTATGAGCTATGTCGCTTCTGGTGTGACAGGGGCATCACCTATCTGGAACAGGATAATTAGACTTGTGCTTGATGACACCCAACCACATGTCTTCACCCCACCAGAAGGTCTGATAAAAGTAGCAATTTGCAGTGCTACCGGCACATTACCATGCTCAGGGTGTCCTCGGGTGACAGATGAATGGTTTACACCAGGGACGCAGCCACTGACTGCATGTCGAAGCGATCAATTCAAACCGTCACCTTCACCAACAACGGGTAGCCGAGATCAAATTCTGCTTGGCGAATCCACTCGTTAGTTGCAAGCTTACTGACGAAGCGCCAAAAAAAGACTCACCACCATCGTAATTCCTAGTAGAATCGGTGCCACCAAGCGTTCCAAAAATGCCTGGCGGTTTTTATGGGCTTTTTCGGCTTTGCGGAGTTCGCGTTCGGCAGTTTTTAGTTCTTTTTCCTCTTCAACTTCATGGGTTCGTCTCATCAATTCTAGTGCTTCAAGATTAGGTTTTGCCATACGCACCATCAACTTTCTACGCTCGGAGTGAATTTACCTTGGCGACGATTAAATCGACTACCTGCTCAATACTCAGTTCACTGGTATCAAGCACCCAAGCATCATCGACAATTTGAAGTGGATCAGTTGCCCGCTGGGTATCTCGTTTATCGCGTTCAAGCAGTTCTTGGTAGACTTTTTCCAGATTGGTGTCAATGCCTTTTGCTTGCTGTTGTTGATAACGGCGTTGAGCCCGCACTACATCAGAGGCTGTGAGAAAAATCTTCAGTTGAGCGTTGGGCAAGACGCGAAATGTGATATCTCGACCTTCCATCACTACATCCTGGGTTTGGGCAATTTCTTGTTGTTTGATAACTAATTCTTTGCGCACTTCAGGATGAACAGCCACTTTTGATGAACCTTGTGCCATCTCAGGTGTACGAATTTGCCAAGAAACATCTTCTCCATTGAGTAGTACGGTAATGAGTCGACCGTCTCTTTCTTCGATAGTAGGATTGCGTAACTCCATTTTTGAATCATGGATAAGTGCGGCCAATGCTGGCCCATCACCCCAGTCAACACCTTGTTTATCACCCAACCACGCGGTCATCCGATACATGGCGCCAGTGTCGACGTACAAAAAACCAAGTCGTTCTGCTGTTAATTTTGAGACAGTACCTTTGCCAGCTGCTTCAGGTCCGTCAATGGCAATATGAAAAGGCGTAGTAGACATCAGCGATGATTATACTGGTTTGTCGGTTACTTACGACGGGCTTTTTTGCTTACAACTGTACTGGTGCTCTTTTTGGTTGCTACACGAACAGGTCGATTCACTGACTTCAACATAAACCAATCCTCACGATCTGCCGTCAATAAGCCTCCCAAGCCAACGATAATCAAGATAATTGGCCAAAACATCAGAAATTGGGTGGGCAAGTATCCCATCAGGGCTGCAATAAAGATTAAACCCATTACCACAAAGGCGGCGGGCCAGAAAACACGTTTGGGCATAGCTAACTCCTTTTTCAAGTTTCTTTTTCGAAGGTGTATTTATTAGAACAGAAAAAAAGCAATAAGTCGAGGACAACAGAATGTACGTATCACTTTTAGAACGATTCCCTAGCAGCTTCTCGGGCTAAATCACGCTCACGCAGTTTAGCTCGTTTCTCATGCGTCTTACGACCACGAGCTACCCCGAACTCGAGTTTAATCATTCTCCCCGCGGAGATAACTTTTAGCGGCACCAGCGTTAATCCCTTCTGCTGGGAAATAGTTTGCAGCGTAGCTATCTCGTGTTTTTTGAGCAGCAGTTTGCGAGTTCGCTTGGGATCATAGTCACGATTATCCGCATAAGGATAGGGACTAATCTGGGCATTGAGCAAAAATAGTTCGCCACTTAAGACTTTGACAAAACTACCATTTAAACTACCATGCTGACCACGTAGACTTTTGACCTCTGCACCAGACAAAACGATGCCTGCATGATAGGTGTCAATTACCTCGTACTCAAAACGAGCTTTGCGATTTTCTAGTAAGACCATGATCGTATTTTACAGCGGTACTTGGAAAACTGCTGACCCACTCACCACAATCACTCGGTTGTCAGTCTCACTCACTACGAGGTCGGTGGCAGTACCAAGAGCCTGACCACTCATTTCTTTGATAAAATCACCGTTTTTTTGCACAACCACTACTCGCTTAGCTGATGGTTCCAAAATATAAACGTTATTGAGGAAATCTTTGGTATATACCACTACCGACGAGGTCAATGGCTTAGCCAAACCACGAATGTTAAATGGGACCACCCTACCAGTTGTCAGCTTCACTACTTGACCTGTTTTGGTTCCCAACCACACATCGCCATCAACAGCCATTGAAGTAATTTGGTCAAAAGTTACTTTTTCACCTGGTACTATCCAACCAATTGGATCTGAGACACTGTCTTTAGCGACAGTGTAACGATAGATATTTCGTTTGGCAGGGTTGAACACATACACATACGGACCGTAACTGGCGATGAGTGTAGCTTCACGATTGGAATCGCCTAGTGAGCGAATTTCTCGCCAAGTACCTGCTTCATCAGTAAGCGTGAGCTGGTGAATTCCGTTACCAAGCGTCGTAAGTGTTCCATCTGACACGACGAGATCTCTGAGTTGAGCAGTTGCTGAAGCAGATGGCGATTCAACAAGTGAAACATCACCTGTCGACAGTAACATCTTGATTAGTGCCTGTTTCCCTGTATCCAACACTGCTGATTGTGTAGCATCTGCGTCCATCACCTGTCCGACCCAATCTGGTTGAATACTACGCAAGTCTGCCAAGACAGCCAAGTCAGCAAGTTCTTGCTTGCCAGACACTTGTGACAAGATATTTTTGGCTTCGGCAATATTTTTTTCTACCACCGCCCTGGCTACCGGTTGATCCGCAAAACTAGCACTAACGCGCTCAAGCTCCGAGATGTTGTCTTCAATTTGACTTCTACTTTCCACCGGATTCTCATCAACGGCAGCTGCCAATTGCTTGATCTCTGCCACAATAGGCGAACTCACCCTCGCTGCCGCTTGGACTTGACCATTGCGTCGTACCAACCACCAGGATGCCGCAGCAATCAGTACAACTGCAAGCACTGTCAGAGGCAATAACTGTCGAGTGTGGTAACGAAGCGATACTCTATTCAGAGTTTTCAAATTAACAATCAAAGGATTCAATCGACCAACTATCTGTTGATATATCTGTATTGCTTTATCCGATAAAGTGGTCAGTGATAAAGGATGCATCTTGAGCACCGGTAACTTGAGAACCGAACTACTAGATAGCAGCGGTGTAGGAGGTAGCGACTCGAGCAAGGGATCGGACTCCTCAGCAGGTGATGCAATAAGTGGTGTATTTGGTAGATCAGTTACTACCTCGTCGGGCTCAAGTACGAGACCAAAAGAATTTGTGTCGATTCTTCTTTTTTCCGGCTCACGCAGTTCTACAAACCCCAACGCAATCGATGCTGAATGCTCGTGATTATGTACAGCTGGCACAATTGACGTGACGATGGTGTCACTGTCATAGCCCTGAATCAGTTTTTGTTTGATTTCGCCTGCCAAGGTATCTGCTTGATTGGTCAATAACACAAATACGTCATCTGCTTGAAGCGTTCCCTGCCTCACTTCCTCAGATGATGTGGATGACAACAGCGTACCTACTTTGGTGTGACGTTTGAGAATAATTTGGGCATTCCAGGTAGCAAAAAAAGTCTGTGTATCAAACACACCAATCACTGCTATGGAAACGTTTGCTCCTGCCTCTTCAACTCGTTGAACGACTAAATGAACTAACGAAGCTACGTCTGATGCCGTTACCACATCTCGATTTTCCACCTCGGTACTCACATCTCGACCAATGTTGCGAGCATTCAACCCCACAATAGAAACAGCGACCGCACACGTCTGGGCAACGTTGGTGACCACATGCGACCAGCCGTCAAATTTGGGCAGGCCAATCACTGGTGTAACGTGCACTTTGTGCATCAAACGATTGTAGCATGCTTAGACGAAGAAAAGACAAAATATGACCTGGCTTATTCAACTACAGCGAAATAATAAACAACACTAACACTGCAAATGCAAACACTAAGTGGGAGAAACCTAAAATCTGCATTAGACCAGAGGCAGGAGTAATTACCGTACTGCGCATTACTTGAATCTGACGAACAATGACAAACGCAAATACCAAATAAATCAAACTGGCGATAATAAACAAGATTTTGACGAAATCAAGTAATAACACTTGCGTCTGCGCTGGATCAAATAAACCAGTATCTGTACCGAGGATAAGTTGCAACATTTAGTTTACCCTCCCCTCGAGTTTTTCGCGCTCTTCCTGGACAATCATTTCATTCAAAAAGGCCGTTACTTTGGCAGGTTGGGGTACATCTTCAAACTCAAACTCAGTTACTGAACCAGCAGTTTGGATTTTCACCGTCCCAAAATTAAACACCGATGCCAGTACTCCACCTGATGTGCTCGTCACGTCCTCAATGTTATCAATCTTGGCAGAAGAAATGTTTTTGAAAAGCAAATTATAAAAATCCACATCAATTACTCGTTCATCAGTAATGATGTACACATTATAGAACCAACTTAAGAATGACTCGAGTGCATACCCTGTCACGATCAAGTACCACCCCACATATCCTGCAAACTGAAAGCGGGTAGGCAAAAAATCAAGCAATCCTATCGCACTAAATAATAGTGGCAAAAAAACTAGAAAAATCGTAACCAAAATCCACCCCACCTGCGTCACCGGGTGACGGCGCAACAGCAACAGCACCTGTTCTTCATGATGTTGAGATGCAAAGAAGATCCGGTGCGGCTTGGCTACAAATGAACGAAAAGGATTGTCTGACGCCTCTTCGTGACGCATTACCATCGAATATTCATTTACGTCCTGAGTGGGCCCTGCAATGGTGCCAGTGTCGTTCAGCTGTGGGTCGGTAGTACCGTACTCAACTGGAGAAACCTCCTGAGAGGATACCGAATGATTGCTAGCGTCAAAGATATCAGGCATTGTTAGGTGAATTATAGCGCATATTACCTCTTCAACACTGCTAAAAATGCGTCCTGGTTCAACTCAACCTTACCAAATTGACGCATTCTCTTCTTGCCGCGTGCTTGCTTGTTGAGCAACTTCATTCTTCGAGTGACGTCACCGCCGTACAATTTAGCGGTTACATCTTTACGGTATGCCTTGATGGTTTCTCGAGCAATGACGGTTCCACCGATGGCGGCTTGAATTGGGATCTCAAATTGTTGGCGAGGAATAACATCTTTAAGCTTTTCACACAACTGCCGAGCTTGCGTTTGTGCCTGATCACGTACCGCCATGAAACTTAGTGGCTCTATTGCTTCGTGATTAAGTAGCACAGAGACTTTGACTGCATCCACCACCGCGTAGCCCGCCAATTCGTATTCAAGTGAAGCAAATCCAGCGGTTTGTGACTTCAGCGTGTCGTGTAAATCAGTAATAATTTCAGATAAGGGCAATTTAAGTTCAACCCGAGATCGATTACCTACATAACTGGTTCCGATCAATTCACCTCGCCTATCTTTGATCAACTTCATGATGCTACTCAAGTAGATTTCCGGGGTGAAAATTACCGCGCTTGTCACCGGTTCTTCAATTTGCCGGACTTGACTCGGATCCGGCATCTCTGCCGGTGTGTGAATCACTACCACTTCACCATTTGAAAGCGTCAAACGATATGGCACCGTTGGAGCAGTCGCAATCAACTCCATATCAAACTCACGGCGAAGTCGTTCCAATACAATTTCCGCATGCAATATGCCCAAAAAACCCATGCGCAAACCGTTTCCCAGAGCTGTAGAGTGCGTACTACTAAACTGTAATGCTGCATCATGCATGGCCAACTTCGAGACACTGTCTACCAAGACAGCGTACTCTGAGCCATCGATTGGATAGAGCTCCATGTAGACCATCGGCGTTGGTTCCCGATACCCAGGCAACGGTGCAACAGTCAAAGCCTGAGGACCCGCAGTAGTCATGGTGTCACCAACCTTGAGCTGGCGAATATCTTTGAGACCCGTTGCCACATATCCCACCTCACCCGTACGGAGCACATCCACTGGTTGCATTTGTGGTGAAAACACCCCGACTTCCAGAGGTGAAAAGTCGAAATCACCGGCAATAAGATGCAGTTTTTTCGCGCTCAATTCGCCGTCAACCACCCGTACATAGGCAATCGTGCCACGATGTTGGTCAAACTTGGAAGTAATGATCAGAGCACGCAACGGAGCGGCTGGATCACCGGTTGGCGCAGGAATGTGCTCCATAACCGCTTGGAGTAGCGCTTCCGTATTGAGTCCCGTCTTGGCAGACACCGAGACAATCCCCGACTCATCGATACCAAATGTCTCCATTGCCTCGAGAATCACACTATCCGGATCAGCTGCTGGCAAATCAATTTTGTTGATAACAGGAATAATTTTCAAACCAAGCTCTTGAGCCTTTTCATAGTTCGTCAATGTCTGTGCCTGGATGCCTTGCGTCGCGTCAATTACCAAAAGCACACCTTCGCAGGCCGCCAACGACCGACTCACCTCATAACCAAAATCAACATGTCCCGGAGTATCAATTAAATTAAGAATGTATCCCTGGTAATTCATGCGCACTGGCGCAAGTTTTATGGTTATTCCTCGTTCTCGCTCGATCGGATTACTGTCCATCATTCGTTCACGAAAATCGTGTTCATCCACGGTGCCAGTCAAACGCAAAAAACGATCGGTCAAAGTGGTTTTGCCATGATCGATGTGCGCAATAATGGAAAAATTGCGAATACTCGCTTGCGGTTGCTGCGTCAGAGACGAAGACGTGAGGGTGGAGTGCATAGTCGGTGAGACTAACTCACCAGACTGCTCAATTGACTCTTAAGACGAGCAACTCTGTGGCGGTGAACCAGACCACGTTTGAGTGCTTTGTCCAGAGCAGAAAAGGCGGCTGGAAGTGAGCTAGCCTTCTTGGTGGCTTTGACAGCATCACTAGCTGACTTGATGTGAGATTTGATGCGTTGGTTGTACTCAGCGCGAGCGTGACTGCGGCGGAGAGCTTTTTTGGCGTTCTTTAAGAGTGGCATAGAGGCGTTATTGTACCTGATCTCTAGCGATTTTCCAACCAGTGACTATAATCAATAGCATGCTGAACCAAATTCAAACCTCCTTTTCCAAACTTTTTGGCCAGCACTCGCAGTGGATTGAGAAGCGACAGAACACCATTTTATCGGCAGCTGCCATCATTACTATCTTCAATGTCATCTCTGCTTTCTCTGGTTTTATCAAGCAACGCGTCTTTATTACCCAGTTTTACGATACCGCGTACGCTAGTCACGAGGCTCTTGATGCCCTATTTGTAGGTTCACAGATTCCTGAACTCATTTTTCAGTTAATCATTTTTGGAGCTGTTTCTGCAGCATTTATTCCGGTATTCATTGGATATCGCAAAGAAAGTGAAGAAGAAGCATTTCGGTTAACCAGAGCCGTAATGACCTTTTTTATAAGTATTTTTGTTATTTTGTCGATTCCGGTCTTTATTTTTGCTCGCGAAATCACCCTACTCCGCACGGGGGTGGCATTTACACCTGAACAAGTAGACATCGTAGTCAACTTGACTCGCATTACGTTGTTAAGCAATTTTTTCTTTGCTATTTCTAGTTTTTACGGCGCACTTCTCCAGTCATATCAGCGGTTTGTTATTCCTGCACTTGCTCCGGTGCTTTATAACCTTGGGATTCTGCTAAGTGTCTGGTTGCTCGCACCCTACATCGGGATTTATTCAGCTGGAGCCGGTATGGTGCTTGGCGCATTTGCCCATATGGCCATCCAAGTACCACTGGCGCGTAAAGTAGGATATCGGTTTGGTCTTAACTTCCAGTGGAAAAACCCTGGCTTGCGACGCATTCTCCGATTGATGCCGCCTCGCATTTTGTCGATTAGTTTAAGTGAATTACGCGACTTGAGTTTAAGTTTTTTTGCCACATCTATTGGCAACTCGACCATGCTGGTCATGCAACTGGCGCTAGCGGTCATGCTAGCTCCTATCCGTTTCTTTGGAGTACCCATCAGTCAAGCAGCACTGCCGTTTTTCTCAGAAGAAGTAGCTCGCGATGAACGAGAAAAATTGAAACAATTGGTTGTTCAATCTCTCAATCAGATAAGCTTTCTGATTTTACCTGCGTCAGTACTGATTCTGATTTTGCGGATTCCGATTGTGCGGCTGCTCTTTGGTGCTGGCAACTTACCCTGGCCTGTAACTGTTACTACTGGCTGGGCAGTTGCAATTATCGGCATTTCAATTGCCGCCCAATCTCTTGTCCAATTGCTCATCCGTACGCTCTATGCCCTGAAAGACACCAAGACACCCTTTTATATTGCCGTAGCAGATATGTTGCTCTATCTGTTGATTTGTGCCATTTCCACTTTTGTGTTCCACTGGGGAGCGCTAGGACTGGCCTTTGCTACCTGTTGTACAGCTATTTTAGAATTTCTGGCATACTTGGCAGCAGTCCAATGGCGTTTGCGGTGTTTTAGTGCTAAATCATTTTTACTACCTCAAGTAAAAATGGTGGCTAGTGCCTTCCTGATGGCAGTATTTATCTACTTACCATTCAGGATTCTCGATGAATTAGTGTTTGAAACAAGTCGCACAATCGAACTGATTTCACTCACATTAACCACTGGGACCATTGGTATGCTCGTCTATATTTTCTTTGCCATGTTGTTGGAAATTAATGAGCTCAACTTAATCATTAAGCTGTTCAACTCGTTTGCTCCTTGGAAAAAATTCTTGTCTGGCAATCCTGAAGTGGTGGTCGAACCCACCACTGAGTCAGACAACATTTAAGCTTCAATGCTGCTAAAATGAGAACATGTTTGGTCTGCCCACCGCCAAAAAGACAGTTGCGTTCAATGTCAATCTAATTCCTGATGATCCTTTTTTTGATACGATTATCGGTCGTGTCTTGCGTTGGGCTGTATCGGTGGGACGCTATATTGTCATGTTCACGGAGTTGATTGTGATCATCAGCTTTGCCACACGCTTCTCGCTCGATCGTCAATTAACCGATCTCAATGATTCTATCAATCAGAAGTCCAATTTGATTCAGTCGTACGGCGACCTTGAACAAAATATCAAATCAGCTCAAAACAAGCTTGACCAGTATCAGCAACTCGAACAACAAAAAAATCTTGCAGACGTTTTTCCCGCCCTGAGCGCAATCATTCCTTCGGATGTCATCCTACAGACGCTATCTATCAAAACCAATCAAATTTCGCTGACCGGCACCACCCAATCTCAAACATCATTAAATCTATTGGT
Source organism: Patescibacteria group bacterium (assembly GCA_052035325.1). Classification (GTDB taxonomy): domain Bacteria; phylum Patescibacteriota; class Microgenomatia; order UBA1400; family PJMF01; genus JBPOHR01. The sequence goes on from JBPOHR010000036.1 coordinate 25,167, forward strand.
TAACAACATTCAGCTGTCAACTGCCTTCCGAAATGTGTCGATCGATCGGATTGAATCCGGCAAAGACAATGCCACCCAATTATTTTTCCAAATATCCGCTGACACCGGTCAGCCAAAAGCTTCACCAGCGCCCACCAGCGCTGTTGCTCCACGCTAATGCCATCAACACCACGTACCCTCATTTCCGCCGCTCAGCGTCAGCAAGTTATGACCGCTTTGAGTCAGTTCTATGCTCAACCGGTGGCGCGTGTTTCACTTGAATTGTTTATTACAGTCATAGCAGTACTCTTTTTTGCGGTATTTGCGATCAGACCAACCCTTCTCACTATGTCTGATCTAATCAAAGAAATTGATGAAAAACGCCTCCTCGACAAAAATCTCACTCAAAAAATTGCTGCACTCAATACCGCCCAATCAATGTACCTCAATATGCAAGATAGGTTAGTCGTCCTCGACGAGGCGATACCCAATTCTCCTCAAGTTGTAACCGCATTCAAAATCCTAGAAAAAATTGCCAGTGATAGAAATCTGCCCATAAATGCACTCACGCTAAACGACGTCCCTGAAGATTCACCCCCTACTGCATCAACTATGGATCTGACTCGCCGTAATGTCATGGTTACGATGACCGTGACCGGTGACTATCCTAGTATTCGCCAACTCATTGAAGATATACGTCAAAGTCAGCGTAGTTTTGTAGTTGAATCGGTTACTTTTGCGACAAGTGATTTGCGAGGCGCAAAGATTCTACGATGTACTATTAACCTCAACATTCCTTATTTTGGGCAACCAGAGACGAAAGAACCTGTCAAAAAATAATTCTATTGATATGAACAGCACTACCTTTGATCTCAAAAATCTCCGTTTTAAGCAACAAGCACTGGCACTGCTTATTTTTTCTTTTGTGACCGTACTCATTTGGATTGTCGTCGGCATCGCGACGTCTCAGCGCGAAGAAAGAATTTCGCCCGAGCTACAAGCACTTGCCAAACCCCTTAATCCCAACATCAATGAAAAAGTCCTATCAGCAATTGAACAAAAACGTCGCTACTCTGCTGCAGAACTAGCGCGATTTCCTATCTATCGGATCGTTAGCGACGATGATATACGCCAAGCCGCCAGCTCACAGTCAACATCTGCAACCACCTCTATTGTCGGGCCAAATCTTAGCAATGAACTACAATTACCCGTCGATGCCAGCCCTAGCACATCCCTTGTCGCCACGCAGTCAGCTAATCCAAGTGGCACCACCAGTCCAAGCACTACCATTCCGTAATAGTTTGTGCTAGTTTTTTCGGAAATGGTTCGCGTTGCGCAGTCAGCAGTAATTCATTACAGTAAATAAATCAGGGTAAATGCCCTGGTTGTACTATGGTGACTCTTCCCACCTCACAAGCCAAACTCTTGCAGAAACAAATTCCTACCATTTTGGGGATTTTGCTGCTCGTGCTCGGACTTGGAGTAGGTATTTTCTTTTTTAGCGATGGGCTCGGTGTGTTCGCCCCTCGTGCAGCTCCCGAGGAAACTCCACGCACGGTCAAAATTACCAACGTCACCGATACCAGCTTTTCTGTGAGTTTTTTAACTGATTCAGCCACTCCAGGATATGTGAAGTATGGTGCTACGGCAGATGACCTCAAGTCTCGAGCTGGTGATGACCGCGATCAACTTGCTGGCTCAATTGGTGAGTTCACCGCACATCATATTACTGTACGGGAGCTTGACGCTGATACAACCTACTACTTCAGCCTCGGCACCGCCGGGTCAACACTTTATGATAATGCCGGTCAAGCTTTTTCCATCAAAACTGCCAAAACGGCTGGCACTCCTCCTCCTGCTAAAACAATTTATGGTTCCGTAGTGACCCCTTCTGGCAGTCCAGCAGAAGGTAGCATCGTCTATGTCACCGTCCCCGGAGCAGGTCAATTGTCTTCACTGGTAAAAAGCTCAGGCAGTTGGGCAATTCCCCTTTCGATGGCGCGGTTGACGGAAACAGGTTTATTTGCCAATGTCGAAGACACCACCACAGTCCAAATCTATGTCCAGGGCGCGACAGCAAGCCAGACTAGCGAGCTTACCACCACAGTAGCAACCGCCCAACCTGCAGCGACTATCACCCTAGGCAACGCACTCGCGCAAACAACTGAGACTACGTCACCCACTGTTATGACTCCTCCTGATCCGAGTCCCGCCGCTGAACTTCCCGCCTTACCTCTTGCATCTCCCGCCGCTTCTGATTCAGCAACCATCACTCCCACCGCCACACCTTCAGCCACTGCCACTAACTCGGGTGTGCTGACTACTTTGCCGCCTGTAACTGATACTGTTACTTCTAACCGAGATTCAGAACTAGCCAGTAGTTTTGGCGAAGCGGAAGACGAAATAATCATCGTCGACCTCACCGAGGCATCTACCGAGGTGGTTACCACCACCCAGCCTCTGATTGTTGGCCAAGCCCCTGCCGGCGTCACTATTAGTATTGAAGTCCATTCCGACACCCAAATCACTCAACAAGTCACGGCCGACAGTAGTGGTAGCTTCGAACTTGATATCAGTCAATTATCCCAGCAACTCGAGCCAGGTGAACATACCGTTACCTATTCCTATGTTGATCCTACTACTGGCAAAACCGTCACTAAAACCAAAACTTTCACCGTCGCTGGTGATGCGACAGCGAGCATCGATACTACTGATAGCTTTGATACGTCATCACAAATCGCTTTGGCTGACACAACCACGAAGACCACTGGCACTACTAGCGGTACAACTTCTACCAAATCTGCCACCAAAACGACACCATATAGCTCCGGCAACCCCTATCCAATCGGCGGTACCAGTACCAAGTCTGCCACCAGTACCTCATCGGCAACTCGCTCTTCACAAATCGCGACCACCAGCGCCCTCCCCCAAACTGGCTCAGTCGGTACCACCATGGCTCTTATTCTCGGCGGTATCTTCTTCCTGGCCGCTGGCGGATGGAGCTTCTGGACTTCACGAGAATGGCAACGAGAATATAGTCAGAATTCTGACAACACACTATGACAAATGTCGTCATCAGTAAATTGAACACTATTTGTGGCCATTTGCTGCTTGACACCTCTAGTCAAGACACGGTAATGTTAATAGATACGACCTCGACTACATGATTAATGCGACTCCTGTGACTACTACTTCTCCTGTTACTCCAAGTGATGTGCCGTCGACTCCCTCGACTCCCGTTGTACCTACTCCTCCATCTGTCCAACCTCCTACTCCTCCTACTCCTAGTATGCCAGGCATGAGCGTGGCTCCGAGTATGCCAACTCCCTCTAGTATGCCTTCTGCTGCACCTGCGCCGATGAGCACTCCGACTCCCGTCGCTGCTTCTCCTGCTGGTCTCCCACCTACGCCACCTAGTATGGGTGATGTAACAGGTGGTGTATCCAGCAACAATCTGACCCCCAAGAAAAAAGGCTTAAACTGGAAAATGCTACTTGGCGGTGTGGTGGTGCTAGCGTTGGTGGTGGGTAGTGCCGCTGGCTATGCTTTGCTTTCAACGAGTACTGATCCGAGACAACAAGCTTCAGGCACTACTTGGGAGTGTAATGGTCATCAAGAGAGTACTCCGTCTGTCATAAGCGATTTTACAGCTGTTTGGTGTGAGCCAGAAGCTCAGTGGAAGTTTGAAGCAGCTCGTTCCTATGGGGATTGTGGCGGACACCAATCGCGCGCGGTTTCAGAAGGTTGCGGTGGTGGAGGAAGCGGTACTGATAATGATGCTAACAAGTGTACCGGACCAGGAACCGCACCTGTTTGTGTTGGAAACGACATTGGTTCATCCTGTAATGGCTTCCCTGGCATTTGTATAAAAAACGGCGTTGAGGCTGGGAAAAACCAATGTGGGTGTCAACCTCTTGATGGTTCTCTTACTATCAATCAAAACTGTACATCTACCACTCAGTGTCAATCTGGACTCGTGTGTACTGGTGGAAAATGTACTGTCACGGCTATCAACTCAACATGTAATGCCACAGGATCAGACTCACAGTGCGTAGGAAAGCAAGCAGGGGTCGGCCAGTGTGCGTTCCAAGGTGGTTCAGGAATCTGTCAGGGTAGTGGAAACAATCCTACTTGTGTGTGCCAAGTATCTGAGGTCAATCCTCCTGGCACTGGTGGCGCGCTAGATTGTACATATAGTGGTACGTCCATCACAAATGGACAAACAAAATGCTTAAATGGGTTGGGAAATACATCAAATCCTGATAGAGCAGTAAATTGTAATAATGGAAATATCTCGACTACACTTTGTGGTAGGGACCAGACCTGCGCTAATGGTGCGTGTATTGCAGAGAGCAGTACCTGCAATTACAACGGAACGCCGATAGCTATAGGTAGTAGTGTTTGTCTAACTGATACAAGTTATAAAAGATGTGAAAGACCTGACACTTTCTCTTCCTCTTTAAGTTGCCCAACCGGGCAGGTATGTAACAATGGTCGGTGTCAACTTGCTGTCACTGTTCAACGTTGTGGTGGCTCATCCCCATCAACAGATTGTAACAACAAAGCTTTTGGAAGCCCTTGTAGTGCCACAGCACAAGGTGCCTGTCGTGCGATCAGTACAACAAACACAAATTGTATTTGTCAATCAACACAGTGTGTTTATCAAGGTAATAACTATCCTGTTAATGGGGATTTATGTTTTAGTGAGACTAGTACCGGTAGGTGTAATAGTAATCTGCAGGTAAGTAAAGTAACTGATTGTGCATCTGGACAAGTTTGTAGCTCTGGAAGGTGTGTCAGCTCAACATCAAACAATGTCGGTGGCGGTAATCCAACACCAACACCCAATGCTGCCACAGGCGATATGTGTCCCGCCGACTCCTCCAAGCCAGCCGCTTCCTATGTCAAGTACACTTGTCCAAATGGCTGTGAATACTCCGACGAAGGTGCCCCTGGTGTCTTTGATTGGCGCTGTTACGAGAACTGGACCCCGAGTGCCACAGAACCTACTCTAGGTGCTGGTGAATGTGGACAGATCGACGTACTCGATGCAGGTGGAGCGTACTGTGGCCATACTGTCAACACCTGTGACCAGCCACAATGTCAGCCACAAACAAACCCATCGCCCACCCCCGGTGTTACACCCACCCCAGGCCCAATGTGTCTGAATATCACCATGTCTGTTAATAGTGTCGCCTATACTCCAAGCACATCTGTGCAAATCGGTGACAGCATTAATCTCACCTGTGGCACAGTGCCAGGTGCCCACCACTATATCTTCAGAGTTGTAGAAGCTGATGGCACTATCACCAATCTCGAAGCCACTGGTGCTGTCTCTGCTCCATTTATCATCACCAAATCAGGCCAAACCACAGCACAATGTCAGATCTGTACTGGCGCAGACGCCAACACTTGCTTTGCATTTCCCAATGTATCAGCTGTAAGTCAAATCATTACTCCTGGCTTTGGTCTTCCAATTGATTCCGAGCTAAATTCTAGTACGTTGAGTGGTTCAACAAACAACTCATCAACTTCTAGCAACAAGGCATCCAACGGGGACACTAACTAACATGATGCAACTGCGCCAGCAACCACCAGCCAATCCGGTCAACACACCAGCTCCAGTGACTCCTGTAGCACCGGCGAAAAAAGAACCCACCAAGGTGTTTGGCATGGATCTGCGCAATCTGGCTGCAGTCTTAGGATTAACTTTATTTTTCGTTGTTGCCATGGCTGGAGTGCTCATCGCTCTGAGACAGCGCAGTACCGGCACTCAATCTGTCGTCCCCACTGCTCCTTCCTCAAAACCAAAAGCCGCTGAAAATGATGCCAATTCATGCACTCTAGTCTTCTTGGTTGAGGGTCCTTCACCTACACCTGGTGTTTCTCCATCACCCACACCGAGTATTAGTCCGTCACCAACTCCTTCAGTATCACCAAGTCCGTCACCAACACCAATTACCTACAGCTGCAACTCGAGCTGTACCAGTGATGCCAACTGTCAGGATGTCAACGCCGACTACCGCTGTGTCACCACAACGGATGGCAACCGCTGTCGCCTAGGTACCAACACTGCCTCTGCTTCTTGTGAACCACTTGCTAACACCTATGCCTGTAACAGTCTGTGTTCTTCCAACACTAACTGTCAGACCGCCAGCAGCAGTTATGTCTGTGTGACAACCAGCACTGGTGATCGCTGTCGCCTGGATACCTACACCAGTGCCGAAAACTGCCAACCACCCGTCACTCCTTCGCCTACTCCTACCCCACAACCTGGGTGTAATGAGCGCTGCGTCAGCAATGGCGACTGTAGAAACTCTGCTCACATCTGCTACAACAGCGTCTGTCGCCTGGAATCATACCCAGACAGCACCACCTGCACTGTACCTGTGACCACTACAACCACCACTCCAGTGACGGTATCTACCACTCAGCCAGAGTTACCTCCAGAGCTGCCACGAACTGGTACCTTCGACGAGACACTCGCCAAGTTTATCGGCCCAGGAATCGGTATCTTAATCCTCGGTGCTCTCGCCCTGCTGGTGATCTAATCCAACTTCGAAAAGTCGAGTATAATACCCTTAGGTTTTCCTTTATTGTGAGCCGGTAGCTCAGTTGGTAGAGCGGGAAGCTTATACCTTCTTGGTCGGGGGTTCGAGTCCCTCCCGGCTCACTTGATGAATGCTTATGGGAGTTAGTGAGAGTAGTATCTTCAATAAAATAAGCAATTCAGATTATTTGCTATACTATTGGAAATGAATGAAGAAAATAACGGCCACCCAGCTCTGTTCAACCTGATACTAAATGAAAATAAAAAAAACGTCCCGTCTCTGCACAACTTGATGCTACATAAGGAAAAACCTCCCGTCCCTTGGCAACCTGATACTACTGCTGCTCATCGAGAATCATTAACAATTTCTGAGTTGGTTGAAATAATAAGAACGACAGCTCTTAAGGCTGTGGTAGGCTGGTTTCAACATTATCTTCCTGATATTTTAATACAACAAGATGGGAAGCTACAAAGAGATGTTGGTGCTCAGCCAGAGATAACTGATTACGTTCATCGTTATCTTGCTGTTCAAAAACAACGTGCATCTAGAGGACGTATGCCATATGTAACATTAGAAGATGTAAACAAAGCTCTCGAGTTCAGCATCGCAAACTGGGTATTTCCTTATCATTATAGAATTACAGACACTAATCCCGACACTGATCAACGCCATATTGTACGAGTATTAACTGTATCACCAGATTCCATTTCTCAATCTGAGATTGATGCCATAAACAAAGAACAAGGTGCTGATTTTAAGATGCCAGATACGATAACCATTGCTATTTGGGGGAATTTTGCACGCGATCAAACAAATAGAATAGGTAGTCCATTTATAAAAGTTGTGTTTCCCTATAATGAAATAGGGAAAGCTGCCCAAGAAGCATTGTTGCTCCTCGTACAAAGAGACCCCGTTGAGGTTTTCAGAGTTCTTTTTAGTGACCTATTCGAAGTTGAGCCAGCAAATCCCGACTCATTTACAGCTTCTGATGTTAGAGTTAATGAGGTTTGGATTGGCCCCAAGCCACGAACAACTTGGGTAAAAGGTGATGATCTGGTTGCGGCAGTAGTTATACCTGAAAGCGCAACACCTCTCTGATCTCAAATTAGCAACAGATGTTTCTATACTTCCCAGCTTAGAACCCTATCTGTGAGATCTGAAATGAAGTCTGTCCTTCAATTGTCATGTATAATTTCTCCTTATGAGTGCTGAATCCAAGAAAACCATAAGTAAAAAACAGATTGAGGCGTTTAGTCGCCTCAATCCTGGATCACTAGCTGACAGAATCAAGGGCTCATTAGTAGGAATATTCTCTACAACACAAGCAACTGACACAGAAAGTGCAGAAGTTCTCATTGATTCGCTTGAAGAACCAAAACGACAAGCTGCAATCATGGTGATCGACTTTCTTGCAAGCGTTTATGGCCTAGAACAACAGCGACCCAACCTATCATTTGAAGAATTCACCATAGAACCAAGCAAGTATCGCCTCATGTATGCGGAAGGTAACCAATCACCAGTTCACATCGAAATACTCAGAGGGATGCAACTGGATATTTTGTATGCATTATTCGTATTTCAGAATAAGCACGTGTCGGTGCAGGAGATCTTAAAGTTCCTTCATGAAGATGAGACTAAAAAAGCTCAGGTTGTAACAAATATTGCCAGATTGAAATCCATTTTTAGATCGCAATACATTCCACTTGAAATCGAATTCGAGAAACGAAAAGGTTACAAGCTAAAAAGCAGTCTGCCCTCAAAAGAATGACACACCTAGCACACCCACCAACACACTCAATAATCTGATATTCTAGAAGCTGTGATACTTCACAGGTTTTCTGCCAAAACTATCTTCTCCCCACTTGCGCTAGCAGCTGTTGTGGTAGGGCTTGTTGTGGCCTCCTTTCTTCTCTATCGTACTCAAGATCTTCGCCAAAATGCCAGCGTTGGTGCTCAGTTTACACAAATCAAACAAGACAGTTGCCAGAAACACGGCGATATCTGTAAATGCACTTTTTGCGTACCAAATGAGCCATTCAACTGTCAGTGGGATGAAAGCGGTGATAATAGCCGAGGTCTTTGCCCAAGTGATACAGCAGACACCACGACTCAATCACCCGCGCAAAGTGCTGCACCCACAACAACTTTGTGTTCGCAAGCAAGTGATTCATCACCAGCCTGCCGGGACAATAACCCCATTAATACTGCCTGTAGTAATTTTCCCGGTGTCTGTCGAGTAGTGAACACCCAACTAAGGGATTCGGCAGGGCGCTATTACTGTGCGTGTCAACCAAATCAGGCATCACTCACGCTGAACATGACGTGTGTCCGGGACCAAGACTGTCAAAGTGGGTACTGCAATCCGACTACAGATAAATGTGAAGATCGTGGTGACGCAGGAGGTGTAGGTGGAACCGATGATATACCAAGCGGGCAAAATCCTGAAAATCCGACCATAGTACCTGCTATTCAACCGATAATAACTACTCAAACTCCGCTCAACTGCAAGAGTAGTTTCAATGAGGTTTGTAACACTACCAGAGGTTGGGCAACCAATTTGCAGTGCAACTCATTATATAATTACTTGCAATGCAATGCTCCCCCTTCAAGGTGTATTAACGATGGTCAAGTTGCTCAAACTAGACTTGCCTGTTGTAGTCAAAATGGCTATTTCAGTGGCTCTAAGTCAGCGTATGTGTGTGGAAGCGAAAGTGAAGTTGAAAGTGAAAACATTGATTCTGCGAATTGCAACTACTTTGATGAAGGCTCGAACACAACCTTCGAAATCAGGCCTGGAAATCCTGTTTATGGCATCAGCTGTGGTGGACGTTTTTGTTCACCTACTCAAGTACCTCTGGTTCGTTGCAACAATGGTACTGTCGAATTAGTATCCTGCCAAACGAGGGATAGTTGCATTAGCCAAGTCAATGATTCATATCAAAGTGTAAAAGAACAAGCAGAGCTTGGTGTAGCGATTGTCTCTACCCCCTCTCAGTGCAGTGTGCCACAAACCATTTCTTCTGAAACACAAACCGTTGTTGATGGACATATAGTTTATTCAGACTGTGGCAAAACGGGCTGTGATGAAAATCAACTACGTGCATACACCTGCCGCAACGGCATACTAAATCCTCATGCATGTATCGACAGTGAATGGTGTCGGCAAAACACTCAAGCATTCAATAACTGCCGTACAGCACCCAGTGACAGTATCCCCAACCGAATCATCCAGCACAATGAACCAGGTGTACACGGTCTGTGCGGTCGAGATGGATGTCCGATAAGTCAAAGAAAGACATTTAGTTGTGTGAACGGACAACTCCAAACAAGTGCTTGCATAAATGACGTGACTTGCCAAAACTTGGACGAAGTTGATACAACTATCACCTCCATAACAAACACTTGTGAAGTGGCAGGAACAGATAACACCTGTGAGGTTGGTAGTTGTTATGCTTACGGCAAGGTTGAAGTAGCAAATAAGACATGCAGTGAGTCGAAAGTATGCTGCATGCCAGCACAAGAGGTGCTTGAAATATACGATGGTGACATCTGCCCTCAAACCACTCAAAAATGTCGCTGTGTGATCGAGAATCAGAGCCCACGATTAATCGAACCAAACACAATGTGTCGAGATGAAAGCTTAATCGTTACAACTCAGTCTGAAGAAACTGTTGTGTCCACAAGAAACTGTTGGGAGTTGCTACATGCTCCTGCCCTAAGTTGTTACAAATATCCCGTAGCAACTGCTAGCTGTCCTGCCGGATCATTCAGCAATCAGTATGCGTGCTACGTTGCTCAGATCGCTGCCCAAGGCGCAGCAATTCTCTACACTTCCGGCACATCCTCTTCAGGTGAGCCACCTATATCTATATCACCCAACCCCTACTGCTCGATTCTCATCAATGGAATGTGCGAATTACTTAACAAAAGTTGTTATCCAAATACTGCTGGCGGAAGGTGTGTGAGAAATTCTGATACTGTTTCTTGCTACCGTATGGTGAATGTACCACCCACCCAGTTGTCCCGCTGTGAATACTTCCAAACAACCCAACAAAATTGTCATGATAACCATTACACCAGTGAATCAACATGTCGCTATAACACCACAACTCAAAATTTTCGATCAGCCAGCACAGGCGGCTCCAGTTCCTTTATTGACTGTGAATCAAACAACCCCGATCCAGATGGACGGTTATTTAGTACTTCGTCAGTCAATGTAATTCCCTGTAACGACCAAGGCACAACGAAGTATATATGTCCTGCTGATTATCAGATCAGTGCTGATGGTTCTCGGTGTGAAGCGGATTGTCTCGCAAACCAATACAGATTGGATGGAACATGTGTCAATATCCCAAACTGTGATAGAACAAGAATGGTAGATGAGGAAGATTCCTACACTAGACAAATACCATGTTTGGACGGTAATACTATCAAGTATCAATGTTTATTTGGATGGCTGCCCGATAGTAATAATCACTGCGTGTATGACAACCCGTATAATTAATAAAATCCTGACTGAAACCGTCCACCTCACTTTTGCCTCAGTTAGCGGGTAATGTTATCATGGACAGATGGCTCCCTTCTCGTTACTTAAATCTATTGGCATAACAACACTTCATTTCCTCAAGCGCCGCTGGCTTCTCATAGTGGTGTTAGTGCTCATACTCGCCGGCATAGGCTTTTTTCTTTATCGACGCAGCGAGGCAGCCAAACCAAACTACACCTTCACTCGACCAGAATACCGCGATCTGACTAAAACACTCCAAGTGGCAGGTATTATCGACGCCAAACAACAGGCTAGTCTGCGTTTTGCTGCAGGTGGCAAAGTCACGTACCTCAAAGCAAAAGAAGGTGACACCGTCAAAAAAGGCCAAGTTATTGCTCAAATAGATCAAGCTGAACTACAAAAACGACTGCAACAAGATCTGAACGCATACCTTCGCGAACGATGGGATTTTGAATCATCACAAGATGCTACAGATTATCACGTCGAGACGTTGGCAACGCGTCGCGGCTTAGATCAAGAACAGTGGAATCTGGAAGATACTGTTCTGAACGTAGAAATTCGTGATATTGCAATAAACAACACTCGATTGAGTGCGCCATTTTCAGGCATTTTGGTAGATGTGCCTCTTACCACTACGGGAGTCAATTTGCTTGCCACTGATGTGTTTCAACTCATCAATCCAGAGACGCTCGTGTTCAAAGCTGCAGTCGATGAAGCAGATATCGCCAACGTCTCCTTGGGTCAAATAGGCACAATTTCCCTCGATGCATATCGCGATGAACCACTGACTGCCAGTGTCAGTGCGATCGGCTACAAGAGTCAACAAAGCAGCACAGGAACCGTGTTTATTGTCGAGCTCCCTCTTGAGGCTGGCGCTGCGAGCGGAAGCGCACTGTTGAATAAGTATCGACTAGGAATGAATGGTGATGTCACACTCAATCTGGATGAGCGAAAAAATGTCCTTGCTGTCCCACTCGACGCAACTCGTCAACGTGATGGTAAAACCTATGTTGATGTCAGGACAGGTGCTACTACGGTGGCCGAACGCGAAGTTGTCCCTGGCCTCGAGACCGACGATTGGCTAGAAATTACAAGTGGGTTAAGTACCAGTGATGAAATTGTCTTGTCATCAAACACCAACTAACCATGCTACTTCGCCTTGCCGACGTCACCAAATCATATGTGATCGGTGATACCACCATCAACGCTCTTGATGGCATCACTGTGGAAATTGATGAGGGTGAGTTTGTGGCCATCATGGGGCCATCAGGGTCAGGAAAATCGACGTTTCTCCAGGTAGCCAGTATGTTGGCAGAACCGAGTGAGGGTCAGATTTTTCTGAAAGATAAAGACGTTACCAAATACAATGAAGTGGAACGAGCACGCCTGCGCAATCGGGAAATTGGGTTTGTGTTTCAACAGTTTAATCTTTTAGCGCGAACCTCAGCCCTTGATAATGTAGCGCTTCCCCTCGTGTACGCAGGCGTTTCGTCCAGTGAGCAAATGAAGCGTTCGCGCCAAATGCTCGAAAAAGTTGGTCTCGGCGATCGTCTCGCCAACTCACCGGCCCAGCTGTCAGGTGGCCAACAACAACGCGTTGCCATTGCGCGGGCGCTGATCAATGATCCCAGCGTGATTTTTGCTGACGAGCCAACTGGCAATCTTGACTCGAAAAGCGGTGATGATATCAAAGAACTACTACTCGATCTTTGGAAGGAAGGTAAAACCATCATTATGGTCACCCACGAAGACGATGTAGCCGCAATTGCTCAACGCAAAATTGTGTTTCGTGACGGAAACATCATCAGTGATACTCATATTGGCCACAAACCAACAACCAAACGAATTAAGAAATCATGAGTACTATTTTTGCTATCGCCATCAAAGCCATTCTTACCAACAAAGTGCGGGCGTTTTTGACCATGTTGGGGGTGATTATTGGGGTGGGATCAGTGGTGTTACTGACCAGCCTAGGCACAGGCCTTCAATCGTATGTTAAAGATCAATTTTTAAGTCTAGGCAGTAATGCGTTGTATGTTAGCCCAGGTAAATTGTTTGGTGAAAATGGTGGATTTAGTGGTGGTGAAGCTGCTCAAATTGATGCTGCCAAACCTATCCTCAAACGGGCGCAATTTAATCGCATCATGCGCGACAATCGTGATGTCATCGAATCAGGAACGGTTACAGCCCTAGGAACAGGTGAAGCTCATTACAAAGCCACCAGCAAACGAGTCACTTTCTTTGGTGTCACATCAGCATATGAACAGGTTCGCAACACCAAAGCCGCTAAAGGCGAGTGGTTTACCGACGCTGACGAGGCAAAAAGCACTCGAGTAGCGATGTTGGGCTCCAAAATTGCTGATGAATTATTTGGCAGTGTTGACCCGGTCAATAAGAAATTTCAAGTAGAGGGCAAAACGTACCTCGTCAAAGGGGTCCTTGAGCAAAAAGGTGGTGGGTTTGGTGGACCAAGTTTTGATAACTATATCTACTTGCCGATCAATACCTTGTTTGATGATTTTAATACCGAGCTCGTTGATAGTTTTATTTTCAAAGCGCGTGATGGGGCCGATGTAGGTGACACAAAAACACGTATCGAAAAAACCATGCTCGATTACTTGAAGGAAGATGAGTTTACTGTTTTTGATCAAACGCAACTGTTGCAGACAATCAATCAAATCCTGGGGGTACTAACAGCTGGACTGGGCGGTATCGCGGCGATCTCATTGGTGGTAGGCGGCATTGGTATCATGAATATCATGCTCGTCTCCGTCACGGAGCGTACGAGGGAAATTGGTTTACGCAAGGCACTTGGCGCTACCCCCAATGTTATTCTCTTACAGTTCTTGATTGAGGCGGCACTCCTTTCAATTATTGGCGGATTAATCGGACTGACAATTGCATTTCTTGGTTCATTGGCAATCCAATCATTCTTCCCTGCCAAAGTGACGTTAGAAGCGGTACTCTTGGCGTTTGGTGTATCGACTGTGGTAGGGTTAGTATTTGGCGCAGCGCCAGCTAGCCGAGCAGCCAAACTCTCACCCATCGAGGCGCTGCGCTACGAGTAGCCTGCTATACTGAATACATGAAGTTTGTCAAAATTGTCTTGCTGGCACTTTTCTTGGCAGTGGTTGGATATGTTGGCTTGTCGATAGCCACCAACCGTGGCCTGGTCAACGCCCAGTATCTAGCCCAGATCAACGGTGCCGTCCGTGCTATTCATCTACCAAATCCACAACAAGCTACCACGCTACTCCAAGATTTCCAGACGAGCTCAACAGCAGCCAGTCTGAGCTCTGCAGTAGAAATCGAACCCTCTAAGCCGCCAATCACTCAACAAGCATTTGAGTACGTCCGCTACAATTACTGCCAAGCAGTGGTAAAAGACTACGAGAGTCGATATCCGGCAGAATAAGCCACCTACAACTTCGCTCTGATATTCATATCCGCTTCGATCACAGCCTTATCCTTGCCATACTTCAACCGCGACAACTGTCTGATCATTTCGGCCAAGCGCGAATTCATCCGTAGCTTGACCGCATCCATATCCTTTTCCAGCGACATACTAAACGGTGGCACTGGCTCATTGTTGACGATGGTCTTGATGTAGACGTGATACTTCTCGACGTTGGCCAAATCAATTTCATTAAAAGTCGGTGCAAACTCATGCTGCAAAAAGTTGGCGTCAGGCACGCCCACACGGAAGGTAATTAGCGTACCCACGTTACCAAAAACAGCGTTTTTCACTTCTTCATCAATCTGACCAATAAACTGATTCGCTACAATCAGGTTCAGCCGATACTTTCGAGCTTCGGACAAAATCACCGCAAAATCCTCAGTGGCGTAGTTCTGGAACTCATCCACGTACAAGAAAAAGTCGTGCCGATTTTCCATGGGGATGTCCTGACGACTCATGGCTGCGGTCAGGACTTTTGGCACCAAAATCAACCCTAAAAACTTGGCATCTTCCTCACCCAAAATACCCTTAGATAAGTTGCATAAAATAATTTTCTTCTCGTCCATCGCCTTGCGGAAGTTGAAGGCACTTTCCGTCTGGCCAATGATGTTACGCATGGTTTTGTTGGTTACGAAACGACCAAACTTTGACACGATGTAGTCCAATACTTCAGATTTATGGAAGTCAGACGTCTGGGCAATCTGGTCTGTCAAATACCGGCGCACCACTGGATCTTTGACATAGGGCAGCATCTCATCGACAAACTTACTATCAGTTAAACACCGCACTAATTCCAAGAAGGTCGAGCCCTTGCGACTCATGATCGTCAACATGGCATTACGAATCGCATGCTCGAAACGTGGTCCGATGATACCTGTCCTATGTGGGTCATACAGCTTATACATTAAACCAATAATTGAACTCACCACGAAGTGCTGTTGCTCCTCAGTGTCTGCTTCCATCATGTTCATGCCCATTGGTCGATCTAAATCTGATGGATTAAAGTAAATGACATCTTCTGCTCGATCTGGCGGCATCAGGGTCAAAATATCTTCGACAAACTCGCCGTGCGGATCGATCGCGCATACCCCATGACCTGCTTCAATATCCTGCAGGATCATTTCTTTCAAGAACTCTGATTTACCAGTACCGGTTTTTCCAATAATGTACATGTGGCGACGCCGGTCATTGATGTCCATAAATACTTTGCGCTCTTCACCACGATACCTTGATGTTCCCAGATATAGTCCGCTATTTGGAATGAAGTTAGGCGCGGGGGCGTTTTTCGCATTCAGCCACTGGATATGGTGCGTCTCGACTGTTTTATTCGGAAAATGGAAGACTGTTGCCAGCTCTTCGGTATTCATAATCGACGTACCGCGTGGAAAAATTGGCATGTAGCGATACAAGAAATCGATCATGAAGAGGTGTTTGAGGAAGAAACGCGTTTTGCGAAAACTGTTATATGCTGAACCAAACTGGGCAAAAGCACCTACTAGATTGTTGAAATGCGACTCTGCCTGGTAATCGTGTTGTGCTGAAACCACAATCCGAATCGAGACGCGAAAGCCTGGTTTCTCTGTCTTAGCTCCGATGTTTTCCATCTCTTTTGGATCATGACTGTAGGTCGCTTTTTGAGGATCAGCTTCGCGTTTCTTTTCATTGGCCACGTACGAACGACCCTTTTTCTGCCAACCCCGACCAACAGGTTGCAATAGATACTGAACTATCGCGCCTTCACCATCACCCATTTTTCCGAGTCCTGAGGTAATCAGCGACAACCCATCGGTGGGCAAATCTTTGTAGGTTTTCAGTGGGAAGAAATCGGCTTTTTCCAGATGAAGAGAGCCACAGGTCACACGACCTTTTTCACTAAAAATATTGACTTCATCTACTTCGCGGATGTCTGCTGATGGGTATGCTCCATTAATTTGTTTTTCAACTAAATCTTGGATACTCCGGGGACAGCTGACATAGAAAGCAATTTTTTCTTTGAGTGCAACTATTTCAAAAGAAATCGTGTGCTCTGGTTTCAAAAAAGAGAACCAGCCATCATGTTTCAACGAATACAGCCCAGCAAACATCTGTTCAGCTGCATCGATTTTAATTTCATTGTCTCGAGGTAATCGCACCCACAATGTCACAAAACCGAGTGCGTATGTCTCACGATTACGGTGTTTGAGCCATTGGAAAACCATGTACCCAAATACGATCAGCAAACAAATAAACAACACCAAACTCACCAGGCTTGTGGCCAATCCAACTAACTGGGCAACGAAGAGATCGGGGTTGAACGTGCTATACGTTAAGTTAGGTTGCATTTTCTTGACTAT
The DNA here is from genome assembly GCA_052035325.1 of Patescibacteria group bacterium. Taxonomy (GTDB): domain Bacteria; phylum Patescibacteriota; class Microgenomatia; order UBA1400; family PJMF01; genus JBPOHR01. Next base: position 41,994 of record JBPOHR010000036.1, read on the forward strand.
AGATTATTTTACCTGAAAACATCTTCATCAACCGACGACTCCACTCCACCAACCAGCGCACGCTAAACTTTGCTCCTTTACGAGCACCTGCCTGTTCAACTGCGGGTGTAATCGGCAATACTACCACTTTCTTGAGGGGCGGTGCTTGAGGAATAAGTTGAATGTCATCACCAGCAACCACAATTTCTTGAGGCAATTGTTCAGCATGATCTTGGACTTGCTGCAAGTAACCATCAACTTCTGGCGGCAACTCTTCGGAAGAGTGCTCTACTTCGGTCATTTGGTAGCCTCCACCTAAGTCAATGGATTGATTAACCGCTGTCTCAGCAGCGGTAGCTAGTTGTGGTGCTTCTTTGGCGGTTGAAGCACTACCCGCTGCAGGAAAAGTATTGAGCGTGTCTGTACTCTGGGCAACAGCCAGTGGCACAGCCGATGCCACCGATGCAAGCGGCGCTTGTGCTTCGATTTCAGTCAAAACGTCATCCAACACATCAAGCTGACTCTGGACACTGGTAGGTACTACAGGGGACGAAATAACAGGTGTTGTACGCGGTGATACTGCAGTCTGCCCACTTGAGGCAAAACCAGCACGCAGCTTCCCCAACAATTGACTGGCAGCAGGCATACCTTAATGATACCACTCGAAAGGGCTGCCTGGATACCAGCCAGCTGTCGCGGCTGTACCAGCAGGGACTTCGAGGACTAGATCGGCTGGTTGATTTGGTCGATACGTACGCAACAATTGATCCGGCGTACCTGGTGCCGGTGGCACCACATTAGCCGAAATATCCACTATCTTGTTCTCATTAATCCACACCAAGTCTAAACCAAACAACATGTCCTTCATCCAAAATGTAGGCGTATATGCATGAGTATTGAAGACAAATAACATCCCGTCGCTACCAATACTTGTCCGCCCACTAAGCCCTTGCGTGATACTGTCAGGCTGATTTACTAATTCTACCCATAACCAGTTCTGGCCTACCCGAACCCATGTGCGGTGTCTATCTCTAGCCACTTCTCCATACTGACTGGATGTTGGACAGACGATCACTGATCGATCCATGACGGTTCGTGATATACACAACAAAGTAGGCGATGTCCGCACCAATCCTACACAGAGGGTCAACCAACCAATAATCAATCCCAACAGGACTACGGTCACTTTTCGATGTCGTTGCCGCCACAACCACCATAATCCTAGACTTCCTACTACGCCCATAATGACTTGATTAATACCAAACGAGGTACCAGCCACCAAGGCTTTCTCCAATCTAAGACTATCCAGCCCTACTCTCAACCAAGCATAGAATACCAAATAGGATATACACAGTTTGCCAGATCCAATCTGCCAACTTGCTGTTTTTTTCCAAATATATCCAGCAAATACGAGTAGCGCGACCGCTTCATATGCAAATAGTGGATGAAAATGTGAGAACTGTTCAAAACCCAACCATCGATGCGCTTGATCAATATAAAGTCCCCAAGGCAGGGTGGTGGGTAATCCATATAATTCCTGATTTAGAAAGTTGCCCAAGCGACCCACTGCTTGTGCTACCGGCACTCCAAATACTGCTATATCCAACCACCATAGCACTTCACTCCTCCAAGTTTTTGGTTGCTGGCGATACAACCACAGCGCAACTCCACTCGCACCAAATAACAATCCTCCAAAAATACTCAGTCCTCCCTGCCACAACGCTGGAACTGCTGCTAAATGCTCGAGGTAATAGGGAATGGATGTCGCGACATGCCAGAGACGCGCGCCGACAATACCAGGCAAAACTGCCCACCCCAAACCGGCATCAACCATATCCGCGCTTCGACCAAATTGCACCACTTGTCGGCGCACTAACCACCACCCAATCAAAATGCCAATACCTATCAATAAACCATATAAATGGAAAAACTGCATACTACCTCCAAGTCACTGTGGTAAGCAAACTCATCAACCCCCAACCTCCCACTGCTAACCACGCAAGCACTACCGCATCTTTGATGGGTAGTTGAGCACTAATCGGCCACCATGCATGCAAGGCAGCCAAGCTAGAAATCTGTCCCGTCGCCCCCCAAAGCAAATTCAACCACAAACCAGAAATTACCCCTGCGCCCAAAATACTTCCCGAGGATGTAATGACAAATACACTGAGCGCCACCAAAATTACCGCAAATAGTGATGATCTTGTCATGGGCACACCTTCAAACGACTGATACAGCTGCATTCCAAATATCTCATCCAACTTGGCAATAAATAGTCCTATCAGTAAACCACCGCCCAACCATAACACAGGCAAGTACTGGGTAAAATCGAAGTGCGCTACACCCGCTAATGATGCGCCAAGAATTGCCAGCAAGACCAGTCGGAGTAGTACCGTATCACTGTTCATATGATTCCTGTTGGCTTGTCTGCTGTGTTCGCCAAGCGTCCAGCCGCGTCAACGCTTGATCCACTTTCTGGCGAACTGTCAGGTTCGTATCGTAGGCAATTACCAGACTGTCTACTACACCTGCCAGCTGGTCAGATTTCACCGTCGGTCCAAACACCAACACGTCGGTGCCTGCCTCTATGCTTCGTCTTGCAACTTCCGCCAACGACAAGGATTCGCCCGTCGGCTGGTACGCAGTTGCAGCCATCTCGAGCGCATCACTAAATATAACTATTTCTGGGAAATTGCTGGTAACTTGTCCCACACAGTCACTACTTACGCTGCAGGGAATATCGGGATATTGATTGGTCACACCCACGGGAGCAATCATCACTCCTACCTGAGGAAATACCGACAAAACTGTTTTGTAAAGCGCTGCATCAGTGGGGCCAACAGTCACTCGATCAAAACTAGTGTGCAAGTCGCGAGTGGTGGCTCCAATTCCAGGAAAATGCTTAAACACTGGTAGAATCGCATGTGCTTGCAGCACTTGTGCCATCAGCACGCCTTGCTCGGCCACCACCACCGGATCATTACTACAACTTCGATTACCCAAAACGCTAGAACTACTCGCCACATCAAGAACTGGCCCAAACACCGCATTAACGTGAACACGTTGCAATTCACCTGCGCTACTTGCCACCAGAGCAGCTGAATTGGTGGCAGACATACCACACAGTTCTCGCCAACTCGGTAATCGTGTAAAACCAACCCCACTCAAACGTTGGACTCTCCCACCTTCGTGATCCACTGCAAAAAGTGGCAATGGTACATTCTCTCCATATAAGGCAGTAACTTTCTGATAAGCAGATTCGACTGCGCGGCTGGATACTCTATCACCAAACCACGTCACCAACCCAGGTTGTAGCTCGGCAATGCCTGCCGCTGCGCTAGCGGAAATAGTAGCCGAGTCATTCGAAACAACAACTGGGTAAGCAATTACTTGGGCAATTTTTGCTCTCGTGGAAGCAGTAGCAACCCACTGAGCAAACTGTGATGATGTTGACGCTGACGGAGCAGGAGCCGGCTCTGGTGAGGCATTAACTAATGCTTTATCACCAACTTTTGCAAAGGGTTTAGCAAAGTAATTCCACCCCAGCAACCCGGCAATGATCATCAACACAAAAATAGTAAAAACGGTTGATTTATGCATTCTTTTTCTTGACCTGTCCACGCAATTCCTTCAATTTCCACATAAACAATTTACCTTTACTGTGCGCATTGGCATCGCTCACAAATGACAGCGCACTCTCGAGAATGCCGCGGTCAACCGTTTTGGCTAACCGCATGTAGAGACTCTTGTGGGCAATGTCATCAAGTTTGACCGCTAACTGATACCCAAAATCTTGAAACTCACGAGTGATATGACCACCTTTATCATCGAGATGGTAATTTTGCAAAATATGCTGGAGCGACTGGACACCTTTGGGAGGTTTCACCATGTGCTTATTCTACCTGAAGTCTAGTCGTTAGGTCAGTAACGATCTTATCGAGTGTTTCCCGCAACACTGACATTTCTTCTTGAGAAAAAGGTTGCAAGACATACCCGCTGCCAGATAACGATCGATCACCTTGGCGATTATCTACCCCTATCCTGACGTGCCAAAATTGTTTTGTGCCCAATTCCCGATACAACGAACCCAAACCATTATGGATTTTTGGCCCAGTGCCAAATTGAATCTTATAACTACCTAGCGGTATATCTAAATCATCGTGCAGGACCCAGACCGACTTCATCTCTGAGGCAGCTACTAGTGATTTGTCGTAAAACTGCAGTAAAGCCCGAGCTGCTCGACCTGAATCATTCATATAGGTCGTCGGCTTGAGGAAAAAATGTGACTTTGCTTCAGCCACTTCACCATGAAATTTCGATTGCTCTTTCCATGCACGAGCACCAAGATACTTGGCCAGCATCTCTACCGCCACAAACCCCACATTATGCCGAGTGCGCGCATACTCTACACCAGGATTGCCCAAACCAATTACGAAAGCCATATAGTATATAATTATAGCCTTGTCCGTTCGTCCCTGTAATGTCAAAAAAAATTGCCATCTTCACCACCACTCAAGGCCATGGAAGTATTGCTCAAGCGGTTGAAGAAGCTCTTCAAGATTCTGGCTTCCGCACTTGTGTCCACTTTCAAGACCCCTTGTCGATGCAGGCGTATGTATATATTTACCGAAAATATCCAAGTTTGTTCCAGCCCTTCTACGATGTCACCAACAACCGACTCGCATCACGCATTTCCCAAGAATCATCAAAAATCATCAAAGAACAACTTGTTGCTGACTTCTTGGATGCAGAACGACCAGACATCTTGATCAACACCTATTTCCCCTACATCCATTTGTTATCAAAAACGAATATCCCTTTCTTCAATTTAATTGCTA